>JBGPMS010000027.1:0-26359 GCA_041487115.1 Gammaproteobacteria bacterium
CCCTCGAGCGGCGCCGGGAAGGAGTCTACCAATTTCTCATGCCGGATAGAGACCCGTGATAACGCTCGAGAACCGGGATCTCCAATCGTGGGCACAGAACTACTACGAGTGCTACGACATCGCGCGTCGCTTGGCAAAATACTGCGAGGAGTTTCGGTCGACCTTCGGTGTACCGAAGATCGAGGATGGCGGGTAAGGCTACGGTGCAACGACTGGGGCCCAGTTGCGAAGGATGGAACCAGCTTCGTTTCGGCATCGATCGCCGTCCAGGTGTACACGTCACCATAGCCAAAGCGGCCTTTGAGCACCTCGGGGACGTTCTTTTTCTTGGCGTAGCAGAACGCCCAAATCTCGTCGCACTGGATACGCTTGCAGGTCAGGTTCCGGAACGCCTTGTCTTGGTACTCGGAGCACGCCGCGCCGACGTCCACCAGCAGCTTGGTAACCGTGTTGATGCTCACGTCGCAGAGCCTGGACGTGGCGCGCATACTGTTTCCCTCCACGAGGCAACCAATGATTTGTGCGCGCTTTTCTAATGACAGACGATTCATGTTGAACATTATGCTTGAGCGCTCTTGAATACGTCAAGCACTTTATATAACAAAAAGATTATAATCTACAGGTAGCGGAAAGATAACAAATTACTTATAATGGCGCTCTGGACCTTCATGGATTTTGTGGCCTCGAATGGTACGAACCACGTTAGGAAGTGGTATCGGAAGGAGCTTACTATTCAGCAAGAATCTGATTTAGATGAACTAATCAGAATTCTTGGGAAGATGGAAGCTTGGTCCAGGGATGATTTCAAGTGGCTGTCTGGAAATCTCCAAGGGCTTGGAGAGGTGCGCCTCAAAAACAAGCCGCCGATCCGATTGATCGGCTGCAAAGGTCGTCATGACCGGGAAATTGTTTTTCTAATTGGATGTTTTCATAAGGACAATCGCTACGAGCCGCCGAACGCACTCGATACAGCACTCAGCAGGAAACGAGACTTTGAGCAAAATCGAGGGAGCTTAGTAGACCATGACAGCGACGACAATGAAGCGCCTGAAGAAAAGTAAGGAACACCGCGAGGCTTTCGTTGCCTCCCAGATAAACGTGGGGCTACCGTTTCAGATTCGCGCTCTTAGAAAGCAACGCAAGTTGAACCAAAAGCAGTTGGCAGAATTGGCCGGGATGCTGCAACCTCGCATTTCCGCGATGGAACAGCCTGGTGGCGGTCAGGTAAACCTGGAGACCCTAAAGCGTCTAGCGGCTGCGTTTGACGTAGCGTTGCTTGTCAAATTTGTACCGTTCAGCGAGTTGGTAAGATTCTCCGATGATTTTTCCCCGGATGATTTCGCTATTGCCTCTTTTCCTGCTGAGATCGATCAATTAGAACAAGTCAGCCGCGCGGAGAGACCACGCCTTCAAGTGGTCGCCAACGACACTTCGTTGCCGCTGAGTATATTGAGGGAAACGCATCCAGACATGCATCTGACGCAAAGCACTGGATTCCCCGTGCTGCAAGCTGCTGCCTAGAGGGGGAAGTCATGAGCGAATCTCAGCAAAAAGAACTTCCTGTTGTACGCGCCATGAGCGTGCAAGCGCCAAACTTCCGTATGACATATACCAATGGCGCGAGAATGGCAATCACACCGTGGGACGTTAGGATAATTTTCTCTCAGGTGATTGAAGCGCCGGGCGGTACCCAGCTTCTGCAGGACGAGGTAACTGTAGTGATGTCGCCGCAGCACGCAAAAATACTGCTGCGCAACTGGCAAAAGACTCTAGAGCAGTATGAGAATACCTTCGGCACCATTCCTGACCTGCAAGAATTCGTAGCGCAGGCCCAAAAGGAAGGGGAGAAGCCCGAGAAAGCCGCAACGAAGCCTAAGGCAGCAACGAAGCCTAAGGCCCCTAAGCGCGCTCCTTCTTCCACCGAGTAGCGGCCGCTTTCTTAGCAATCTCACTGCGCTTTTCCGGGGATAGCTTCTTGGCGCGCGCGGCGCCACCCTTCAGACCTCCGAGGCGACCGAGTGCGACCGCAGCAGGGTTCTTGCCGTCTACTGGCTTCGCTTCAGGTTCGGCCTCTCCCGTGGCCTGAGCGACGATAGAGAACGCGACCGTGTTTAGATCGCGAGGCTTTGGCTTGCTTGAGCGTTTAGGCATGCGGGCATTGTAGACCCGCGAGCGGAGGAGCGCATCGGTCTCGGATTTTCAAACTGAGACACTACTGGCGTCGAAGCTCTCTTGCCTTAGAGCGGACAGCAGAGTGTGTCCGCGCTCATGCCGGCTGCAGAGGAGGCCGGCCGACGCCAGCCAGTGGCTAAGCAGCTCCGCCTGCGATGGATCGTCCTCCAGGAGAGCCACGCGCATGGGGGTCGAGATCATAGGGGCAGTTGGTCGCAAAATTAGTCCACAGCGTTAGTGCCCTGATCCGCGGCGGGGATTCAGAGCGGTGGCCGATTAGACGCTTCGACTCTGCAGTTGGTGCTGCGACGCTCAGCGCGAACGGGGTTTTGTAGCTGACGCTACGACGCTCAGCGCGAACGGGGTTTTGCGTCAGGTTGAAGCGCCGAGATCCCGTCTCGAGCTTGGATGGTCAAGGCTGCCAGGCGCTGGACTTCTCGGCCTCAGCCCCTCGTGAGCGGTCGGCACCAGAATAGGCCGGACGGTGGAACAACGTGAAGTCCGTGCTCCAGACGAATCCTTGATCCAAGGGACAGGCGGGGGGCGTGTCGAAAGTGCAGGCATATCCAAGCCACGCAGTGACCAGCGCGGCGAGCGCCAATCCCGAGAGACTTACAACATAGGGCCAGAGGGGAGTCTTCCCGTGCATGCCATGCCAATACCCGGCGGGTGTGTATCAGGGAAGATACACAGGCTGCCTGTCGGCAACCTGTCCCGGCGCCGCACGAGGGTTACGCAGTCCGCTGTGCCGCGCCCCCCGGCGCATCGGAAGGTTCCTTCTCGCCGCGCAGTTGCAGCGCTTCCTGCGGCCGCGCCGGGAGTATGACGCTGAGGTGCAAGCTTGTTGGCGTCAGCGGAACGTAAGGAAAAAGCAACGGCGTCGTGTCCGCCTTACGAGGTGGTCTCGAAGGCGTAGTCGCTGATGCGTTGCTCGTCCGTGGGTACCTTCTCGGACAGGGGAAGAAACATCTCCTCGGTGCGCGCGTCCGCGACATGCGGGATCGCCTTGGTCCCGCGCACGCCCAGGGCGGAGTGCAACAATACGAAGCGCCGCTTGGCTGCGTGCCAGCGCGCGACAGCCGGAGTCGAGTGCACGTGCCCTACATAGTAAGCGCCGTGCGTCAACTGTTCCGGGCGCAACACCCCTTTGGCGTATAGCGTTTCCTTTTCCGCCGCGGTAGGCGGCAAATGCAGTGTAAAGCGTTCGGTTTCCGGCACGGCCGACCCCGTCTTGTCCAAGAAGTTATTCGATGCCGTCACGCAGTCTGTCGAGGGCGACAGCTGCGTATCCGCCCGATCGTGGCGCACGGGCGAGAGCGCCAGGCGGACCGGGCGGTTCAGTGGACGTGGAAGCCCCCGGATGTGCGTGACCGACTTGGCGTCGCGAAGTGGTGACCCCGGTGGAATCGTCCGAAGCCGTGGAAGACGAGCGGGCTCTGCACAACGATGATGCCGGGATAGGTCGTTGGCCCCCACCACGGCGCGCAATCCGTCCAGGTGTAATCACACCCGCTGTTCATTGCCAGCACGGGACCGGTTCCATATTGCGGGGCATAGGCTTGACGGCCGCCAAGTTCGACGGCGCGCTCGAGCCACCGCACGCGTTCGGAGAGCATGTCGACCTCGGCCTGCCGGGACGCATCATGGCTGGCCGGGACAGTGGCTCGTGTTCGGACGGCCGCCGCGCTGTCGGGAACGACATCGATGACGCGAGCACCGCGCGGCGGAGCCAGATCGCTGAAGACAACCGTTCCAGACGCATCGACCCATGCGTAGACGTCCGCGTGAGCGCACTGCAGCCCGAGCACGCACGCAAGCATCGACGGGAGAGCTACCCTCAACAGATGCATCGGCATTTTCGTGGTTCCGCGACGTACCCTGTTCATGATAGCTGGTCGCGACCGCGACACCAAGAATTGCTGCCGACCGGGCCGCCCCGGTTCCGGGGAAGCGAGGTGAGAGCGAGTCGAAAGCGATTTTGATTCAAGTCGATAGCGTGGCCCTGATAAGCGCAGCCGCAACCGTCGCCGACGATGAAGTTGCGTATTTGCGGCGCTGAGAAGCTTTCATCCACCTGTCTCGAATCCGACTGCGTAGAGTTGGCGGAAACTTTCGGCCTCGTGCCCCGCGGTAGAGCATGGTCCGCATCCGGTCGGCCGTTTCGTCCGTACAATTGGCTTGCGATAACGCGAGTCACATCAACCCAGCTCTGGCGGAGATCAAAGCATGCATCGCATGGTTGCATCGGCGTATCTATTCCTGGCGCTGGCGCTGCCTGGGAACGGGATGGCAGCACATGGACACGCGACAGCAGTGCAGGCTGCCGCTCAGACGTCACCCGCGCAGACGGCTACCGCCATCTTTGCCGGAGGCTGCTTCTGGTGCCTGGAAGCCGACTTCGAGAAGCTCCCAGGGGTCGTCGAGGCCGAGTCCGGCTACACCGGCGGCGAGCTGAAGAATCCGACTTACGAGCAGGTCAGTCACGGCGGCAGCGGCCATGCCGAGTCGGTTCGCGTGTACTACGACCCTCAGAAGGTAACCTACCAGCAACTGCTGGACTACTTCTGGCACCACGTCGATCCGACTGTGCAAGATCGCCAGTTCTGCGACGTAGGCGCACAGTATCGAACGGTGATTTTTTATCAGGATCAGGCCCAGCGCGAGGCGGCCGAAGCGAGCAAGGCGGCGCTGCAAAAAAGTGGCCGCTTCGAGCACATCTACACTGAAGTCGTGCCGGCGGGACAGTTCTATGTCGCCGAGGAGTATCACCAGGATTACTACAAAAAGAATCCGATCCGGTATAGCTTCTACCGTAAAAGCTGCGGGCGTGACGCGCGCGTCGAGCAAGTCTGGAATCTGAAGCACTGAGGACTCTTTCCGTCGGCGCGCGCAGGTGTCGTCCCGGTACCGTTATTCCGAAGGTCAAATCCGGAATGCGCCCGCAGCCGCGACGCGCCACTCACGGGCGCGGCGCCGACCCGAGCGAGTGCGAGATCGCGTCCGCCCTCTGTTGCAGGACCTTGCGCGCTGCCGGCACGGTCACGCGGGCGTCGCGTTGCTTCAGATAGACGACATTGAGCGCCGCAACCACGCCGAACTGGTCGAAGATCGGGAAGCAGATGTCGACCACGCCGCTCAACGTGTCGCTCGGCCCCTCATCGTAGCCGCGCGCGCGGATCGCCTCGAGCCGCTTCAGTAGCGCCCGGCGGCGAGGCGTCGAGACCTTCCCGCTGCCCGTCAACTCGCCCACGTATTGCGCCTGCCGGCTGCCGCCCTGGAACGCGGTGATGACGCGCGCCGAGACCCGGTCGTCCTGGAACGCAAAGTGGGCACCCTGCCGCACGAGGCAGCTCATGGGCTCCGGCGGCTCGGCACGGGCCACTACCACGAGGCGGGCGTCGTGATGTACGCACAGATGGTTCGATTGCCCGGTCTGGCGTGCCAGTTCCTGCATGTGCGGCATTGCAGCATCGAGCAACCGGTCCACCAGCGGATGGCGCTGCCCCAGCTCGAACAGCCTCAGCGTCAGGATGTAGGTCGAGGCCGCTTCCCGGGCCAGGTAACCGCGCCTCACAAGAACATCCAGCATCCGAAACAGCTCGTTGGGCGAGCGATCGAGCCGATTGGCGATCTCCTGCAGCGTCAGGCTGTGCGGCTCTGCGGCAAGCACCTCCAGCACGTCGAGCCCCTTCTCGAGCGCCGGTGCCGAATACTGCGCGCGCCTACGCGGAGGCTTCTTATCGGTTGACAAGCTCATATGAGGTTTTTATAGTTGAAACCCGATTTTACTTATAAATGATAGCCACGTAGTGGGTATAGGGACATAGTAGGGACGTAGGCTACAGACAGCGTGAACCGGCAGCAGTCGAGCCGGCGGCGCTGTGATCGCAGATCGCCGCACTGCGGTTGATCCCGTACCGGCCGATCGCATCCAACAAAGGAAGGGCTACCCGGCCGCCGACGAGGCGAGGGGAGATCCGGGCCGCGCGGCGCAGGCACAAGGCGCCCGCACCCGACACGGTAAGTTTTCTACCAATAAGTCGGCAATCACAGGAGGAGACATGAGCAACATGTACGGCTTCAAGCGCACCGCGGCCGCTCTCGGCCTCGCACTGGCGTTCGCTGCAACCGCCTTCGCGGACGATCCCGGATTCCCGGCGCCGGTCGGCGACCCGGCCTACGTCCCCGCAGGCGCAAAGCTCGAGCGCATCTTCGACGGCGGCTGCATGCTGACCGAGGGTGTCTCGGCGGGCCACGATGGGATGATCTACTTCAGCGACATCACCTTCACGAAGTTCTGCAAGGATCCGTCGGGCAAGTATCTGCAGGCCGGCAACATCTGGAAGCACAATCCGAAGACCGGCGAGACCACGATCTTCCGCAGCCCGAGCGGCATGTCGAACGGCATCAAGTTCGATCGCGACGGCAACATGATCGCGGCGCTCGGCGCGGACTACGGCGGTACGATGCTGGTGAAGACCGACATGAAGACCGGCAAGACTTACATTCTGACCGGCCTCTACGACGGCAAGCCGTACAACGCGCTCAACGACATCACCATCGACGAGAAGGGTCGCATCTACTTCTCGGATCCTCGCTACCTGGGCCACGAGCCGATTTTCCAAGACGGTGTCGCGGTTTATCGGCTCGACACGGATGGCTCCGTGCATCGCGTCGCTACCGATTGCGGGAAGTGCAACGGCGTTCTGATCTCGCCGGACCAGAAGACCCTGTACATCATCGGCAACGACAACGGCTGGTTCGAGTTCCAGAACCTGAAGGAGGGTGAGAAGACTCTGCAGGGTCATCACCAGTTGCAGGCGTACGACGTTGACTCAGCCACCGGCAACCTCAGCAATCGCCGCGTGCTGATCGACTACACCGCTCGCGACAAGCCTTGCAGTGGGCCCGATGGCATGATTGCCGACTCCGAAGGCAATATCTGGTTAGCCTCGCGCTGCGAGTACCGTCCGGGTGTCCAGGTGTTGACTTCGCAAGGCAAGGAGCTTGCCTACATTTCCACCGGCAAGGAGTTGCCCACTAACGTGGGCTTCGGTCGCGGCGCCGACTCCAACGTGCTGTACCTGACCTCGGGCAAGAGCCTGTACAAGATCCGGGTCGGCAAGAAGGGATATCAACTGCCGTAACTGGCGAGAGCAGTTCGAAAGGCGGGCCGGGAAGATGCTCCCCGACCCGCCTTTCGCTCATGATGGATCTCCGACGCGCATCAGGAGCTTCGACCTATGACCGAACATGCTGCGGCCACCGCCGCCTCCTCCCAGCACAGGAACAAAATGCTCACGGCGGCACAAGTGGAAGCCTTTGGACGCAAAGGCTACCACTTCCCGTTGCGAGCGTTGTCGGCCGAAGATGCGCTGGCCTACCGGCGCCGGCTGGAGCTGTCCGAGGCCGCGCTGGGCGGACCCATGCGCGGCTCGCTGCGCAGCAAGCCGCATCTGCTGTTCACCTGGGCCAACGAGTTGATCCGGCACCCGGCCATCCTCGATGCGGTGGAAGATATCTACGGACCCAATCTGCTGGTGTGGAGCAGCAGCTTCTTCCTGAAGGATGCGCGCGACCCCAGCTACGTGTCCTGGCACCAGGACTCGACCTACTGGGGCCTGAGCCATCCCGACGTGGTGACCGCGTGGATCGCGCTGTCCGTGAGCATCGTGGAGAACGGCTGCATGCGCGTCATTCCCGGCACGCACCTGGTGGACCAGCTGCCGCACAAGGACACCTTCGCCGAGAACAACCTGCTCACCCGCGGCCAGGAGGTGGCAGTCGAGGTCAACGAGGCCGACGCGGTGAACATCGAACTGCAGCCGGGCGAGTTCTCGCTGCATCACGTGCGGCTGGTGCACGGTTCGGACCCGAACCAGGCCGACTACCGGCGCCTGGGCTATGCGGTCCGCTATATCCCGACGTACGTCAAGCAGACCGTCGGACCGCGGGACTGCGCCACCCTGGTGCGCGGGGTGGACAACTACCGCCACTTCGAGATGGAACCCGTGCCCAAGGCCGACCTCGATCCGGAAGCCGTTGCGTTCCACGCGCGTGTGACCGAGGAGGCGAACAAGATCCTGTACCGCGGCACCGACAAGCGCAATCCGAAGTGACTTGCCCGCGTAGGGTCAGGATGGGGGGATGCGCCGCGTCCGTACCCCCACCCTCACCCTACCCTCTCCCTGAGGGAGAGGGACCTTATGTCTGCTGCCTGCCCTAGCCCTCCCCTTGAAGGGGAGGGAATAGACCGCAACCGCGTGCGGGACCCACGGCAAAGTCTCAAGAACCTGTGTTTTCATCTGGCGCTCTTCGCGCCTCAGCGGTTCCTCTTCGGTTCGGGTCTTCTCAGCGCTCTGCGCCTTTCGGATAAATTGCTTCAGGAAGCAACATGAAATTCCGAGCGGCGGTGCTGAACGAAGTGAACCAGCCTATGACCATCGAGACGCTCGAGATGGCGCCGCTGGCGCCCACCGACGTCCTGGTGCGCATCCGTGCCAGTGGCCTGTGCCACACCGACCTGGAAGTGATGCAGGGCTCGCTCGCCTATCCGCTGCCCATCGTGCTGGGGCACGAGGGCGCAGGCGTAGTGGAGGCAGTCGGTAGCGAGGTCGCCCAGGTCAAGCCGGGCGATCACGTGATCTGCTCCTGGAACCCGCACTGCGGCCACTGCTTCTACTGCGAGCGCGACCTGCCTATTTTGTGCGAGCCCTTCTCGCGCAACCAGCCGCGCGGGTTTCTGCTCGATGGCAAGTCGCGCATGTCGCGTGGCGGCTCGACCGTCCATCACTATTCGGTAACCTCGACCCATGCGCAGTACACTGTCGTTCCCGAGTCGGGCGCGATCCGGGTGCCGGCGGAGATTCCGTTCGATCGCGCCTGCATCATCGGCTGTGGCGTCATGACCGGAGTCGGTGCTGCGGTGCGCAAGGCCAAGGTCGCGGCCGGTTCCAACGTGGCGGTGATCGGCTGCGGTGCGGTCGGGCTGAACGTGCTGCAGGGAGCCAAGCTGGTGAGCGCTGGGCAGATCATTGCGGTGGACGTGGGCCGCGCGAAGCTCGACCGGGCAATGCAATTCGGGGCTACGCACATTGTGGATGCGGCGCAAGGCGATGTGGTCGAGCAAGTCAAGGCGCTCACGCAGGGCCGCGGCGCCGATTACGTGTTCGAATCGGCCGGGCGCGCCGAGGCGTTCCGGCTCGCGGTGGAGGCCGTGCGCCCGGGAGGTCAGGTGGTGTGGCTGGGCAAGATCAACATCGACGAGCAGGTGAGCTTCCGCTGGGGCTCGCTGATGGGCGAGCGGGGCATCGTGCGCTCCAGCTACGGGGATGCGCGTCCGCGGCGCGACTTTCCATGGATCGTGCATGAGTATCTGCAAGGCCGCCTCAAGCTGGACGAGTTGATCACGCGGCGCATCAAGCTCGAGGAGATCAACGACGGCTTCGCCTCGCTCGCGCGCGGGGAGGGCATCCGCACCGTCATCGTGTTCGACCCATGAAGATGAATGCAATGCAGCTCCGTGGTGTGGGTCTGATGCCGGATTGCCGGTCATGACCAAGACGCTTCCTCGCCACCCCCCGCTCAGGCCGGGGATGATCGAAGCCCCGCACCGACGCTGGGCTGCCGGTGATCTCACGCTCGAAGGCGACGAGGTGATTCGCGATTTCGAGCTGTCCTACGTCACGCACGGCAAGCTCAACCAAGCCCGCGACAACGCGGTGCTGGTGACGGTTTCTCTGTCGGGCAACCACCACCGGCTGGATTTCCTCATCGGGCCGGGCAAGGCGCTGGATCCGGAACACTGCTTCATCGTGTGCGTCGATCCGATCGGCAACGGGCTGACGACTTCGCCCAGCACGAGCCGCGTGCAACCCGGTGCGCGCTTCCCGCGCTTCTGCCTCCGCGACATGGTTCTGAGCCAGCATCGGCTGCTGGTCGAAGCCCTCGAGGTCGAAACCCTGTTGACCGTCGTCGGCGCCTCCATGGGCGGGATGCAGGCGCTGCAGTGGGCGGTGAGCTACCCGGAGTTCATGCGCTCGGTCGTGGCCATGACCCCGATGGCGCGCACCGCGCCCTGGGCCGTGGCGGTGGTCGAGACCGCTCGCCGTGCTTTGATGGCGGACCCTGCCTGGGATGGGGAAGCATTCACCGGCGATCCCGAGCGCGGCTGGCGCGCGTGGAGCGGGGTGATGAGCGTGCTGGCCGGCCGCACCCCGGCCGCGCTGGCCGAGATGTTCGAGCGGCCGCTGGATGCGCTGGACTGGATGGAGAAGGTTACCGCGGACAGCCGCGCCAACGGGTTCGATGCCACCGACTGGCTCTATCAGAGCTGGGCTTATCAGGCTCACGACGTGGGGACCACGCCGGGATACAACGGTGAAACCATTGCGGCGCTGGAGTCGATCAAGGCGCGCGCGATGATCCTGGCGCCGCCACTGGACCTGTTGAACCCGACTCAGTGCGCGCAGGAGGCGGCGGATGCTATTCCCGATGCCACCCTGGTCGAGATTCCGTCGGTGCAAGGGCATCAGGCGGCCACCAGCTTGACAACCGACGACGCGCAGTTCCTCAACGAGGAGATCAGCGACTTTTTGCAAGCCGTGACGCGGGAGAACGGAGAGTAGCAGTCTGATCTAGGGAAGGTCTGGTCAATTCGTACATGCGCCCGGTCCCTCGAAGGAGGCGAATATTATCGGGTTGCGTCAGGTGCGGCGCCTGCTGTGTTGCGCTCCTTGCAAAGGTACCTACCTTAGCTTCGGAGCGACGCCTTGCATTCATCCGCACCTGACGCAACGCGCGTCGTGCGAATTGACCAGACCTTCCCTAGCGCGCGGCGGATCCGAGCGAAGCGCGCGCGAACCCGAACAATACGGAGGAGAAGCATGACCGACAAGACCCGACGTCAGATCCTGAAAGCGCTCGGCGCCGCGGCCGTGGCGGCGACGGTGGCGCCGGCCGCGGCCCAGCGCGCGCCGCTCAAGTACACCCCCGAAGCCGGAGCGACGCTGAAGCTGATGCGCTGGCGCCGCTTCATCCAGGGTGACGAAGACCAGTGGAACGCGAACACCGCCAAGTTCACCAATCTTACCGGCGTCGAGGTGACGATCACCAACGAGGGCTTCGAGGATGTGCGGCCGAAGCTGGCGCTGGCGGCCAACGTGGGCACCGGGCCCGACCTCGCGCTCGGGTGGATGGAGGACCCGCACTTCTTCCCCGACAAGCTGGTGGAGCTCACCGATCTCGCCGAGTATCTGGGGCAGAAGTACGGCGGTTGGTACGACACCGCGCGCCGTTACGGCACGCTGAACAGCGGCCCGAACAAAGGCAGGTGGATCGGCCTGCCGCTGGGGGCTGGCGGCGCGATGCTCAACTATCGCATGTCCTGGATGAAGGAGGCGGGGTTCGAGACCTTCCCGACCGACTTCGATGCGTACCTCAAGATGTGCCGCGCGCTGGCCAAGAACGGCCACCCGCCCGGCTTCGCGCTGTCGCACGCGACCGGGGACGCCGAGACCTGGAGCCACAACGTGCTGTGGGGCTTCGGCGGCAAGGTGGCGGACGAGAAGAACAACGTGGTCATCAACAGTCCGGAGACGGTCGCCGCCATCGAGTACATGATCGAGTTGAACAAGACCTTCATCGACGGCACGCTGTCGTGGACGGGCGTCTCCAACAACAACGCTTTCCTCGAAGGCAGGATCAGCCTCACCTCCAACGGGCCGTCGATCTACTACGTGGCGAAGAACTCCACCGATCCGAAGCAGAAGGCCATCGCCGCCGACATGAACCACTCCGCCTATCCGATCGGACCGTCCGGCCAGACCGCCGAGCTGCATCTCCTGTCCCAGGCCATGCTGTTCAAGTACAGCAAGTATCCCAACGCGGCCAAGGCCTACCTGCAGTTCATGTGGGAGAAAGAGCAGTACGAGCCGTGGCAGGCGGCGGCGTTGAGCTACATGTGCCCGCCGCTCAAGGCCTATGCCCAGACGCCGTTCTGGAAGGTCGACCCCAAGCTGACTCCCTTCCGCGACGTGACGGCGCGGATGCGCTGGAGCGGCTATGCCGGCGACATCGGCGAGGCCTCCGCAGCCTGCCTGGCCGACTGGGTGGTGGTGGACATGTTCGCGCAGGCGGTCAGCGGGCAGAAGTCGCCGAAGGAAGCGGCGCGCGAAGCCGAGAAGCGGGCCAAGCGGCACTATCGGGCTTGAACTGAGTAACCCGCGCCCGGCGTTTCCGCGCTTCGATCAAAAGCCTGGTTAGCATCGAAGCTCAACCGCGGGCAGCCTCCCACCACCCCGCCTGCTGCGCAGGCACCCCTCCTCGGGCAGGAGGGGAAGGATCTTTTTCTCCCCTCCTTTTCAAGGAGGGTGGCGCAAAGCGCCGGGGTGGTTACGCCCGCATTGGCCGAGAATTCGAGCGGGCTTTTGCATCCATTGAGCAACAGCGTTCTGGACAGAGGATCGATGATGCGACGAGCGATTCTGGGAACCGCCGCGATGCTGGCGCTGATCGTAGTGACACCGGCGCGGGCGCAGGACGAGAACACGCCGGAGGGGATGGCGGCGATCAAGCCAGGCGAAGTCGCAGGGCTGGATCGCGACTCGATACGTGACTTCGGGCAAACCCGGAGCTTCGAGGCCGGTATCGTTTGGGGCGACACCGGCGCACCGAGGCCCGACGGGCATCTGAGGCGCAACGTACGCTACGTGGCGGACTGCAAGGCGGGGACGTTGGTGGTGGCGGCCGTTGCCGTGATCGACAGCAACGGCGCCCGGGTCAAGACCATGATCTCACCGCCCGGTGCAGCCGATCCCGTGGCGCCCGAAGCAGGATCGCCGCAAGCCCGCTGGCTGCAGGAGGTGTGCCGGATCTAACTTAGCCTAGCCCTCTCGCCAGCGTCGAAGACAGGAGTCCCTTACCGCACCCTCACCCTACCCTCTCCCAGAGGGAGAGGGACCTGATTTCTGCCGGGGAGAAGGAACCGGCCAGTGGTCGCTTTGCGGGGTGTAGAAAGACCTCCTCTCCCTTGATGGGAGAGGGCTGAGGTGAGGGTGCCGCCTCAAATCGGCTTGCCCGCACTCTCCGACCATCGTTTCATGAGCGTGTTCGACGGGACCTTCTCGTCGACCAGTTTCCGCGCCGTCTCCACGCCGGCTATCGGCAACCCGTCGGGCTTCAGCAGCCCGATCTGCACCAGCACCGAGGCCTGGTCCCAGTAGATGTGCTCGTTGTAGAGCTTGTCGCCGCGGAACTTGACGATCGCGACCAGCGGGATCTCGACGTATTTGCCGGTCGGCTTGATCCCCGGCAGCATCCAGTCGATCTCGATGTCATGGGTGAAGCAGAACAGCATCTCGTCCACCACGATCCCCTCGCCGATCGTGCGCGAGATCGGGATGAGCGTTGTGTCCTTGGGTGTGGTCGGAATGAAGTGATATTTGTAGAAGCGCTTGAGCTGGTCGTGCCCCACGCCGCCCGTCATCGTCGGGATGTGGTTGACATAGGGCTGCGCGACCATCGTCTGCATGGTGGCGTCCACATCGCGCGTGCCGAACTCGTGCATGCAGTGGGTATCCCACAGCCCGGAGAAATCGTAGTGCGGGCCCATCACACGCCGGAATGCGGCGATCGAGCGATGATGCGCCATCAAGGCCGATGGCTTGTGGTAGTGGTCGCCCCCCGTGCGCGCGAACGCATGTTCCTGTCCCGGGTAGACGTAGATCTCGACGCCGCTGCGGTCATTCAAGGCGGCCTTGATCGTTTCCACCGCTTCCGGCGGAACGAATTTGTCCTTCTCCGCGAAGTGCAGCACTAGCGGGCACTTGGGAAGGTCCTTCAAGTCCTGCTCGATGGCAACGCCGTAGTAGCCCACGGCTACATCCACGCCGGAGCGGACAGCCGCCAGGTACGCGAGCTTGCCGCCCAGGCAGAACCCCAGCGCCCCCACCTTGCCTGCCAGCTCGGACCGCGCGCGTAGCGCCTTCACCGCGGCGGTGATGTCGTCCATCCCCCGGTTGACGTCGAAGCGTTGATAGAAGTCGAAAGCCCGCTTCATATCCGCTTCGCTGTAGCCGAGATCGACGTCCTTCTCCATGCGCCAGAACAGGTCCGGCGCCAGCACAACGTAGCCTTCCTCGGCGTAATAGTCGGCCACCTCGCGGACGTAGGCGTTGATGCCGAAGATCTCCTGGCACAGCACGATGCCCGGCCCCTTGCCCTTGGCGGGGACCGTCAGATAGCCCCGGAACTTGCCGCCGTCGGCGGCGGTGATCTCGATCCATTTTCCAGCCATGACTCGTCTCTTCCCGTGATTCGTTGTCTTTCGAGGCGGCCCGTTGACTTGGTCGAGGTGCCCCGCGACAGGCCGCTGCCGGTGGGCACTTTTGCATGGGTCAGCGGGGCTGTCAAATGGGGCGGGGCCTGCTGCCAAAGGCCGCGGCCGCTGCTGCGGAGCGGCGCGCGCTTGACAAACCAGAGAGCGCAACCTAGATTTCGGCGGGTTCACCTCTCTGAGCAAACCAACAACGACCGGGATGTAAAACCCGGCGCCCCCCTTTACAAGACACGCTAAGGAGATCCCGTCATGAGCGCCTTTACCCGCCGCCGCTTCATCCAGGCCACCGGCGCGGCCGCCGCGACCCCGCTGGTGGCACCACTGCTGGGCACCGCTCACGCCCAGAGCGGCAAGGTCCTGACCATCGCCTACAACGTAGCGTTGCCGTCCTGGGATCCGACTGTCGGGCCGTCCGCGGTGAATCCGACCATCCAGTCGGTCTACAAGTCGGTATTCGACTCCTACATCGACCAGAACCCCGACCTGTCCTTCAAGGCGGGGCTGCTCACCAAGTGGGGCTGGAGCAAGGACAAGACCAAGGTCCACATGACCGTGCGCAAGGGCGCGTTCTGGCACGACGGCACGCCGGTGACGCCGGAGGACGTGGTGTGGTCGCTGGAACGCGCGGGCGATCCCAACAGCGGCAACCCGATCCAGTTCGTATGGGGCAAGATCGGCAACTTCAAGATCGAAGGCGACGTGATTACCGGGGATGTGAAGGAGTTCGAGCCCACGCTGTTCAAGTGGATGGCGTTCCTCACCGGCTATGTCCTGCCCAAGAAGGCCTACACCGCGGCCGGCGCCGACGGCTTCGAAGCCAAGCCGGTCGGCTCCGGCCCCTACATGGTGGAGAAGTTCGAGCGCAACGCTTTCATCCGGCTCAGGGCCTTCCCCAAGTACTGGGGCCCGAAGCCCGCGTTCGAGACCGTCGTGTTCAAGCTGGTGCCCGACGCCACCAGCCGTTCTGCGGAAGTGGAGAGCGGCGCTTCCGACCTCACTCTCGAACTGCCGTTCGAGGAGTTCGAGCGCCTCACCAAGACGCCGAACCTCACCGGCGTGGCCCATCCGGTATCGGACATCGGCATGATCTTCATCTCGAACCGCGATGCCATGCTGGACAAGAACGTGCGCCTGGCGATGATCCAATCGGTGGACAAGAGGGCGATCGTGGACAAGCTCATGCGCGGCTACGCCGTCGTCATCGATACGCTGGAGGCCCCGCAATACGCTGCCTTCGATCCGGGCATCAAGGTCAAGTACGATCCCGAAATGGCCAAGCAGCTCCTGGCGGCGTCCGGCTTTGGCCCGGACAACCCGGTCAAGTTCACCATCCAGACCACGCGCGGCTTCAAGCCCAAAGACTACGAAATGATCCAGGCCGTGGTCGGCATGTGGAAGAAGGTCGGCATCGAAGCCGGCATCGAGGTGTACGAAATCGCCAAGCACTACGAGCTGCGCGCGCGTCACGAGCTGGCGCCTGCCGCCTTCTACAACTGGGGCAACTCCATCGGCGACCCGTCCACCTCGACCGGCTTCGCGATGTTCGGACCGTCGCCGCACTCGGCGTGGAAGACAGAGGACCTGGACAAGATGATCGGCCCGCTGTGGGGCGAGAAGGACGAGGCCAAGCGCATCGCCGGCTACAAGGTGGTGGACCGTTACATCGCCGAACAAGGTTACGTGCTGCCTCTACTGCAGTACAAGCAGCCGGTGGTGTACCGCAAGACCCTGAAGTTCACGCCGCACACGGCCGGTTTCATCCTGCCGCAGAACGTCGCGCCGGCGTGACGGGGCTTGCACGCGCCACGGACACAAAATCCCGCTCGATCCCCCTTTCCCAAAGGGGGGCAGGGGGGATATTAGGGCGGCGGGAGCAAGCGGAGGAAGAAGCTAAGTTCGGCTGAGCTTCATTGGCAATCAAGAAAGCGATAAACCGCAGAGACGCGGAGTCGTTTTCGCCTCCGCGCTTCCGCGGTTTGAACAGCGGTTCCAATAGATGTCCGGCAGCTATCTTCTGAAGCGCCTGCTGTGGGCTTTGCCGACGCTGTTCGGCGTGGCGGTGGTAGTGTTCGTGCTATTGCGCGTCGTGCCGGGGGACCCCATCGCCATGATGACGCCGCCCGGGGCGCGGGCCGAAGATATCGCCCGGCTGCGCCATCTCTACGGCCTCGACACTTCGATCGGTCGGCAGTTCGTCACGTGGCTCGCGCAGGTCGCGCGGGGCGACTTCGGCAACTCCATCAGCCTCCGGGAGCACGTCGCCACGCTGGTGTTGGGGAAGCTCCCCGCCACGCTGGAGCTGGTCCTGTTTGCGATGCTCATGGCTTGCAGCCTGGGCGTCGGATTGGGCTTGGCGGCGGTGTACTTCCGTGGGCGCTGGCCGGAACTGGCCATCGACGGCTTCACCGGCCTGTCGCTCGCCATCCCGGATTTCCTGTGGGCGCTGCTGTTCGTCCTGCTGCTCGGGGTGATGTTCCCGGTGCTGCCGATTTCGGGCCGGCTCGATCCCGGGATTGCGTTCGAGCCACGCACGGGCTTCTATCTGCTCGAATCCCTCATGGCGGCCAAGTTCGCCACCGCTGGTGTGCTGCTCCAGCACTTGGCTCTGCCGGGCGGGGCTCTGGCGCTGCCCCTGGCTGCGAGCATCACCCGCATCCTGAAGAGCTCCCTGCTGGAAGTGATGAACCAGGACTACGTGACCCTGGCACGGGTCAAGGGCTATTCCCGCGCACGCGTCCTGTTGCGCGTGGCGTTGCGCAATGCGTTGATCCCGGCACTGACGTTGACCGGTGTGCAGTTCACCTTCCTGGTCGGTGGCACGGTACTGATCGAGTACATCTTCGCCTATCCCGGTATCGGAAATCTTGCCATCGGCGCCGTCATCCAGCGTGACCTGCCGCTGATCCAGGGACTGATTCTGACCTTCGCGGTGCTGTTCATCTTCACCAACCTGATCGTGGACATGAGCTACGCGTTGCTCAATCCCAAGTTGAGGAAGGCGTGAAATCCGGCCTGCGCTCGGCGCTCAAACGCAACCCGCGCGTGGTGTTCGGGAGCGCGGTGCTGCTGGCGATGGTCGCGCTCGCTGTGCTGGCGCATTGGCTCGCGCCGCACGATCCGCTCGAGCAGGACCTGATCAACACGCTGCTGCCGCCGGCGTGGCTGGGCGGAGAGCGTGGCTTCCTGCTCGGCACCGACAGCCTGGGGCGCGATATCCTCTCACGCTTGATCTATGGCGCGCGCGTCGCGCTCACCGTCGCTGTCGTGGCGGCGTTGCTGGCGGGCTTGCTGGGCAGTGTGCTGGGATTGCTCGCCGGCTACTTCGGCGGGTGGGCGGATATGCTGATCTCGAGAGTGGTCGACATCTGGATGAGCTTCCCGGCGGTGCTGCTCTCCATCGTGCTCGCGGCCGTGCTCGGTGCCGGTCTGCACACCGTTGTCATCGCGATCGTGGTGATCGACTGGACGCGGTTCTGCCGCGTGGTTCGCTCCGAGGTGCTGGTCCAGCGTGAGCAGGACTACGTCGCTTCCGCCGTCACGATCGGGCTCTCGCCGGCCAAGATCTTGTTCGGGGAGGTGCTGCCCAACGTGGTGCCGCTGCTGCTCACGCTGTTCACCCTGGAGATGGGGATCGCCATCGTGGTCGAGGCGATCCTGAGCTTCGTGGGCTTGAGCGTGGCGTCGGGCATGGCTACGTGGGGCGGCATGATCGCGGAGGGGCGGCAATACGTGAACCAGGCCTGGTGGCTGATGGTCCTGCCGATGCTGTGCGTGATTGTCGCGGTGGTTGGAATGAACGCGCTGGGCGACGGGCTGCGCGATGTGCTGGATCCGGTGAAAGCCCGATGAGCGCGCTGCTCACGATCGAGAACCTGCACGTGGAGATCGGTGGCGCGCCCATCCTGCGCGGCGTGTCGCTGGCAGTGGAACCGGGCCGCGTCCTCGGGTTGGTAGGGGAGTCGGGTGCCGGGAAGACCATGGTGAGCCGCGTGGTGTTGGGAATCCAGCCGGGCAATGCGCGCATCACCGCCGGACGCGTCGAGTTCGAGGGCCGCGACATCACGCGCCTGGACGAGCATCAGCGCCGCCATCTGCTGGGCCGCGAGATCGCGCTGGTTCCGCAGAATCCGATGACCGCGCTCAACCCCGTCGCGCGCATCGAGCCGCAGATCACCGACGTGCTCGAGCTGCACCTGGCGGTGTCGGGCAGCCAGGCTCGCACGCGGGCTCTGGAGTTGCTGCAGGCGGTCCATCTGCGGGAGCCGGAGCGGGTGCTGCGCCAATATCCGCACGAGCTGTCGGGCGGTATGCGCCAGCGCATCCTCATCGCTATCGCCTTTGCCTGCAAGCCGAAATTAATCATTGCCGACGAACCGACCACGGCGCTCGACGTGACAGTGCAGCGGCAGATTCTCGGCTTGCTGAGGGAACTGCAGCGAACCTCAGGCACTGCCGTGCTGTTCATCAGCCACGACCTGGGCGTAGTCTCCAAGATCTGCGACGACGTGTGCGTGATCCACAGCGGGAGAATTCTGGAGTCGGCACCCGTGGCAGACCTGTTCATCCGCCCTCAGCACCCGTACACGCAGGCGCTGATGGCAGCCACGCCGCGCTACGATCGACCGAGCGAGGCGCTCCGGCCCATCCCCGCAGCGCTGACCGAGGAGTTGTTACGGGAGGCCTTCGAATACGACATACACCACCTCTCACCACCGAGAGACTCCCTCTCCCAAAATGGGAGAGGGCGGGGGTGAGGGTGAGTTCCTAGGCGATGCCGCTCCTTTCTGCACAGGCCCTCTGTCTCGCTTTGCCCGACCGCGCAGCGCAGCGGTTGTTCGGCTCGCCGCCGAAGGTCGACATCCTCAACGACGTCGACCTGGACATGGAGGCGGGCGAGTCGCTCGGTATCGTCGGCGAGTCGGGCTCCGGCAAGACCTCGCTGGGGCGCACGCTGTTGCGACTGTATCGACCCACCGCCGGTCGCCTGCTGTTCGAAGGCGAGGACATCACCCATTGGAACCAGCAACGGCTGCGACCGCTGCGCGCGCGGATCCAGATGATCTTCCAAGACCCGATGTCATCGCTGAATCCCAGGCACCGCATCGAGGACATCCTGGCGCAGCCGCTGCTCTCCTTCGGGCGCGTGCCCGACCGCAGGGCCGGCCGCCACGCCGCGGTGGCGCTGCTCGAACAAGTCGGACTGCCAGCGGAGTTTGCAAGCCGCTACCCGCACGAGCTGTCCGGTGGGCAAAGGCAGAGGGTGGGTATCGCCCGCGCCATCGCGCTGAAGCCGAAGTTGATGGTGGCGGACGAGATCGTCTCCGGCCTGGATGTCTCGACGCAGGCGCAGATCCTTCTGCTGCTGAAAGAGCTGAAGAAGGAGGACTCGCTCATCTTCATCAGCCACGACCTGTCGGTGGTGCGAGTCCTGTGCGACCGCGTGCTGGTCCTTCACCGTGGCCGGGTGGTGGAAAGCGGACCTTGCGAGCAGGTCTTTTCGAGTCCACGACACGAGTACACCAAATCTTTGCTGCAGGCGATCCCGCTGCCGGAAGTGGACATCCGCTGGCTCGACAGCGCGACGACGTAGCCTCCAGAAAACGCGACCGGTTCGACGCCAAGTGCGTCGAACCCACTGACCGGGGTGGCGACCGGTGCTTGACGGGTCGTGACCTCGTAGTCATAGTTCCCAGGCATCGACTCGGGAGAGGAGGTTTGATGTCCTGTGGAGCGGCATACACTGGCACCTGGGGGCGGGCGGCTCACTTCGTCGACCGGCTGCCGAAGGGCGTGATCCGCTGATGCGCCGTAGCGGCCTGTTCCTCAAGTATGCCGTGCCCGTGGTGATCCTCGTGAGCGCGGGGCTGATCCTCGGCAACCTCGTCGAGTTCTACTTCTCCTATCAGGACAGCAAGGCGGCCCTGGCCCGCCTGCAGCGCGAGAAGGCGATCGGCGCGGCGGCTCGGATCGAGCAGTTCGTGCGCGAGCTGGAGCACCAGCTGGGCTGGATCGCGCAGACACCGTGGGGGCCGCACGGCGTTCCGCTCGAGCAGCGCAGGCTGGATTCGCTGCGGCTGCTGCGCGATGCCCCCGCCGTCACCGAGGTCAGCCACCTCGATCCCTCGGGCCACGAGCAGCTCCGCGTCTCGCGCCTGGCCATGGACGTGGTCGGCAGCCACACCGACTTTTCCGGCGATCCCAAGTTCAAGGAAGCCGTCGCTCACAAGACGTACTTCAGCCCGGTCTATTTCCGCAAGGAGTCGGAGCCGTATATGACGATTGCACTCGCCGGCAACGGCGAGGATGCAGGCGTCGTTGCCGCGGAGGCGAACCTCAAGTTCATCTGGGACGTGGTATCCAGCATCAAGGTCGGCAAAGGCGGCTACGCCTATGTCGTCGACAAACGCGGCCGCCTGATCGCACATCCGGATATCAGCTTGGTCCTGCAGAAGACCGACCTGTCCACGCTGCCACAGGTCCGTGGCGCGAACGCGGGACTAGCCGGAGCCGCCGACGCACCGGTCGAGGCCCTGGTCGGCCGCGATCTGCAGGGCCGCGAAGTCCTCTCCGCGCACGCCGCGATCCCGGCGCTTGGCTGGCTCGTGTACGTCGACGTTCCGCTGGAAGAGGCTTTTGCGCCGCTCTACTCGGCGGTGGTTCGGACCGCGGTGCTGCTGGTGGTCGGCCTCGCGGTGACGATCGTGGCGAGCCTGGTGCTGGTGCGCCGCATGATCAAGCCGATTCGGGTGCTGCAGGCCGGTGCTGCTCGAATCGGTGCCGGCGCATTGGATCATCGCATCGAGGTTCGGACCAACGACGAGCTGCAGGCGCTGGCCGAAGAGTTCAACCGGATGACTGCCCGGCTCCAGGAGTCCCATGCCGGCCTGGAGCGGAAGGTGGAGGAGCGGACCCGGGATTTGACCGAAGCATTGGAGCAGCAGACGGCCACCAGCGAGATCCTGCGCGCGATCAGCAGCTCGCCGACCGATCTCCAGCCGGTACTGGACGTGATTGCAGAGAGTGCCGCTCGCCTCAGCGGCTCCTCGGACGCAGGGATTCTGAGGGTCGAAGGGGATTGTCTCAGGATGGTTGCATCACGTGGCGTGCTTTGGAGCTCAGATGAGCTCACGCCCATTCGCCGTGATGTAGTCACGGGTCGAGCGGTGATCGAAGGACGGGTCATTTCGATCCCCGATATTCTGGCCGAGCCCGATGCGGAATACCGCGGCGCGAAGGAGTATGCAAGACGCTTCGGCTATCGCAGCTTACTCGTCGTACCCATGGTCCGGGAAGGCAATGTGATCGGGGCCATCAATATTCGACGTAAGGACGTACGCCCGTTCACCGAGAAGGAGATCGTGCTGCTTAAAACCTTCGCCGACCAAGCCGTCATCGCGATCGAGAATGTGCGGTTGTTCCACGAATTGGAGGCGCGGACCGACGACCTGGCGCGCTCCGTCGAGCAACTACGTTCGCTGGCTGAAGTCAGCCAGTCCGTCAACGCGACGCTGGACATCGACCAGGTTCTCGCCACGATAGTCGCCAGTGCGGTGCAGCTGTCCGGGGCCGACGGCGGCGTCGTGTACGAGTTCCATGAGGAGGAGCGCGAGTTCCGGCCCAGGGCAACCCATGGTTTCTCTCGAGAGCTCATCGATTTGCTGCTCGCAACGCCGCTTCGAATTGGAGACGGAGCTACAGGGCGAGCAGCGGCGACCCGTGCCCCGGTTCAGATCCCCGATGTGCTGATCGAAGGCGCGTATTCCGGCCCGCTCCAGCGTGCGACCGCCGCGTCGGGTATGCGTGCCCTGCTCGCTGTACCGCTGCTGCGAGAGGGGCGTGTCCTGGGCAGTCTTGCGCTCGGGCGCAGGACAGCGGGCGAGTTCCCGCCGGAAGTCGTCAACCTTCTCCAGACTTTCGCCGCACAGTCCACTCTCGCGATCGAGAATGCTCGACTCTTCCGCGAAATCGAGCACAAGAGCCGTGAGCTGGAAGTCGCAAGCCAGCACAAGTCGCAGTTCCTCGCCAACATGAGCCACGAGCTGCGCACGCCGCTGAACGCCATCCTCGGCTACACGGAGTTGATCGCCGACCGAATCTACGGCGAGGTACCCGAGAAGATCGGCGAGGTGGTCGACCGGGTCCAGAAGAGCGGCCGCCACCTGCTCGGGCTCATCAACGATGTGCTCGACCTGTCCAAGATCGAAGCCGGGCAGCTCGTGCTGGGGCTCAACGACTATTCGGTCCACGATGTTGTGCAGTCCGTGATCAGTGCGGTCGAGCCGCTGGCCGCCGGGAAGGGCCTGGCGCTCACTGTGAACGTCGCCCCCGACCTGCCGGTGGTGCGAGGCGATGAGCGTAGAATCGCGCAGGTGCTGCTGAACCTGGTCGGCAACGCGATCAAGTTCACCGAAAAGGGCGAGATTGTCGTGCGCGTGACCAACTCCGACGGCATGTTCCTGGTGTCGGTCGCGGATACCGGGACGGGCATTCCGGCGGCTGATCATCAGAAGATCTTCGAGGAGTTCCAGCAGGTCGACAGCTCGTCGACGCGCGCCAAGGGCGGTACGGGATTGGGGCTCGCGATCGCCAAGCGGATCGTCGAGATGCACGGCGGACGCATCTGGCTCGAGTCCGCTCCAGGCAAGGGCTCGACCTTCTTCTTCAGCATTCCGGTGCGGACCGAACAACAGGAGAGCATGCCATGAGCAAGCGCATTCTGGCCATCGAAGATCAAGAGGACAACCGTCGCATCTTGCGCGATCTGCTAACGGCCAAGGGATATGAGCTGCTCGAGGCGACGACCGGCGAAGAGGGACTGGCCGCCGCCGAACGCGAGCGGCCCGACTTGATCCTGATGGATATCCAGCTCCCAGGTCTGGACGGCTACGAGGTCACGCGGCGGATCAAGGCCAACCCGGCACTGCGGCACATACCGATCATCGCCGTGACGTCTTATGCGCTGAGTGGCGACGAGCAGAAGGCGGCCGCTGCGGGATGCGACGGCTACGTGACCAAGCCCTTCAGCCCGCGGCTGCTGCTCGCCAAGATCGAGGAATACCTGTCTTAGACCGCGGCCATGCGAACTCCGCCGCGCATCCTGGTCGTCGACGACAATCCGGCCAATGTAGACATCCTGCGCACCCGGCTTGCCGCTAACGGCTACGAGATCCTGACCGCAGCCGACGGAGAGCAAGCGCTGGATGCGGTGCGCCAACATCAGCCCGACCTCGTGCTGCTCGACGTCATGATGCCCAAGCTGGACGGCATCGAGGTCTGCCGCCGGTTGCGCGCGGACGCATCGATTCCCTTCGTTCCGATCATCCTGGTCACCGCGAAGTCCGACCCGAAAGACGTCGTGGCGGCGCTGGAGGCAGGCGGCGACGAATACCTGACGAAGCCCGTGGACCAGGCGGCGTTGGTAGCGCGTGTGAAGTCGATGCTCCGCATCAAGGCGCTGCAAGATACCGTCCTGGAGTGGAACCATACATTGGAGCAGCGCGTTGCCGAGCAGCTGGTCCAACTCGAACGGCTCGACCGGCTCAAGCGCTTCTTCTCGCCGCAGCTCGCCGAGTTGATCCTGGCGGGCGGCGCCGAAGACCCGCTGAAGAGCCACCGTCGCGACGTCACCGTCGTGTTCCTCGACCTGCGCGGATTCACCGCGTTCGCGGAGACCACGGAGCCCGAGGAGATCATGGGCGTACTGCGTGACTATCACGCGGAGATGGGGCGCGTGATCCTGGCCCACGAAGGTACGCTCGAGCGCTTCGCGGGAGACGGCATGATGGTGTTCTTCAACGACCCCGTGCCGGTGCCTGACCCGGCGGCGCGCGCGGTGCGGATGGTGCTGGTGATGCGCGATCGCCTCGCCGAGCTGACGGCGAAGTGGCGCAAGCGTGGCTTCGACCTGGGGTTCGGCGCCGGTATCGCGCAGGGCTATGCGACGATCGGCGCAGTGGGCTTCGAGGGGCGATGGGACTACGGTGCCATCGGCAACGTGACCAATCTCGCTGCGCGGCTGTGCGGCGAAGCCAAGCCTGGCCAGATCCTGATCGCCCAGCGCGTACTGGCGTCAGTCGAGGATCTGGTCGAGGTTGAGGCGGTCGGCGAACTGCAACTAAAAGGGATGCTCAAACCCGTCCCCGCGTTCAACCTGCTGGGGCTCAAGGGGTAGCGACACGCACAGAATTAGCAGAGCCCCATCTGCTGTCCAGCGCGCGAGTTGACCTTTGTCCCACCTTCAGGCGAGGTGAAACACCGCGCGACGAGAAGCGGCAGGGGCCGAGCCATCCGCTGGTTTGCGCCGAGCCGAGCAGCGATAGCAGCGGAGTCGATGCATCCACAGGACTAATCTCCCAGCGATATCTCCTCGACCCAGCTACGCCACTCCAACATGAACGGCTTCAAGGGTTGGGGGCTAGGGTCGATATACGTTGTCAGCTGTCGGCGTTCGACTACAATGACCTGACAACATAAGAACGACTAAGGACCCGAGGGGTTCGTTTCAACTTTGTAGTACGCCTCATAAGGGAGGCACGCATGATCGGCCAGACTGCCGCCCGGCAGGATGTTGGCTGCCGAATCGCCGTGTACGGACCGTATGCACGGACAGGAAAGCCCGCGAGGGCCTGCCTATGTCGATCTGCGACTTGAACCAGAACAACCTCCGGTCTCAGACCGGCATTGCGAGGAACGTCCTATCGAGGGCACTCGCCGCTTTCGCTCTTTGTGCTCTCGCGAGTGGCGCCTTCGCCGCGGCCGACACCTGCACGACCGACCCGGGCGGGATCGCAGCATGTGGCGGTCCCAACATTACACCGTGGCGGTATTTCACGCCTGACTGGGTTCTCAATACCCCGCCCAGCGCATCCAACTCGCTTGGGGAGGCCCTCGCCCACGCAAAGAGCGACTTGCTGACGTTTGCCCCAGTCCTGTGCACAGCCGAGCACGGCGCATCGTCGTTCACCACCTCGTTTTACGGGCTCGCGGATGTGGTGACTCGCAATGAAGGCTTCGTCTTGTGGACCACTACCGCCCCTCTGACCTTTACGGATACCTCGTGCAGCCTGGTCAATGTGTCCTTTGGCAACATTGCTCGCGACCGGGATGCCCTCTGCCAGCCGCCTTACCAGCCCAACGGCATCACGTCTCCAGTCAGCACTTGGTGCTTTCGTCTGCCCGACACACGGGATGTCAACAAGGGCGTAGGGCCCCAGTCTTGCACGGCCTGCGCGGCTCCCAGTACTCGGAATCCGATCAACATCGCGCTGGGCAACAAGCACCAGGAAGAAGTCGACTACAGCGGCTCGGGACCCTTCCCGTTGACCTTTACCCGCTACTACAACAGTCTGCACGGCTTCAACACCGTGTCCAACGGGCAGGTCATCTCGGTGCGCTTCGGGATGCACTCCAACTGGCGGCACACCTACGAGCGCAGCATCATCGTGGCGGCCTCCACGCGCTTTACCACCGCCTTCGCCTACCGGCCCGACGGCAAGGTATTGCGCTTCAATCTGGTGAACGGCGCCTATGTCGGCGAAGCCGACGTGAACGATCGGCTGCAGCAGTTGTTCGACGCCAGCAACCAACCGGCCGGCTGGCAATACACCATCAGCCCCGCGGATGAAGTCGAAACCTACGACGTGGACGGCACCTTGCTCTCGATCACCAACCGGGCGGGGCTGACACAGACGCTGGCCTATGATGGCCTGGGACGGCTTGCCGCGGTGAGCGACCCGGCCGGCCGCCGGTTGCTGTTTGCCTACGACTCGTTTGGCGGCCGCTTGTCCACGCTCACCGATCCCGCCGGCCAGGTCATCACCTACGCCTACGCCACGCTCTCCGATCAGAGCA
>JBGPMS010000028.1:0-26288 GCA_041487115.1 Gammaproteobacteria bacterium
AACGACGGAGGCCGTATAGAGGTTGTCGCCGGGGTGCGCATCGCCTGGCCAGGGAGCCGCGTTGCCGATGCCCCAGTAGATGAGGTTCAGTTCCGGATCGTAGTTGCCCGTGATCCAGGCCGAGCCGCCGCCGCTTTTCCAGTCATCGCCCTGCCACGTCTCCCAACCGGGCTCGCCGGGGCCGGGAACGGTGTAGGTACGCCACAGCTGCTCGCCGGAGTTGGCGTCATACGCCGCGATATAGCCGCGCACGCCGTATTCGCCGCCCGACCCGCCCACGATGACTTTGCCGTTCACCACCAGCGGCTGAAGAGTAAGGTAGTGGCCCTTCTTGTAGTCTTCGACCGTCGCGTCCCAGATCTGCTTGCCGGTCTTCGCGTCGATCGCCACCAGATGCGCGTCCACCGTCGCCAGGAACAGTCTGTCTTGCCACAGGCCAACGCCGCGGTTGGTCGGGTGCAACTGGAACAGATCTTCCGGCAACTGCTTCCTGTAGCGCCAGATGAGCTGGCCGCTCTTCGCGTCGAGTGCCAGCACCTGGTTCTGCGGGGTGGTCACGAACGCAACGCCGTTGTTGACGATGAGCGGGGCCTGATGGCCCTCGCCCACGCCGGTGGAAAAGGTCCAGACCGGCACCAGCTTCGACACGTTGCCGGTGTTGATCTTGTCCAGCGGGCTGTAGGCGTGACCATCGTAGGTGCGGCGATACAGGAGCCAGTTGCCGGGCTCCGGATTGTTGAGCCGCTGCTGAGTGATCGAACTGTAGTTCGCGATCTCACCGCCGAATGTCGGCGCCGACGCCGCTGCGGCCAGCGCCAGCATCCCGAGTAACGCGCTGCTGTGCCTATTCATTTTGTGTTTCCTCCGTTGCAGTGCTAGAAGACAGCTGTGTTATCGATACCCATCTCCGGAGTCTGCCGCGTTTGCGCTGCGGCGAAGCCTCGCTTCAGACGGGCCGGTTTCCGACCTTGCCGCGAAACGACGCTGCCACGGTGAGAGTCCCGTCGACGATCTTCAACGGAAGAATCGGCAACGGCCGGGGTGCCGGCCCGAAAACCACCGCAGCCGACTTCCGAGGGTCGTACTCGGAAGCGTGGCAGAAGCAATGCAGTGCCTGCTTTTCTTTGTTCCATCCGGTGACCGGACACTGCTCGTGCTTGCAGATGGCGGAGTACGCCACGACGCCCTCGGCCGCGTACGGCCGAGTGTTGTCGTCCAGAGAGTCCTGTGCGAGGCGCAGCACCAGCACTTCGTTCAAGCGCGACCCGTTGCGAATGACGTTGGTAGCGGGATCGATCGCCCAGCCCATGGTTTGCTGCTCCCCGAGCACGAGGTCTTCCGGCTTGATCTCGCGGCCGGCCCGCTCGCCGTCGGCGAACACCAGACGGTCGCCAGCCTTGGGTAGCGCGGAGCTCGCCGCTGTAGCGTCCTGCGCGCGAACGGGTGCGATCGAGATCGCGACGCCGGCACCGAGTGCCCCTTGCAGGAAAGTGCGGCGCGAACATGATCGGCACGGTCGAGAATCGGTCGCATCGCGCGCAGAATCGGGATCTCGGGTCATCGGATCAGACACGATCCGATGCCGGAGAGTCATGGTGTGCTTTCAACTTCGTCCTCCCCCGAGGTTCAAGCCTGCGCGGTTATTTTATGCCTCTCTCCGATCGTTGCGGGAATTTCTCCCAAGCCGTTGCGGGAATTTTATCCCAGCGACCGCTCAGGTGAAACGAACAATGGGTCGGGACGATATGCGCGATGGATCTTGCTCCGCCGACGTTGGGGCCAAACATGCAAGCCGGTATCGTCGTGGCCAGACCTGTTGCGACGCACCAGAGAGCCCAATTTTTCTTGGACGCGGCGGCAGCGCGAAGCGATCCGGCCCCGTCTGGCTGATGATCCCGCGCATATCCTTATCGACATTGGTTCTTTGCGCTGGGGTACGTCTCCGCTGAAAATTGCAGGTTGCCGATCTGGCACGAACATATCCGGACTGAAGATCCGGATTTTCCCCAACCCTGACGACGGAGACCCGACCATGAGCAACGTTCTGAAGGAGGTGCTCGCCGCCAACGAGAAGTATGTGGCGAGCTTCGGTGACAAGGGTAAGCTGCCGCTGCCACCGGCCCGCCAGTTCGCGATCCTCACCTGCATGGATGCACGCCTGCATCCTTCGAAGTACGCGGGCCTGGCCGAGGGCGATGCGCACGTGATCCGCAACGCTGGTGGTCGTGCCAGCGACGACGCGATCCGCTCGCTCGTGATCTCCTACAAGCTGCTCGGGACCAAGGAGTGGTTTGTCATCCACCACAGCGACTGCGGCATGGAGCTGTTCACCGACGACGTGATCTCCGGTCTGCTGGAGAAGAGCCTCGCGACGGCGAAGATCGACGAGAAGGGCTGGCGCGACGTGGGCGAAGGCCCGGGCTCGACCGCCGGGAAGTACATCAAATGGCACACCATCAGCAACCTCGCCGGCAGCGTAGTGGACGACGTCGCGCGCATTCGCAGCCACCCGCTGGTGCCAAGGAACATCCCGATCTATGGCTATATCTACGACGTCAAGACCGGCAAGCTGATCGAGGTGCCGGAAGCGACCAGGATTGGGAAGGCTGCTTGACCGGCTAAGCCTTACCGGAGAATGGACGTCGTGACGTGAGTACCATCACGCGCCACGCATACGATCGCGCCAACAGGGGCCTAGCGAGCAGCGACATCTGCATCAAACGCGGTCCGGCGGTAGCGAAAAGATGAGGCATGTCGTCGTCGCGTGCGCATACAGCTTCCCGACCGCATCGTAGAGACGGCCCTCGGCGGTCCCGATCTGGCCGCCCACGTGAATTACCTTGCCCTCGGCACGCAGCGGCCCGGCCTCGGCCGTGACGGCCCGGACGTAGTTCACCTTCAGTTCGATCGTGGTGTAGCCCTTGCCGGCCGGCAGCGTCGAGTGAATCGCGCACCCCACCGCGGAATCGAGCAACGCCGCGACCCACCCGCCGTGCACGGAACCGAGCGGGTTGTAATGCGCCATCGCGGGCGTGCCTTGGAACACCATCCGACCGACTTCCCACTCCACCGGCCAGAAGTCCAGCGTATGGCCGATCGGCGGGGTCGGCAGCTGGCCGTTGCCGATCGCGTCGAAAAATTGAACGCCGGAGCGCGCCCGCAAGTCCGCTAACGAAGCGACACCGGCCCCCGCCATGCGCGCGCGGACGCCTTGCAACTGCGCGTTCCAGGCTTCCAGTTGACTGCTCGAGCTCATCGAATCACCTTCGTCTGGCCAGATACGTGTATATGCACTATAATCGCTTCCCATGACCGAGATCAAGCCCTCGCCGAGCAGGCTGGCGGCCGCAGGCGGGTGCACGTGCTTCAAGCTGCGCCGGCTCACCCGACGTGTGACCGCGGTGTACGATCGGACGCTCTCCGCGGCCGGCATCCGGGTCACACAGTACTCGCTGCTGGCGCACTTGCGCGGTTTGCGCGGCGTTCCCATGTCCCAGCTGGCCGAAAAGCTGGACATGGATCGCACTACGCTCACGCGCAACCTCAAACCGCTGGTGGAGGCGGGGTGGGTCGGCGTGCAGCCGAGCGCCGAGGATGCACGCATTCGCCTGGTGCATATCACGCCCGCAGGCGAGGCGCAGTGGCAGAGGGCGCGCACCTACTGGCGCCAGGCTCAGCACGAAGTCAATGCGACGATCGGGCCCGCCAACCTGGCCAGCCTGCACCAGGTGCTCGACAGCTACGTCCCGCTGTTCCGCCCCGTGACGGGAAACGAGGGATATACCGAATGAGCAACTCAGCGCCGGCCACCGTCCGCGCGTCCACCTGGCCGCTGGTCCTAACCGCGGCGGCGATCATGACGATCACGATGGGAGCGCGCCAGTCGCTGGGCCTGTTCGTGTCGCCGCTGAATACCGCAACCGGCTTAGGCATAGTCGCCATCAGCTTCGCGATGGCGGTCGGCCAGTTCACCTGGGGCGCGTCGCAGCCGATCTTCGGTGCGATCGCGGACCGCTACGGTGCCATGTGGGTCATCGTCGCCGGCGGGATCATGCTGGCGATCGGCACGGCATTGACGCCGTTCGCATCCAGCCAGTGGATGCTGCTCGTTACGGTAGGAATCATCTCGGCGGCGGGCGCCGGCGCGGGCAGCTTCTCGATTCTGATCGGCGCGACCGCGCGCCACCTGCCCCCCGAAAAGCGTGCCTTCGCCGCGGGGTTCATCAACGCGGGCGGCAGCTTCGGCCAGTTTCTGTTCGCTCCTCTGAATCAGGTGCTGATCAGCTCCTTCGGCTGGGTCACGGCGATGATGACCATGGCCGCCACGGCGTTGGCAACGTTGCCGCTGGCGCGCATGTTCCGACGCAAGCCGGCGACGGCATCCGCGACCGCAACGCCTGCCAGCGGCGCTCCCGCGGGCATCGGGCTGCGCCAACAACTGCGCATTGCGGCTCGCGACAAGAGCTATTGGTGCCTGCATGCGGGATTCTTCACCTGCGGCTTCCACATCGCTTTCCTGATCACGCACCTGCCCGGCGAAGTGCAACTGTGTGGCTTGTCGGCGGGCGTCGCGGCCACCTCCATCGCACTCATCGGGCTGGCGAACATCGCGGGCAGCCTGACCGCGGGCGCGCTCGGCAACGTGTACCGGATGAAGTTGTTGCTGTTCTGGATGTACTTCACGCGCGCTGCAGCCGTAGCAATCTACCTGGCGGCGCCGAAGACCTCGCTGACTTTCTACGTGTTCGCGATCGTGCTCGGCTTCACCTGGCTGTCCACGGTCCCGCCGACTGCCGGACTGGTGGCCAAGCTGTTCGGTACGCGCTACCTGGCCACGTTGTTCGGCTTGACGCTCCTCTCACACCAGATCGGCGGGTTCTTCGGCGCGTGGCTTGGCGGCGTCGCATTGGCAAGCACCGGCAGCTATGCGTGGATGTGGTACGCCGACATCGCGCTCGCGCTCGGCGCCGCGTTCATCAATCTGCCGATCGAAGAAGCGCCGCTCCGCACGGCCACTCCCGTACCCGCGTAGGTTCACCGCCCCCCCGGCTGCCCACCCCGATCCCCGCTCAGCCGATGGACGAGATGACGGGGGCGCGGCGAAAGTGCGCGCCGGCGGCGGGTCTGCGCGGTCCTCTCCAGGTCCCCCGGTAATAACCAGATCTCACTAAGACCAAAGATCAAATTCGTTCTGGTTTCTTAGCCGTGCCGGTATCGTCCAAAGGTGTCTAGCGGCACGCATGCGCCGGGGGTGCCTGCGCCTTTGTAACATCGTTTTACAACAATCACTTAGGGACAAGTATGGATTTGCGCAGACCGCTGACGGTCGCCCTGCTGGCGATTGCGGCGCTGTTTGGCTCAACCGCGGCCGCGGACGTGACATTGCTGAACGTGTCTTATGACCCGACCCGCGAGCTGTATCAGAGCTTCAACGAGGCCTTTGCCAAGTACTGGAAAGCCAAAACCGGTGAGACGGTTAGCGTCAAGCAGTCCCACGGCGCGTCCGGCAAGCAGGCTCGGGCTGTGATCGACGGACTGGAAGCGGACGTGGTCACGCTGGCGCTGGCCTATGACGTGGACGCGTTGTACGAGCGCGCAAAGCTGATTCCCAAAGACTGGCAGAAGCGCTTGCCGCACAACAGCGCACCCTACACGTCGACCATCGTGTTCCTGGTGCGCAAGGACAACCCCAAAGGGATCAAGGACTGGGACGATCTGGTCAAGCCCGGCATCGCCGTGATCACGCCTAATCCCAAGACTTCGGGGGGGGCGCGTTGGAACTATCTCGCGGCCTGGGGCTATGCGCTGAAGAAGTTCGGCAACGACGAGGCGAAGGCGAAGGACTTCGTGGCGCGCATCTACAAGAACGTGCCCGTGCTCGATTCGGGCGCGCGTGGATCCACCACGACGTTCGTGGAGCGCGGTATCGGCGATGTACTGATCGCCTGGGAGAACGAGGCTTTTCTGGGCGTGAAGGAGTTGGGCCCGGAGAAGGTCGAGATCGTCGTGCCGTCGGTGAGCATTCTGGCCGAGCCGTCGGTCACCATCGTCGACAAGGTCGTGGATCGGCATGGCACCCGCAAAGTCGCGCAGGCCTACCTCGAATATCTGTACAGCCCCGAAGGCCAGGACATCGCGGGCCGCAATTTCTACCGGCCGCGTCTCGAGGCGGCGGCGGCGAAGTTCGCCAAGCAGTTTCCGAAGCTGAGCCTGTTCACGGTCGACGACGTGTTCGGCGGCTGGCAGAAGGCGCAAGCCACTCACTTCGTCGACAACGCCATTTTCGACCAGATCTATCTGGCGGGAAGATGAGAATGCGGTGCGGCGAGCTCGCCGCCTTTCCAGCGATGGCCGAGGTGTGCCAGCGATGTCGCATGCGGATTCTCGCGCCTGTATCGACAGGCGTCGAGGGAATTCAGGTGACGGCGTGAGCGCGACAGCGACCTGGCAGTGGAAGCGGCCGAGCGTCTTGCCCGGCTTCGGGCTCGCGTTCGGCTACACGCTGCTGTATCTGTCGCTGATCGTGCTCGTCCCGTTGTCTGCGGCATTCTTCAAGACCTTTACGCTGACCTGGCCGGCGTTCTGGGCAACGGTGACTGCTCCCCGGGTGCTCGCCTCCTTGCGGCTGTCCTTCGGCGCATCGCTCATCGCCGCTCTGATCAACGCCGTGTTCGGCCTGCTGGTGGCCTGGGTGCTGGTCCGCTATCGCTTCCCGGGCCGTCGCATCATCGATGCGCTGGTCGATCTTCCGTTCGCATTGCCCACCGCCGTAGCGGGCATCGCGCTGACCGCGGTGTACGCCAAGAACGGCTGGCTCGGCAGCATACTCGAACCGATCGGCATCAAGGTCGCGTTCACTCCGCTCGGTGTGCTGGTGGCGCTCACGTTCATCGGCCTGCCGTTCGTCGTGCGGACCGTGCAGCCCGTGCTGGAAGACTTCGAACCGGAGTTGGAGGAGGCCGCCGCGACGCTGGGCGCCAACCGATGGCAAACCTTCGCGCGAGTGATCTTCCCCGCGGTGTGGCCGGCGTTGTTGACCGGATTCACGCTCGCATTCGCGCGGGCCGTCGGGGAATACGGCTCTGTCATCTTCATCGCCGGCAACATGCCGATGGTGTCGGAGATCACGCCGCTGCTCATCATCACCAAGCTCGAGCAGTATGACTACGCTGGCGCTACCGCCATCGCGGTTGTCATGCTCGCGATCTCGTTCGCCTTGCTGCTGCTCATCAATGTCCTGCAGTGGTGGAGCGGGAAGCGGACCGCCAGGATCTAACCGATGAACGCAGCCACGATCGCTCTCCCCGCCCCAGCCGCCGCGCGCAATCGCGCCACGGCCGAGCCCTGGCTCGTACGCTGGCTGCTGATTGCGGCCGCACTGGCTTTCCTCGGCGTGTTTCTGCTGGTGCCGCTAGCCGCCGTGTTCACCGAAGGCCTGCGCAAGGGCGTTCACGCCTACTTCGCCGCATTGCTCGAGGCTGACGCCTTGTCGGCCATCAAGCTCACGCTGCTGGTGGCGGCCATTGCGGTGCCGACCAATCTCGTCTTCGGCGTGACGGCTGCCTGGGCGATCGCCAAGTTCGATTTCAAGGGCAAGAGCGTGCTGATCACGCTGATCGACCTGCCCTTCGCGGTGTCGCCGGTGATCTCGGGGTTGATCTATGTTCTGCTGTTCGGCCTGCAGGGCTGGTTCGGTCCCTGGCTGCAGGAGCACGACATCAAGATCATCTTCGCGGTGCCCGGCCTCGTGCTGGCCACGATCTTCGTCACGTTTCCGTTCGTGGCGCGTGAGCTGATCCCGTTGATGCAGGCGCAGGGCAACGACGAGGAGGAGGCCGCGCGCGTGCTCGGCGCCTCGGGATGGCAGATCTTCTGGCGCGTGACGTTGCCCAATATCAAGTGGGGCCTGCTGTACGGCGTGATCCTGTGCAACGCACGCGCGATGGGTGAGTTCGGTGCCGTGTCGGTCGTGTCTGGACATGTGCGGGGCCTGACCAACACCATGCCGCTGCACGTCGAGATTCTGTACAACGAGTACAATTTCGCGGCCGCCTTCGCCGTCGCGTCCGTGCTCGCGTTGCTGGCCCTGGTCACCCTCGTTCTCAAGACGCTGGTCGAGTGGAACACGAGGCGGGAACTGGCCGAAGCGGCGTCGATCGAGAACCCGAATGCGTAACCGATTCGACTTAGATCGCGCCAGGCGCAGACCCCAAGGCGGATCGTCATCTGTAGGAAGAGGCTGATATGAGCATCGAAGTCCGCGACATCGAGAAGCGCTTCGGCAGCTTCACCGCGCTCGACCGTGTGAGCCTGGAATTCCCTTCCGGCGAATTGGTGGCGCTGCTCGGCCCGTCCGGTTGCGGCAAGACCACGCTCCTGAGAGTCATCGCGGGGCTGGAAGTTGCCGATTCGGGCAGCGTCCTGTTCCACGGCGAGGATGCCTCCCTGCAAGATGTGCGGGAGCGGCAGGTCGGCTTCGTATTCCAGCACTACGCGCTGTTCCGCCACATGACCGTGTTCGAGAACGTGGCTTTCGGCCTGCGCGTGAAGCCGCGCCGGGAGCGGCCGACGAACGAGGCGATCGAGCGCAAGGTGCACGAGCTGCTCGGACTGGTGCAGCTCGACTGGCTGGCGGATCGCTTTCCGCATCAGCTCTCGGGCGGGCAACGGCAGCGCATCGCACTGGCCCGCGCGTTGGCCGTGGAGCCCAAAGTCCTGCTGCTCGACGAGCCGTTCGGCGCGCTCGATGCCAAGGTGCGCAAGGAGTTGCGGCGCTGGCTGCGCCGTCTGCACGACGATCTGCACATCACCAGCATCTTCGTCACGCACGATCAGGAAGAAGCCCTCGAGGTGGCCGACCGTGTGGTGCTGATGAACAAGGGCAAGGTGGAACAGATCGGGACGCCCGAGGAGGTCTACGACCATCCCGCATCGCCGTTCGTGTACAGCTTCCTCGGTACGGTGAACGTTTTCCACGGGCGGGCGGGCGGCGGGCAGGTGGATCTGGGACCGGTGTCCATCGACTCGCCGGAGCATGCGGGCGCCGAAGACGCGCCGGCGGTGGCCTATTCCAGGCCGCACGAGATCGAGATCGAGCGCTACTCGCCGGGGCTGGCCGGCATCCCGGTGCAGCTCAATCGCGTGCTGCTGGTGGGACCCACGGCACGCTTGGAGCTCGAGCGCGAAGACTCGGCGCAGATCATCGAGGCCGAGTTGCCCGCCGAGAGGGCCCGCCATCTGAATCTGCGCCAGGGTGAAACTCTGCTGATCCGGCCGCGCAAGATGCAGGTATTCGTGGAGCGCGACCGCGAGCCCTCGACGGAGACATCGCCGCAGGTCAAGCCGGGCGCCAAGCTGGAAGAGATGCCGGTCTTCGGGACGGTGATCTCGTAGTTCGCGCTTGCGTCTGAACGGCGCAGTGCAATAGCAGGCTGCTGAACGCACCCGCAAAGTCGTTGCAGCCGAGCCCAAACTTGGACTTTGGCCGATCAATCGTCGACGCTTCGACTTCGTAGCTGACGCTGCTACGCTCAGCGCGAACCGCAATCAAACGCCGATCGCGGCAGCCGCCCGCGTCAGCTCGGTCCAGCCGTCACCCACGCGGACGGATAGCGCAACTGCGCGTCGCTCCGAAAACCAGTGCAGCCAGCCGGCGTTGGCGTCCGCATCGCGACTCAATCGAAGGTAGCGCAGCTTCTTCTCGTGCAAGTGCAGGTCGAGGCCATCGTCCAGCACGTTAACCCAGGCCACCTGGTCCGAGCGCTTGACTCGTTCGATGACCTTGGTCGTGGTGAGCGAGGCCGCGCCGCTGCGCACGAGCAGATGCAGAGGGTAGCCGGCACGGCTCGCCGTTTGCAGGAACCCCAACAGCCCGCCGTAGTGCGCCGCGACCAGCCGTTCGAGCGGCATGTAAGCAGTCGGCCTTGCCGGCGCGACGGTTTGGGCTGCGGCCTGATCGGGATCGGCGAACGCTTGCACCAGCGCGCGGAAAGCATCGCTGCCGCCAGCGTGGCGCAGGAAGAACTTGGCGGCCGAAGTGCCGTCCGCCGTGAAGAACTGAAAGCTGAGCTTGCTCCCGTGCGCCCCAGCCTCTTCGAGTGCGAAGCCGGCACGCCACAGGCCGACCTGGCAGTCCGCCTCGAAGCGGTCGGCCTGGATGAGCAGCCTGTCGGAGGTGCCGGGTTGGACCGAATGAACCACGCCGGCACGTTCCAGCACGGCCCAGGGATTGCGCACGATGCACTTGATCTCGCCCAGCTCCGGCAGACGTGCGAGCAGGGCAGAGCAGTCCGGGCGCAGGCGCGTCACGAAGCTTCCGCAGCCGGAGGCGACCAGCTCGACTTCGGTCACCCCGAGCGTCGCGGCGGCCGCGCGGTTGTTGAGTCCGGCGGCGCGTGCCGCTGCCCAAGCTGCGAGCCGCCCGGGCTCGTCTTGCGGAGCCTGCTCTGAGTCTGTCGCTAGCGTCATCAGAACGCGATTTGGAAACGGGAGATGAAAACCTTCTCGTTCGGGCGGTCCGCTCCACCCGCGGCCCCACCGGTGAACTTGGTTTCGTCGTAGTCGAAGTACACTCGGACGTACTTCGAAATGTACCAGTTCAAGCCGATGCCGGTATCTTTTGCCTCGCGCGCCGACGCGGCCGGGTCGGCAAGGCGTATGGCCGCGGAGCCAATGAACGCGTCGTCGTCTACCGAAAGGTGAGAATAGCGCGCTACCACCTGGAACGTACCCCAGCCGCCGGTGCCCGGTACAAAAGGCTTGTCTGGCGTCACGCCGTCGAAGCCCGCATCTTCACCGGTCAACACCCAGCCGATGTTCACGTGCCAGCCTGTGTTGTTGATATCCCGAGTCACTCCAGCACGGGTTGCTGCCTGAGATGTACGGACGTATTCGGCCAGCGCTCCAAACGGGCCCCAGCAGTAGTAGGCCTGCGGCGAGATGCGCTGCCGGCCGCCGTTGGCGAAGGCGCCGGCGTTGTAGCCGAAGAGCGCCTGCTGCCCTGGCGTCACGTAGGTCGGCAAGTTTGACGTGGTCGTGCTGCCGGTCTGCCGTCCCGTCGTGTACGCAAGCCCGGCGCCAAGGCCGCGCAGAGGAGCCAGGCTGCCGTTCTTGAACGGTTTCGCGAACACGCGCGCTTCGATGTCCATGCCGCTGTTGCTGTCGATGTCGGCCTGGGTCGTTCCGTCAGGCTCGCCGTTGAACACGCCGACCTGATAGCTCAACGTATCGCTGAAGAGACCGCCTTGGAGCTGGGCACCGACGTCGCGGTTTGGCACCAGATCCGTAACCAGCGAGCGCTCCGCGAAGGTGAGGTTCACGTCCTCCTGCAACTGTTCCAGTCCGAACGGCGACTTGAACTTGCCGGTGCGCAACTGGATCTCGGGCAGAAAACTGGCCTGGAGATAGGCGTCGAACAACTGTTGTTTGCCCACACCGAAGTCGGGCATGAGGCGGAAGTCGTACTTGTCGTACAGCGTGCCCTCGATGATCGGCCGCGCGCGGCGAATCAGGAAAGTGTCGGGGGTCTGCGCCGCGGGTACCGGCGGGCTCGATGCCCGCGTGCCGTTGTAGAAACGCGAGTCCACCTGTAGCACGCCTTTGAAATTGAGTTTGAATGCGTTGTCTGCCGACTTGATCCCGAAGCCCTGGGGACCGGCGACCAGCGTAGCGGCGGACTTCTCTTTCTCCTTCTCGGCGGCCTTTTCCTCTTGTTGGATCTCCTGCTTCCGGCCCAGAATGCGGACCTGCTGGTCGAGATCGTCGGCTTTCTGCTGCAGGGCCTGCTCGCGTGTCGAGGACTGGCCGGCGTTTCCGGCCGCAGGGGTTGCGGCTTGCGGCGTGGTGCTTTCCGGCTGCTGCTCGAGCCTCCTCTCCAATCGCTCCAGTTTCTGGCGCAGCTCCTGGACCTCCTTGCGCAGGTCTTCGTCTCCGGTCTGAGCGAAGAGCAACGAAGCGTGGAAAGACAAACTGCCTGCAACGGCAAGGGCAGGCACCCATGAGCGCAAAGAGCGCATTCGGAGGTCTCCGTAACGGCATGAAGAGATCCTCCGCGGGCGCGGTCAGCTCACTTCGTGGGTTTCTTGTTTTCGCCGCCTCCAGTGGGCTGGCTGGCGGGGGAATCGTGTTGGGAGGGAGCCGAATCGATCATCGGCTCCATAGGGTCATCCGCTCCGGGCCGGCGCGGTTGTCCCAAAGCGCACTTTCTCTCGGCGCTCGATCTGGGTGATGCGCCCCTCGTGCACGACAATCTCGATCGAGCCGAACCGGACCTCGCGCAACAGCCGGGCGAGCGCCCCCAGAACTTCCTCGGGGACCGCGTCCAGTGCATCATTGCTTGCTTCCGCTTTTGCGGGGTACACGTTCGGCCTCGGATAGGGCTTCGACCGCCAGACTGTAAGGCGGCCGTCATAGAAACGGAACGAATGAAGGCTTATTTGCTAATGATTGACGCTGCTTAGGCCGGGCAGGCCCCAGCGCCGAATTGCGCTGCCAAAGTTCGGGCTAGTCCTCAGACTTCAGGCCGTACTTGTTCACGCGGTAGCGCAGCGTCTCCCGCGAGGTGCCAAGCAGCCGCGCTGCGGCCGTGACGTTGTAGTCCGAGCGCTCGAGCGCCTCGCTGACGATCTTTCTTTCCATGTCGTCCAGGCTCAAGCTTCCGTCCAAGGGGAGATGCAGCCCGCGATCGCCGTTGGGTGCGATCGATTCGGACTGTGCCGATCCCCGCGACGGCTGCAGCTGCAGCCAATGTGCGGCGATCGTCTGCGTGTCGGAGAGCAGGACACAGCGCTCGAGCACATTGCGCAGCTCGCGCACGTTTCCGGGCCAATCGTGCGCTCGCAAAGCCGCCCATACCGAGTCCGGGATGATGCGGACGGACTTGCCCGCCTTGGCGTTGTATTCGGCCACGAACAGCGGCACGAGGTCGTCGAGATCCTCTTTGCGTTGACGTAGCGCAGGCAACTCGAGCGTGAACACCGTGATCCGATGATAGAGGTCGCTCCGAAAGTCGCCGGCTTGGGTGCGCTCCGAGAGGTTCCGGTTGCTCGCCGCAACCACTTGAACGTCGATCTCGATCGGCCCGGTGCCACCGAGGCGGCGCAGGCGCCGGTCCTCGATTACGGTGAGCAGCTTCGCCTGCAGATCCAGGCCGAGCTCCCCGATCTCATCCAGGAAGATGGTGCCGCCATGGGCCTGCTCCATCAACCCCCGGCGCCGTCCCTTGGCGCCGGTGAAGGCCCCGGGCTCGTGGCCGAACAGCTCGGACTCGAGCAGATCGTGTGGCAGCGCGGCGCAGTTGATCTCGACCAGAGGACCCTCGCGCCGGGTTCCGCTGTAGTGCAGGATTCTCGCGGCAAGGCCTTTGCCGGTGCCGGTTTCGCCAGTCAACAGCAAAGTGCTGAGAGGAACGCGCGCGAGCTTGGCCAGCAGTTCCCGTACGGCGTGCGCCGCGTCGCTCTTGCCTACGAACGCGGCCGGCGTGTAGCGGCGATTCTCCGCCGCCGCACGCTCGCGCAGTTGCCTTTGCGCGCGGGCGCTGCGAGCCGCTCCTGCGACCACGAGGTCGAGGCGCTCGAGCTCGCAGGGTTTTTCCAGGAAATCGAATGCGCCGAGCCGCAGGGCTCGAACCGAATCGGCAACGCCTCCGTAGCCGGTGAGAAACAGCCATTCGCCGCCCGTGGCGAGAGATCGTGTGGCTTCGAGCAGATCCAATGCATTGCCATCCGGCAGGCTCATGTCGGATATCACGACCAGCGGTTGCACATCGTCATGCAGCAGCAACCGCTTCGCTTCCGCGAGCGTGCCCGCCGTCATGACCTCGAAGCCGGCGCGCTTGAAGTGCCGCACCAGCTCCGCACTGAGCAGCGGCTCATCCTCGATCAGCAACAGCGTGTCGGACATCTTCTCGGGCCGCAGGCAAACTCAATGTCACGCAGGCTCCGTGCGGCGCGCGATTCGCGATGACGAGCTCGCCACCCAGATCGCGCGCGAAGCGCTTGACGATGGCGAGTCCGAGACCGGTACCCGAGTCACGCGAAGTGACGAACGGGCGGATGCCTCCGGACAGCAGTGCGTCGGGAAATCCTGGGCCATCGTCCAGGACCTCGATGCAGAGCGCGTCATTCCGATAGTCGATCTGGAGCGTTACCTTGCCCGGAGCATCGCCCATCGCGGCGACCGAGTTCAGTACCAGGTTGAGCACAGCTTGCCTGACTGCGTCTTCGGGTAATCGACAGCGCAACTCGTCCGGGACGTCCGTCACGAGCTGGACGTGCGGGGGAAGCTGGTATCGAATCAGCGTCGCGAGGTCCTGAACCAGCCGATGGACACTTACGATCCGCGGCGCTTCCGGCACGTGACTCGACTGCTGCAGCAGCCCGTTGAGCAGGCGCGTGATCCGGTGCAGCTCGCCGATGACCAGATCCATGCGCTCCTCCAGAGCCTGATCGTGGAGCTCGCGCCGCAAGTTCGCGAGGGTGACCTGGATGCCGGCGATCGGATTGCGCAGTTCGTGGGCGAGCGTGGCGGACACCTCACCGGCCGCGGCCAGCCGCTCGCTCCGGGCCAGACTCTGCTGCTGCTGAAGCAGGGCCTGAGTGGCTGCGCGGACCTCCTGCTCGAGGGACATGGTGCGCTGCCGATTGGCTTGCTCCAACTGCTCCAGTCGGTTGACCATCTGGTTGTAGTTCTGGAACAGCGGTAACAGCAGCGGATCGATCCGGGTCAGGGAAACCGGAGCGAAATCGCCGTTGGCGAGCCGTGCGAGGAAACTCCTGAGGTCCCCGATCGGCCGGAACACTCGCTCGCGCAGCGCCCACAGCGCGAGCAGCACCAGACAAGGAAATCCCAGCAACGCGGCAAGGGCCAGTTGCGATTCCAGCTTCGTGTACCCGTACACGGTATCGAGCTGCTCGAGTTGGATGCGGTTCTCCCGCTCCAGCATTTCGCTCAGCAGCGCCGCTGCGGGAGGCAAAGCCGTTCCCGGCTGCGTCTCGGCCTGCGTGAGCAGATGGTCCAGCCGGTCGAGCCGCTCCAGCGTATAGGAGCGTACGGGGGCGCCCTTGACAGGGATCTGAGCGAGGTCGGCGCGTACCGCTTGCAACCTCTCCGGATCGGGCGCACGTCCATTCGTAGCGACCTGCAGCTGGACGTCCTTCAGGATGACCAGGCTCTCCTGCAGCAGTGACGTGCGGTTTTCGTGCGCCCGGATGGACTCGATGCGCTTGAAGTCGAGCCAGGTGAACAAAGACAAAGCCCCGAGCGCGAGCATGAGCACCAGCGCAGACACCACCGCGACCAACCGCGTCGGGCGCAGGAGTACGGACTTCATCGTGATCGCACCAGGGTCTTCGTTTCGCAGCATTCTAGGCCAAGTTCCCGAGGGTGACAGGGTCGCGCTTGCCAGATGGATAGCGTTCCTGTCGCCGATCTGACGCTGCCAGAGGGCAGCTAGACTAGAGGGTTCGATCAGAGCATCAAGACTTCGAGCGGGCGCGCGTGAGGCTCGCGTCCTCACCGGTCAACGCCTGCAGGCGCTGGCTGCGTGAGGTGTGCTGGCCGCACATTTCTCCACGGCTTTGGCGGCGGCTGCTCGCGCGCATTGAACAAGGGACATGCAAAGGTGCGAGCGGTCACGTTGATCTCCAGAGTCCTGCGGCTTCGCATCAGCAGACTCTGTGCCAAGCCGGCAGTCGATGGGCCCGACGCACGAAGGGCGCTCCACGCTGCGACGCTCGGTGGTCGATGTCATCGCGGACACACAGGGTTTCTCAGACGATTTTGAACTCATGAAGACCACGCTCGTCTTACGGTAATGGTTGCTAGCCAGGGAGAAACGGCGGGTCAATTCCCCCGCGTCTCCAACCGCTGTGGTTCAAATGAACCACGCCCGCGTTTGTTTTAGCGTCCGTCGACCATGTTCTCGCGTCGGTTCAGGCACTTAACCCGTGAGGCACGGGTTATGCTATAACACGCGCGGCCCGCCAGACCGGGAAGCGATGAGCGGACGCCACGAGCAGCCTGAGCAATACGGAGAACCCCGTCCACCGATTAAGACAAGTTAGAGCGGGTTTCGTACAGCGCACGCAAGGTTCAGCCAGACAAGCCGCATCCCCCCCTCGATCCAGCTCCTATGCCGCCAGGCTGAATTTCCTCGGCGGCACGTATAGGAGCTAGTTCGACTGCCTTGCAATGGATAGCTCATGCATAGCACTGAAGCTGGTTTCGATTTCGCCGGTTCGCTCGGCGCGACGCACGTCCTCGATTACGAATTTATCGGTCCTGAGGTGGGAGCGGGCTGATGTCGGTCGTTGCCTCCGTACTCAAGCGACCCTACACGGTGGTCGCGGTATTGATCCTCGTCTGCCTGTTGGGCGCGGGCGCCGCCTGGCGCATGCCGGTGGACATCTTTCCCGAGATCGACATCCCGGTGGTCAGCGTGGTCTGGACCTACAACGGGATGAGCGCGCAGGACATACAGAATCGCATTCTGACGTTGCATGAGCGGCAGCTCGCGTCGCTGGTGGACGATATCTCCCGGATCGAGGCGACCAGCTACGTCGGTGTCGGTGTCGAGAAGATATACCTGCACGAGGGCGCGGATGTGACGCGCGCTATCTCTCAGTTGGCCAGCAGCGCGCTGGTGGTGCTGAAGTATATGCCCCGGAATATCACGCCGCCGCTGGTTCTGCGCTACAGCGCCACCGACGTTCCGATCATTCAATTGAGCCTGTCCAGCCATACCCTCCCGGACACCAAGCTCAACGATCTGGGCCAGAACATCATCCGGCCCAGTCTCGCTGTCGTGCACGGTGCGGAAGTTCCCTATCCCTATGGCGGGAAGCCGCGAGTCATCATGGCGGATCTCGATCAGCGCGCATTGCAGTCGCGCGGGCTGTCGGCTTCCGACGTGAGTCAGGCGCTGGAGCGCCAGAACGTCATCCTTCCGGCGGGCGACGTGAAAATCGGCAACAAGGACTACACGCTCTCGATGAACAACAGCCCGGACCTGCTCGAGACGATCAACGGGTTCCCGATCAAGACGGTTGACGGCAGGACGGTCTTCATGCGCGACGTGGCGAACGTGCATGATGGGTTTCAGGTGCAGACGAACTCCGTTGCCGTGGACGGAACGCCGGGTGCCCTGATGTCGATCCGCAAGACCGGGGGCGTGTCCACTCTGGCGGTGATCGACGGCGTCCGAGCGGCGCTGCCCGACATCGAGCGCGTGCTACCGAGCGGCGTGACCATCAAGCCGGTCTTCGACCAGTCGATCTTCGTCAAGGCCGCCCTCAACAGCGTACTGATGGGCGGCTTGATGGCTGCCGGCCTGACCGCGTTGATGATCCTTCTGTTTCTCGGGAACTGGCGGCTGACGCTCATCATCCTCGCGGCCATTCCGCTGTCCATTGTCACCGCGGTGCTGGTGATGTATGTCGGGGGGCAGACGCTCAACACCATGACGCTGGGGGGCTTCGCGCTGGCCGTCGGCATCCTGGTGGACAACGGCACGGTCGTGATCGAGAACATCGAACGGCATCTACGCCTGGACGAGGCCCTGGAAACAGCCATCGTGAGCGGGGCCGGCGAGGTAGGCGTGCCGACGGTCCTGTCGACCTTGTGTATCTGCATCGTGTTCGTACCGGTGTTCCTGCTGCAGGGCACGGCCAAGTACCTCTTTTCCCCGCTCTCGATTTCGGTCTGCGTGTCTCTCGTTGCCAGCCTGGCGTTGTCGTTCACGCTCGTGCCCGTGCTATTCAAATACTTGATGCGCCCCTCGACCGCCCGCCTGGTTGCATGGCATGTCGTCCCGAGAGGAGGTCAGTGGAAGGTCCCGTTCATCGCGATCCACCGCAGCTTCGAGCGCGGGTTCAACATGTTTCGCGAGACTTACCGCAACAGCTTGGCGTGGGCCCTGTCGCAGCCGGTCCTGACGATCGCGTTCTTCGGCGCTCTAGTGCTGGGTTCGCTGCTGCTGTTTCCGCAACTGGGCCGGGACTTCTTTCCGGAGGTCGACGCGGGACAGATGCGCCTTCACGTCCGCGCGCCGCCGGGAACCAGAATCGAGCGGACGCAGGAGTACTTTGGCGAAGTGGAAGCCGCAATCCGGCAGATCGTCGGCAACGACCAGATCGACGTCGTGCTGGACAATATCGGAATGCCCTACAGCGGGATCAACATCGCGCTGAGCGATTCGGCGACGGTCGGGCCGATGGACGGCGAGATTCTCATCTCCCTCCATGAAAAGCACACGCCGACGGCCAAGCTGATCGCCGAGTTGCGCCGCGAGCTGCCGCGGCGCTTCGCGGATTTGCAATTCTTCTTCCAGCCTGCCGACATCGTCGACCAGGTGCTGAACTTCGGTCAACCTGCGCCGATCGACATTCGCGTCTCGGGGCCGAACAACGACGAGGCCTATGCGCTTGCCGGAAAGCTCGCGCATGATCTTCAGAACGTACCGGGGATCGTGGATTCCCACGTGTTCCAAGTCCCGGACGCGCCGGCTCTGACGGTCGATGTCGACCGCGTGCTCGCCACCGAGGTGGGTGCGACCCAGCAGGGCACCGCCAACAACGTGCTGGTGGCGACCAATTCCAGCGCGCAGACTGCGCCCAACTTCTGGGTCGACCCGCGCAATGGCGTCAGCTATCCACTGGTGGTGCAGTTGCCGACATACCGGATCGATTCGGCCGAGGATCTTTGGACCATGCCGGTGACGGCGGGGAGCGGGCGCGATCAGCGCCAACTCCTGATGAACATTTCGAAGTTCGGTCGCACCAAGGTGCCCCTGGTCACCTCGCAGCTCAACATCAGGCCGGTCTTCGACGTTCACGCCGATGTTCAGGGGCGTGATCTTTATTCCGCCGCTGCCGCCATCGACAAGGTCATCGAGGCGGATCGCCCTGATCTGGCGAAGGCGATCAAGGTTACACTGAGCGGCCAGGTCGAGACCATGCGCGAGAGCTATGCGGGACTGTTCACCGGAATTGCGCTGGCCGTCGTGCTGGTCTACCTGTTTCTGGTAATCAACTTCCAGAGCTGGATCGATCCGTTGATCGTCTTGATGGCCGTGCCGTTCGCGCTGGCCGGCGTCATGTGGATGTTGTTCCTGACGCAGACTCACTTGAGCGTGCCGGCCCTGATGGGAACGCTGATGTGCATCGGACTCACGACCGCGAACAGCATTCTCGTGGTGACCTTCGCGAACCAGCGCATGGACGGCGGAGACGACTCCTTCGTGGCGGCGGTGACGGCAGGATACACGCGCATGCGGCCCGTTCTGATGACCGCCGGCGCCATGATCCTGGGCATGATTCCGATGGCGCTCGGCGTAGGCGAGGGGGGCGAGCAGAACGCACCGCTCGCCCGTGCCGTAATCGGCGGCCTCCTGTTCGCCACATTCGCGACGCTGATCTTCGTGCCAACCATGTACCGGCTGCTGCGCCGCCGGAGCGCTTTGTCCGCTTCTTCTTCGACGAGGGAATCCCGTGCGACCGGATGATCGATTCCAGCAGGACCGTGGCCCGGGTGGCGAGCCGCCGGCTTTGGGCTCTGAGCACGGGGGGCACGCCGGAGCGTCGGAAGCTCCACGGGTGTCGACCAGCTTCGAGCGGGGAACGGGGCGCAGGATCAAGATCTCTGCAGGGGTGATCGCGATCGTTCTGCTGAGCGGCTTTCTGGTGGTACATTTCCTCAAAACGTCCGGTGAGAGCCAACTGCGGGACGTCTCGAAGACCGAGTCTTCGCGGCGGCGGCCCGTGAATGTGATCACCGTCCGCAGCTCTGCGGCGACGCGGCCCCTGACGTTGCCCGGCGAGACCGCGGCATGGTACGAAAGCACGCTGTACGCGCGCGTCACCGGCTACGTCGCCAAGTGGTTCGTGGACATCGGAGAGCACGTGCGGCGGGGCCAGGTTCTCGCCATCATCGAGACCCCCGAGTTGGACGCCGATCTCGCGGCGGCCCGCGCCGAGCTTACGGCAGCCGAAGCTCAGGTCAAGGTCAGAGCGGCGGAGGCGGAGTTTGCCAAGACCACCAACGAGCGCTGGCGCGACTCGCCCAAGGGTGTGGTCTCGGACCAGGAGCGCGAGGCCAAGCGAGCCGACTACGACAGTGCCGTCGCCAAGCTCAACGCCGCGCGTGCGCAAGTCGCCCTCGATCAGGCACGCGTGGACCGCTTCACGGCTTTGGCGCAGTTCAAGCAGGTCACCGCCCCGTTCGACGGCACGGTCACCGAGCGTCGCATCGATATCGGCAATCTGGTCACCGCCGGCAGCACTGCTGGCAATACGCTTCTGTACCGCGTGAGCCAGGAGACCCCGATGCGTATTTTCGTCGACGTGCCGCAGAGTGCGGCGGGCGATCTGATGAAGGCCGGTGTCCCGGTGCAGATCACGGCGAGCAACATTCCCGGCCGCACTTTCAGCGGCGAGGTTGCGCGCACGGCGAAGGCGATCAACCCGCAAGCGCGTACGTTGCGGGTGGAAGTGGACATTCCCAACGCCGACCAGGCCCTGGTGCCGGGGATGTATGTCGATGTGAGCTTCGCCCTCCAAAGCACCAACTTGGTCCAGGTGCCTGCGGCCGCGCTCGTGTTCCGGTCGAGCGGTCCGCAGGTCGTCGTGGTCAACGACGCCGGCCGAGTGAGCTTCCGCAAGGTTACGATCGCCCGGGACGATGGAAACATGGTGGAGCTTGGGTCAGGGCTTTCGCCCGGTGACAAGGTTGCTCTGAACATCAGCAGCCAGATCAGCGATGGAGAGACGGTCGCCGTGAGCGAATCCGGTGACGGTGCCCCGTCCGCTACCGCACTCAAGACCCGCTGAGGCGACTACGGCATGCGCGCATTGCACGTTGCCTCTGTAGTCGCGATCGGCATGAGCTTGGCTGGATGCGCGGTCGGGCCGGACTACCGTGCGCCGCAGATGAAGCTCCCAGACGGATTCGTCGCAGCGTCGGGAGCGCAGAGTGCAACAGGCCATGAACCCGTCGATCCGGCCAAGTGGTGGCACGCGCTGAACGATGCCGAGCTGGATTCGCTCATCGATCGGGCGATTCAAGCCAACCCCAGCCTGGAGATCGCTCTGACGCGGCTGCAGGAGGCGAGGACGTTCGAGACGGTCGTGGCCGGCCGGGCGCTGCCCGACCTGGAGGCGAGCGCAGGTGCTGGACGCGGAACGGGGAGCGACCTTGCGCGCGGGCGCATTGCACCGCCGCTCAACGCTGCTTCGAACACGGCCGGTCTGAAGCACATCACGTCCATCGTCGGTTTCGACGCCGCCTGGGAGATCGACCTGTTCGGCAAGTACAGGCGCGAGATCGAGGCGGCTCGATACGATACGCAGGCCTTCGCCGCCGCTCGCAGCGCGGTGCTGGTCACCGTGGTAGCTGACGTCGTACGTGCTTATCTGGACATGCGCGGACTGCAGACGCAGCAGGCGGTCTTGCGGCAGAACATGCGCAGCGCGCAAAAGTCGCTGGAGCTCGTGCAGGCGCGCTTCGATCGTGGCATCACCAACGAGCTGGATGTCACCCTGGCGCGCCGGCAATTGGCGACGCTGCAGGCCCAGGTCGCACCGCTTGCCGCTCAGATCAGCGCGGCACAGTATGCGATCGCCGTCCTGCTCGGTCAGTTTCCAGAGGAATTGGCACAGGAGTTGGCGAAGCCGGAACTGATCCCGCAAATCCCCGACCAGATCGATGCGGGCCTGCCGTTGGACCTCATTCGACGCCGGCCCGACGTGATCGAGGCCGAGCGTCTGTTGGCTGGTGCCACGGCTCGGATCGGCGTTGCGACTGCCAACCTGTTTCCCCAGTTGGCGTTGACCGCGGGTGCCGGTTATCAAGGACAAGGGCTCGGCGTGACTCCAGTGTCCAGCAAGTTCATCTGGTCGGCTGGGGCCGGGGCCATCTGGCCTTTGCTCGACTTCGGAACCCTCGATGCCTTGGTCAACGTGGCGGACTTGCGCACACACGAGCTGCTGATCAACTACAAGCAAACGGTGCTGAGAGCCGTGCAGGAGGTCGACAGTGCCATGAGCGGTTATGCCGCACAGCAGGATCGTCTGCGCAATCTGGGGGAGGCGCTGGCGGCCAGTCAGCGAGCCGTGAGCCTCGCTTCACAACGCTACGATCGCGGCTTGACCGATTTCCTCAACGTCGTCGACGCCGAGCGCCAGCAGTACGACCTCGAGGAGCAGTATGCCGTCGCTCAGGTGGTGGTCGGCGAGCAGTTCGTCGCGCTCTACAAGGGGCTGGGCGGAGGGTGGGAGCAGTATCAATCGATTCCCCCGATCCGTCAGCCGCAACCGGCTATCGTCGCCGCTTTCCGCCGGTTGCTGAACCCCGAGGATCCGTTGAAGTGACTCTGCTGGCCGAAGTCACCATGCCGGGAGAACTGGTCTTATTGCACCGGCGGGGCGGCGTCCACGTTTCCTAGTGGCGGTTAGCGAGCAAGCACTGCGGGCAACTATCTGACCGAATACCCGCGGGCATCGAGGCAGGCTTCCATTGCACGGTAATATCCGCTCGTCTGCGCTGGCGATAGCGTGCCTTGATCCGAACCGATCTGCCCAAGTGCCCACTGGTAGCATTGATCGCGATCGCTTGTTTGCTGCTGCGCACTCTGACCTTGTCGCGGATACATGAAGAGCTGGCTCGGCGGCGTATGGGCGATGGCGTTGCTCGAACTTTGTTTCGGCGTATAAGTCGGCGGGAGCTCGACAACAGGGTTATCTGCCGAGCCCGGCGCTGCCACGGGAGGCGGGGCGTAGCTTGGGGAGAATGGCGCCGCTACGGGTGGCGGATCGTAAGAATAGGCCGGTGAATCGTAATACGGATAGGCGGGGGCGTAGTATGGAGTTGGGTAATACCACGGCCAGAAATACGGAGCGCCGATGAACCCGCCATGGAAGTGATCGCCATGGAAATGGCCCCCTCCGTGAAAGCCGCCGCCGCGAAATCCGCCCCCTCCGTGAAAGCCGCCGCCGCCGTGGGAACCGCCGCCGTGACTCCATGCCGAGCCGCTCGCCAGCGCTGCTGTAAGAACTAGAACCATCGACACGACTTTCATGATTTACTCCTCCTTCAGGGTCGGTTGGATGTCTACTCCATCCTTCGTTCCCTACCTGTAGGACGCATCTGCCTGCGGATAGGTTCTCTCACGACATCTTCGTGAAGCGTGCGGTCCAAAGGACATGGGCGGGAATAGTTCCAAGTTGATCTTCGGTCACGCCCGAACGCACTCGTCCCCATCTACTTAGCATCAGGCGTGCCGCACCACTAGCCCTTTGAAATCGCCCGCAAACACCCACTGGAATGGGGATTTAGCTGCGAGCTCGATGGTTCACTCCAACCGCAGCGGCCAACCTAGCGGTGGAGTTCAACCCGGGGTAACCAAGCCGGCACCTCACGCGCCGCTGCTTGTGGACTCGCTAGAGAAGGTCGTGACCCTGCCATTGGTGGGGAGCAAAGGGAGCTGGGCGCGAGAATGGACACTACGGAGCGGTCCATGCCTGGGATTGGGGCACGACGTGTCAATGGTGGCCGCTGCCGAAGCTCTCGTGTCCCATGCCGCCACCCATAACACTGCTGTGCCCCATCGCGGATCTGCCAGATCCGCCACGTAGCGCCCCCGTAGGTAGCGAGTGGGATCTCGCCATTCCAAACGCATGGCCTCCGCCGCGGAATTCAGACCACCGCGCCGACCCCAGTACCCGCGACTGATGGTCGTGCGCCAACATGGCGCCGGGGGTCCCGACATGGTTCCATTGGTTGCCGGTGGCATGCCGGTACCAGCCGTCTCTCCGATGCTCGTAGACATTTCCATCGCGCCCGGCATAGAGATCCGGGCTCCGGAGCACGCCGCCGGCCGCCGGCCTGGGAGGGGCTCGCACGGTTGCCGGCCCGGCCCCCGTTGCGATTCCGCTCGTTAGCTGAGGCTCCGCGCGAACGGCCCCGTCATCCCAGCGGTTGTATGCGTTGACGTTGTTGTGGACCCAGCGCAAATCCGGATGCGACCAGCCAGGATGCCAGTATTCGCTGTAGAGGCGGTGCATGTGCCCCCAATCGTGGTACCACCAGCGGCGGTAGAATGGTCTGGAAAACCACCCGCCGCCCCAGTAGCTGTATTCGTATCCGAACCCCCACGTCCAGGGACTGCCGAAATACATCGTCCCGCACCAGCTTGTGTAGACCCAGCCGGTGCCATACACAACCACGTCGTCGACGACGAACGCTCCCATATAACCGCCGGTGTAGCCGGTGAACACGGCGGCTGCATCGGACCCGTACACATAGAGGAAGCGGTCGTGGTACAGAGGTGAGCTCGGCGGAATCGAATAGATCTCCGGTGCGACGGAATCAGCGACTGCCCAGGGGCCGAATGCGGAGTCGGAGACGAACCAGATACCGTCTTTGGCGGCGTAGTAGCGGTTGCCAGCACGAACCACGTCGATGTCGGTGTTGACGGCGTATTGCATACGGGTACCCTGAATCGCCTTGAACTGGGGTGTGCCGTCGTAACGGACTTCGAGGTGGGCATCTGCGCGATTGACAGTGGCTGTTTGCGGGATCTGATTGGCGATGAGTGCGTCGCGCGCCTCCTCGGTCCCCGGGATCGACATGAGCACACTGCCCTTGGGTCCATAGGGATCAATGCGAGAGAAGTCGTGCGGCAGCTGCGAGCCCGAAACCCACCGCCACGGGCCGTCCAGGGAGTCGGCTACGAACCACCGACCCGAGAGAAGCACATACACCGTGTGCGTATCGACATCCATGAAAATATTGCTGTCGGTGTTGGTCGCGTAGACCAGGTCGGTTCCCAAAATGCGTTCGTACTGTGGTGGGCCCCAGGTCTCGACCAGCTCCGCCGGTATCGTACTCACGTATACGGTCGGAACGGACTCGGCGGGGGCGGTGTTGCCTTTGTCGCCAGGGTCGAGTTCCTCGCTTCCAGCGAGCCGTGCCTTCACCCGCTCCAGCCCTGCCGGAGCGTCAGAGGCCAGGGTCCAGGGGCCGTCGAGTGAGCTTGCCTGCGCCCACCTATGGTGTCCGTCGAGAAAGTATCTGCGCGTCGAGGGATCGAACAGGAGCAGCGCCGGCGTGTTGAGCACCTGCAGCAGCCCGCTGTCCTGCACATCGCGCAGCACCGGCGCTCCGTCGATCCGCACCAGCACCGTCGGCGTCGGGCTATAGATGATTCGGGGTGGCGTGTGGTTGAGCTTCGGAGATGTGCCGCTGTGCTCGGCTCGGGCAATCGCGAGGTCCGCCGTCAGTCGGTCGAGCGAAATGACGCGCGGCCACCCTGTAACGCTTCCACGTACGGCCTGCAGCGGGTCGGACTCGCCTGGGCCGCTTGCCGCGAAGGTTCCTGCAGTGACCTGCAGGTCCTGCAGCAGGACCAATCGAGTGTCCTTGCGCACTTCCGAGCGTGCGGAGATCGACACGACCCCGTACGCAGAGGCGGTTGCGCCGACCGCCGTGACTGCGACGGCGCATCGCGCGCGTATGCGATTACCTTCCCAGCTGTCGACTTGGGGTTGATAGATCACGAGCCGATCTGACCCGCTCATGACCTCCACGGGCCACCCCGCGTCGGTGCGCAGCCCGGCCTCCTGAGCGCCGGAGACAGCATCGACGCCGTATGGTTTATCCGCCGCGTCCGCGAGGTCGGCCGGTACCGTCGATTCGTCCTCGTAGCCCGGATCGAAGTCATAGTCGTCCATACCGAACATCGTGCCGCACCCGCATATCACCGCGCAACTCAATGCAAGTGCCAGCGAAGCGATCGATGTGCCCTTCGAGAATTTCATATGCGTAGCGCTTGAGAGCCGGAGACAGATCAGGAGGCTCCCTCCAAGCTGATGTGCGAACAGATCGGAGAACACGCCTGCAAATGCACCGCCCACGCGACCGCATGCAAAGCGCAGGCCGGCCTGGCGCTGAGGGCTGCGTGTTCGTGCCGCGAGCAGCGTGGTGTTCTCGTCAATATTGTGACCATGGCGCTGAGCGAGGAGTACCCCTGCAAAGATCGCACTGGATCTGCTGTTCCGCCGGGCGCCAATCCTGAGCCGCGTGACCATCCTGGCGGCCACGCTTCTCGAACAGTTTCTAGGCTCGCTTGGCGATTTACAGAGTCGAATCGACCCGTGACTTGGCAACCGCCGAAGGAATGCGCCACTTGATTAGGGCGACTTTCACAGCGTCGTTCACGACCAGGCACGAAACCATCGCATAGGCGAGAATCGCGAGCGTCTGCCACCAAGGCAATGGCGCGAGTCCGGGGATACCCA
>JBGPMS010000029.1:0-26261 GCA_041487115.1 Gammaproteobacteria bacterium
ACGACGAATCCGGGATCGAGCTGCGACGGTTGGCCACCGCCGCCGTCCAGCGCCACCGCGTAGAAGGTGACGGGTATCGCGCTCCCGGTCAACAGCTCCTGGTTGGCCGAGGCCACGCGCACGGCACGGTCGAATTTCGATTGCCGGAAGTCCAGTATCCCCGCACCGCCGCCGGCGGCCTTCTGAAACTGTTCCTTCTGCAGCTTGTGTTCCTCGGGCCGCAGCAGTTCGCCGGCATAGGTCTGTCCCTGCTTGAACTTGGATACCTTGTTCTCCTGGAGGATGAAATCCGCGGTGGTGATGGTGAGCGGCGCGTAAGCCTTCCAGTCGTTCTTCTTGATCGATTCGAATGCGGCTTCCACCAGCGCTTCGGGAGAGGAAGTAGGTCTGGTGCAAGCGAGGAGCGACAGTACTGCTATGACGACCGACGCGAAGCCGAGGGTGCGGGGCATGATGCGGACCTCCGAGGCCGGCAGCAAGTTTACCGCCGGCTGTCTCGGCACGCGACCCTCTGGCGCAACTGGCCCCTGGAAACGCCGCTCGCGAAGGCTACCCGGATTCAGGCCGTGGTGCTGATGCTGCTGGGCTGGGACGCGCCCGTCCCGGTCGTGGTGCTCGAGGTAGCGGACGAGCCGGACGCCGTGCTTCCACCCTGCGGGTGATGATGGTGGTGGTGCCCCTGGGCGACCTTCTGAATGTCCTGCTGCAGCTGTGCGAACGCGGACTGGGCACCGGAAAGATCGCCGGAGCTTAGCGCCTGTCCGAGCGCCTGCAGCGCACTCGAGAAACTGCCCTGGCCGGTCTGGCTGGTCTGCCCGGCTGGTGGTGTGGCCTGGCCTTGACCGATATTCGCCAGGTCTTGCTGGAGAGCAGAAAACGCACTCTGAGCCCCGGCGAGGTCACCGGCGCTGAGGGCCTGGGAGAGCGCCTCGAAGTCCTGCTTGCGTTGCTTGAACGCGCTGACCTGCGTCGATTGCGTCGCTGAAGAATAGGCGCTGCTGGTCGAGGAAACGGGACTGACTGACATGATAAGCCTCCATTATTCGCTGGTTGCAATGAGAACCCGCACCTGAAAACTGGGGACAGCGGGAACAATGCTGACGCACCAAGTAACGGCAGGCAGGCCGCGAAAATGTAGGGTGAAGACGATAATTTTTATTCCTACAACAATGGCTTACGACACATTTACGTAAGCGTGTCGTAAGCTGCGGGCGGTCGCGCTTCACGCGCCAGCCGTGACTCTCTGCCCCTGCAGGGCGTAGCGCTCGGCCGCCTGTACGGTATTGGCCAGCAGCATGGTGATGGTCATCGGGCCCACCCCGCCCGGCACGGGCGTGATCCAGCCGGCACGCTGCTTGACCGAGTCGAAGTCCACATCCCCCACCAGCTTCCCGTCGGGCAGCCGGTTGATGCCCACGTCGATCACCGCGGCGCCGGGCCTGACCATCGCGCCGGTCACCAGCTTGGGTTTGCCCGTCGCCACCACCAGGATATCGGCCAGCAAAGTGTACTGGGACAGATCGCGCGTCTTCGAGGTGCAGATGCTGACAGTGGCACTGCGCGCCAGGAGCATCAACGCCATGGGCTTGCCCACGATGTTGCTGCGGCCGACGACCACCGCGTTCTGCCCCTCGATGGGGATGCGCAGGTAGTCCAACAGGCACATCACGCCGTAGGGCGTGCAGGGCGGGAAGACGGTGTCGCCCACCACCAGGGCGCCAAGGTTGTAAAGATGGAATCCGTCCACGTCCTTGTCCACCGGGATCGCTTCCAGCAACGCGCTGTTGTCGAAGTGGGCCGGGAGCGGCAACTGGACCAGTATGCCGTGGATCTTGGTGTCGACCGCCAACGCTTCGAGCCGCGACAGGACCGCCTCTTGAGGTGCGGTAACGGGGAACTCGTACAGCTCCGAGTGCACGCCGTTCTCCGCGCAGGCTTTGATCTTGTTCCGCACGTAGACCCGGCTGGCCGGATTGTCACCGACCAGGACAACCGCCAGTCCTGGCGTCACACCGCGTTGAGTGAGCGCCTCCGCGCGCACTTTCCACTGCGCGCGGGTTTCCTTGGCGATGGCCGTGCCATCGATGATCCTCGCCGTCACGCCGCCGGCTTTTGCGAGTGGATCGCTGCGTCCACCGTGATAGCTGCGGCGTCGGCCGTTCTCTCGATCTGCGCCAGCGTGGAGAAGAACACCGGCCCGCCACCCATGTCGGCCACTTCCTGGCTGGTGAGCGCGTTCAGGTTCACGCCGTTGGGCAGCTTCGAGCCCTGCAATTGCTTGGCTGCGCCCACTACGCCGGGCAGGAGGCCCGCGACGATCAGCGCGTACCCGAACGTCTCACCGCGGTCGTTGTACAGGCGGCACAGGTCGCCGTCGGCGATGCCGCGCTGTGCGGCGTCCTGCGGACTCAACTCGAAGGTGGGACGCGCGGTCATCTCCTGCAGGCGTCCGACATGCTGGAAGGTCGCGCCGATGAAGTAGTGGGTCGCGGCGCTGATGATCTGCAACGGATATCGACGCCGCAGCTCGGTATCCTCGAAGCCTTCCCTCTCGGCAAGGTGGGTGGGTAACGGGTCCAGCCCAAGCTTGGCCAGCGTTTCGGAGTAGATCTCGATTTTCCCGCTGGGCGTGGGCCAGCGCCCGCTGTTGATGCCGCCCCGACGAGGAGAATCGACGGCGCCGCGCGCCCATCCCCGCTCCTGGAGCTGCTCGTAGGTAATTCCCTCGAACAGCGGGTTGAACGCGGGATCCAGCAACTCGCGGATCATGTCCTCGTCGCCGTCGGAGAAGCAGGAGTCCTGATAGCCCATGGCCCGGGCCAGCCGACGGAACAGCTCGGTGTTGTCGAGACTCTCGCCCAGTTTGTCTATGGCCTGCCGGCTGAGGCCCAGGTAGTAGGTACCGTAGGCGCCGTGCAGGTCCGCGTGCTCGAGCTGGGTGTCGGCGGGCAGGACGACGTCCGCGTAGTCGCAGCTATCGGTCAGAAAGGTGTCGTGCACCACGACGAACAGGTCGTCACGCATGAGTCCGCGCCGCACGTCGATGGTGTCGGGCACGCAGTTCGCCGGGTCGCTGTTCCAGCAGAACAGCGCCTTGATGGGCGGGTCCAGGTTGGGGTCGTTGAGCGCCCTGCCGAGCTGGATCATGTTGATGGTGCGCGGCGTCCTGCCGGCCAGCAGGTCCGTGCGCTGCAGCTTGGCGAGGTTGACGCCGCGGGTTTCGGCGCCGGTGCTGACACAAACGCCCGCGCCGCCGGTCATCGCCCCGGTCATGGCCGGGAGCAGCGAGATCGTGCGCGTCATCATGCCGCCGTTGCTGTGGCGCTGGATACCCCAGTTGAGTCGGATGAAAGACTTTTTGGTGCGCCCGTAGAGCAGCGCCAGCTTCTCGATGTCGGCCGCCGCGAGCCCCGTGATCTGCTCCACGCGCTCGAGCGGATACTGCGGCAGCTTCTCGGCGATGAGCCGGTCCCAGCCGACCGTATGCTGGCGCAGGAACGCCTCGTCGTGCAGCCCGCGGTCGACGATGACCTTCATCATTCCGAGCGCCAGCGCGGCATCGGTGCCGGGACGCGGCTGCAAGTGCCAGTCGGCGAAAGCAGTGGTGCGTGTCACGCGCGGGTCGATCGCCACAACCGTGGCGCCATTTGCGCGCGCCTGGTTGATGAAGGGCATGGCGTGCACGCCCGTGCTCACCAGGTTCGTGCCCCACAGGAGCACGACGTCCATGTTCGGGATATCCTCGATATTGGCCTCGCCCACGCGGCCGAAGGTGTAGGTCAGCGCGGCAGCACCGGCGGCGGTGCAGATCGTGCGTTGCAGGCGTGCGGCGCCCATCTTGTTGAAGAAGCGCTCGCCCATACCGGAAAAGCCGAGGATGCCGAGCGTGCCGGAGTAGGAAAAAGGCTGGACGGCCTCGGGACCGTAGTCCGCCACGACAGCGTGCAGGCGGGCGGCGATCTGGCCGAGCGCCTCGTCCCAGGTGATGCGCTCGAACCTGGCGTTCGGTCCCTTGGGCCCGATCCGACGCCGTGGATAGAGCACCCGGTCGGGGTTGTAGACGTACTCCAGGTAGTTGTTGACCTTGTTGCACAGGTAGCCGCGGGTGATCGGGTGAGTAGGGTCACCCTCGACCTTGACCGCCCGTCCGGTCGACCGATCCACCGTGACGCGCATGGAACAGGCGTCCGGGCAATCGTGCGGGCAGGTCACGTGCACGACCTTCAACCCCGCTTCCTGCTGCAGCTCGCCTTTTGGCAGTTCGCCCTGGACACCCATTTGTGATCCCTCGAGAAGACTCGGAAGTGTAAGATATTTTGCGCCTTCCAAACGGGCGGCGCAGGATAACAATGGAGACTGCGATGGCCCGGCTATACGCGATTCTGGCGCTGTTTGTCCTGGCATTGGCGCATTCTCCCTGCGAGGCGCGCGTCACCCGCCTGCAGATCGACCACCGGGAAGTGGTCGCCGATGGTCAGGCCTTCGGCGCCGCCGGTCCCTATGAGCGGCTGACGGGAACCGCGTTCTTCGAAGTCGATCCCAAAGACCCGGACAACGCTGTGGTGTTCGACCTCGACAAGGCGCCGCGCAACGTCAGTGGCAAGGTCGAATTCTCCGCCGACATGGTGATCCTGCGGCCCGTCGACCTCGCCCGCGGCACCCGCACCCTGTTCTTCGAGGTCAACAACCGCGGGCGCAAGATCAGCTTCGGGCGCATGCACGACACCGCGTCGGACGCCAACATGAACGCGCCGACGGCGCCGCGCGACTTCGGCAACGGGTTTCTGATGAAGCGCGGTTACGTCCTGGCCTGGGTTGGCTGGGGCGCGGACATCGCACCGGGAGACAACCGGCTGACCGTGAACTTCCCGCTCGCCATGGAGAACGGGCAGCCGATCACCGAGCGCATCCTCACCGAGTTCGGCGACCGCAACTTCAATGGCACCAACCCGAGCACGCTGCCGTTGAGCGGCAGCACGGCCTTCAAGAGCTTCGCCGCGGTATCCACCAACAAGCAGGCGGCCGAGGCCGAGCTATGGGCAGTGCCGAGCGACTCGCCCCGGCCGAGCAGTCCGGAGATGCAGCGCGGGACGCGTGTGCGCGACGACCAGTGGGCCTTCGCGGCCTGTCCCGAAGGTTGGCCCGGCACGCCGAGCGACACCGACATTTGTCTCAAGGGCGGCTTCCGCAACGATCGCAATTATCATCTCATCTACCGCGCCGCCGCTTCGCCGGTCATGGGACTGGGGTATGTCACCTCGCGCGACTTCGTTTCCTTCCTCCGCTATGCGGAGAAGGATGATGCAGGACAGCCGAATCCGGCCGCCGGCGTTCAGACCGCGCTATGCCAAGGCATCTCGTCGAGCGGCATGTACTACCGGGACTACTTGTACTTCGGCTTCAACGAGGACGAGAAGGGCCGGCGCGTCTGCGACGGCATCCACATCCACGTCCCGGGCGCGCAGCGCCTGTATCTCAACTACCGCTTCGCGCAGCCCAACCCGTTCACTCAGCAGCATCGCGAGCGCTACGTGCCGGATGTGAATTTTCCGGTGACGTACGCCGTGCGCCAGGATCCGCTTTCGGCACGAGACGACGGCATCCTCAAGCGGCCGAAGACCGATCCCAAGATCATCCATACCGATAGCTCCAACGAGTTCTGGAACTTCCGCGCCTCGCTGCTGGGGACCGATCCGGAGGGCAAGGCCGACATCCCGGATCCGCCCAACGTGCGGCGCTATCTCCTGTCGGGCACCCAGCACGGCTGGTTCAAAGGCGACGCCCCCCACTACGGCATCGCCAACCGCCAGTGCGAGCAGCTTGCCAACGCGACCCACACCGGCGTAATTCTGCGGGCATTGATCGTGGATCTGGAGGAGTGGGTCAAGGGGGGTACACCGCCGCCCGACAGCCGCGTGCCGCGTATCGCCGGCGGGACGCTCGTTACCCCCGATCGCCTCGCCTTCCCCGCGCTCCCAGGAGTGACCTATACCGGAGTGTACAACGGCTCGGGCGAGCGCGATTTCGGACCGCGGGTCGCGAACAACGCCGGCGTGATCGACAGGTTGTTCCCCGACGTCCTGAGCACGCACAAGATACTGGTGCCCCAAGTGGATCGAATCGGCAACGATGTCGCCGGTGTGCGCCACCCGCTGGTCGAAGTGCCGGTCGCCACGCTCGCCGGTTGGAACACGCGCCGGGCCGAGTTCGGCGGCGACGACCTCTGCGACCTGCTGGGCTCGACCATTCCGCTCAAGCGCACGCGGGAAGAGGCGCAGGCCGCCGGCGATCCACGACCCGCGCTGGCGGAGATGTACCGCGACCACGAGGACTATGTACGCAAGATCGAGCAGGCCGCCCGGGCGCTCGAGCAGCAGCGCCTGATGCTGCCCGAGGACGTGGAGATGACCGTGCGTGAAGCGCGCGACAGCGACGTCCTGAAATAGGCGCAGATCCAATGCCCGCCGATCTCGACGACAAGCTGGTCGTGGCGCTCTCCTCCCGGGCACTGTTCGACTTCGAGGAAGAGAACGCTCAGTTCGACGAGACCGATCCCCGCTCCTATCAGCGGCTGCAGCTCTCGCGCCTGGACCAGCCCGCCGGGCAGGGCGCAGCCTTCACGCTGGTCAAGAAGCTGCTCGCCTTCAACACGCCGGGCGAGCAGAAGGTCGAGGTGGTAATTCTCTCCCGCAACGATCCGGTCACCGGTCTGCGCGTGTTCAAGTCGGCCGAGCATCACAGCCTGCCCATCACCCGCGGCGTGTTCTCGCGCGGGCGCTCACCTTACGGCTATCTCACTGCGCTCAAGGCCGACCTGTTCCTGTCCGCCAACCCGGAGGACGTGCGCTTCGCGCTCCAGGCCGGCTTCCCGGCCGCGCGGGTGTTCGCAAAGCCGCCCGACGCCAAAGAGTCGCACCCGGACGAAGTGCGTATCGCCTTCGACGGCGACGCGGTGCTGTTCAGCGACCAGGCGGAGCGCGTGTACCAGGAGCGCGGACTGCCCGCCTTCGAAGAGCACGAACGCACCCGTGCGGGAGAGCCGCTTCCGCCGGGTCCGATGCAGCCTTTCCTGCGTGCTCTGCACGTGCTGCAGAAAAGCTCTCCGCCGGGCTCGCCGATGCGCATCCGCACCGCGCTGGTGACCGCGCGCAGCGCGCCAGCGCACGATCGCGCGGTACGCACGCTGATGAGCTGGGACATCGAAGTGGACGAGGCGATGTTCCTGGGCGGCCTGGACAAAGGCCCGTTCCTGCAGGTGTTCGAACCGGACTTCTATTTCGACGACCAGTTGAGCCACGTGCAGTCGGCGTCCCAGGCCGGTCCGAGCGGCCACGTGGATGCCGGGATCGTCAATCTGATGCTCCGGTCGCAGCGGCCCTGACCGGGCCCGCGGCCGCACGCGCGCACCGCTGCCGCACCTGGCCGTAGAAGTCCGCCATGCGCTCGGCCATGCGCCCGGCCGCCCACTCCCGGGCATACTCCCGCCCCTCGCGGCTCAGACGCCCACGCAGCGCCGGGTTCTGCAGCAGAGTGGTGACCTGCCCGGCGAAGGCGTCCTCGCGCAGCTCCGCCACCAGCGCGCCTTTGCCCGCGCCGAGAATGTCCTTGGTGCCCAGTATCGCTGGCGCGACCACCGGCACGCCCAATGCCATGGCCTCGAGCAACACCAGGCCCTGGGTCTCGGTGCGGGAGGCGAAGACGAAGACATCGCCGGCGCGATAGCAATCGAGCAGCGCCTGCTTGCGGCCCTGATAGCCGACGAAAAGCACGTTGCCGTCCAGCCAGAGCCGTGCAACCAGCCGGCGCAAGTGCTTGACCGCCGGCCCTTCACCGGAGATCACCAGCAGCACGTCGGGGATGTGCTGCCGCACCCGCTGCAGCACGCGCAGCAGGAAATCGATGTTCTTCTCGAACGCCACGCGGCCCACGTGGACCAATGTCGGCCGCCCGGGTGCGATGCTGTGCCGGGCGCGAAAGGCGGCGCCGTCTCCCCCGGTCAGTTGGTTCAGCTCGATGCCGGTCGGGATGACCTCCATCGGGACCGTCACGCCGTAGCCGCGCAGCACCTCGAGCATGGCGCGCGAGGGCACCACCAGCGCATCCAGGTCATTGCACTGATTGCGCGAGAAGCGCCGCGCGACAGCCCGCATCCAGGATTTTGGCACGCACGGCACGTAGTGGTAGAGGTACTCTTCGAAGAAGGTATGGTAGGTCTCCACCCGCGGCAATCCCAGGCGCCGAGACAGCAGCACACCGGCATAATGGGCCACGAACGGGGTCTGGATATGGATCAAGTCCAACCGCTGCCGGCGCAAGTCGGGGAGATGCTGCAGGATGCGGCGCAGCTCCATACGGCGGTCTTCCGGATCCAGGAGCACTTGGTGCGACGGCACCCGGACAATGCCGGGCTCGCCGCTCGCCGTTGAATCCTCCGCAGCGGCGCCATAGTCGGGCGCGATCAGCAAGCTCTCGTGGCCGAGCTGAGCGAGCTGGTGCCGGAAAGTCTGGATCGACGTGGACACCCCGTTGACGCGGGGGAAGTACACGTCCGAGATCATGAGGATTCGCACCGCGGCCGCTCCCGAAGCGGATCAACCGGAGCGAAGTCTAGCGGGCAAATGTGACAGTCTGGCTCATACCGATCCTCGTGGCGGCCACAGCGCTTGCTCCGCGGGAGCTCACGTTCGCCATGCCGAGACTACCTGAGCTGCGCTCGCCCATCGAGCGCAGCGATAACGATCACCCGGTCGTTGCGCATCTTCGCATAGAGCACGATCTTCACCCCGTTGATCTCGACCCGAAGGGGAAGCGAAGCATCAGGCTGAAGCACATCCCGGATCTTCTGGATGATGGCAGGGACGTGGCTTTCAGGCATGGCTGAGACCAGGGCCCGCTCTGCGTAGATGGGCGTTTGACCGCCGGTGGCTGCGAGGTAGATGTACTCGGGACGGGGCATGGTCGCTACTTTGCCAAGCGCGGCTGGAGTCAATATCAGCCGAGTCGGCCGGATGCAGAAGGGTTGTTGCCGGTCCCGCAGACCTTCGGCTGCCACGTCCAGTCGCCCCGGTGGCAGCTCATGGCAAGAACGAGTTCCTTTCCCTTGTCGCTTTTCACAGACATTCTACCGTGCCGCTGTTGCGTTTAACAGACATTTTACAAATCCCCTGCCGTGGAGTCCCAGTTCGCCCGCCCTCCGGCAGCCCGCCACGGACGGCGACCCGAAGCGGAGCAGGCTGAGGAGTAACGGTGGGGCAGCTGCGCAGAGGGGGAAATCCCGCGCCATGATCTCGCGCCCCTATGAGAAATGCGGGCTAGACGCCCCGAACCTGGTTCGGCGACAATCGCACACCATGCATGGACTGATCGCCTTCCTGGCTCACTGGGCCTTCCTGACCGTGTTGCTGTGGGCTGCCAGCCACGTGTTCAAGGGCATTACCTACACCAGCCCGGGAGCGCTGTGGGTCGCGGCGCTGCTGCTCGGACTGGTCAACGCCGTGGTCCGGCCGATCCTCGTCATCCTCACCCTGCCGCTGACGATCCTGACGCTCGGCCTGTTCCTGCTCGTGATCAACGCGCTGATGATGATGCTGGTGTCGGCGATAGTGAGAGGCTTCGAAGTGAAGGGGTTCTGGACCGCCTTCTTCGCCAGCATCTTCATCGCGATCCTGAGCTTCCTGCTGGATGCCGCCTTCTTCGGGGGCAGCACGCTGACCCTCAGCGCACCGGTCGGGACGCAGATCTAGCTCCGGGCTAGCCCGCCAGCCGCGTCTCGAGCGAGACTTTCTGGATGGTGATGGCGTTGACCGGGCACACGCTCTCGCATTGCCCGCAACGGACGCACTGGCTCTGGTCGATCCACAGCCGGTTGTAGTAGAGCGAGTCGGTCTTCCCCTGCTCCACGCGGCGGTAGCCGGTGACCCTTCCCTCCTCGTCCCGCAGCAGAGCGGCGACCTCGACGATGCACCCGGGCACCGGCTTGACCTTGAGGCACTCGTCGCACAAAACGCACTTCGAGTCGACGATCTCGAACTTGTAGTGGCAAAGATAGCAGCGCGACGCCTCCATCAGCGCCTTCGGCTCTTCGTATCCGGTCTCGACCTCCTCGGTCGGACCGCGCCGGTCGATCGGCAGCGTGGGCATTGGATGGATCGGAATGACATTCATCTCCACCGTGCGCCCGGTGCTCCTGCCGCCTGCTACTTTCGACTGGAAGCTGGCGCCGATCGCCGCGACCCGCCGCAGGCGCGATGTGCCGGCGAGAAAGCCGTCCACTTTGACAGCGCACTCCTTGGCGTGGCCGATGGCCTGGATCAGGGTCGAAGCACCGAGCGCAAAATCGCCCGCCACGAAAACCTTGCCGTGCGCGGTCTTGTGACCGCTTCCGCTGGACAGCCACCGGTCCGAGCCGACCAGCTTGCGGGACAGCGAGTTGCCGATCCAACCACAGTCGGGAAACTGGCCGGTCGCAAGTATCGCGCTGTCGGCCTCGACTTCGAACTCGCTGCCCGCAATTTCGACTGGCAGACGCCGCCCGTCACGCCCTGGCTCTCCAGGCCGCGTGCGCACGAAGCGAACTGCCGTGAGCTTGCCGTTCGAGCCGCTAAACCCGAGCGGCACACACTCGTTGTGCAGCTCACCGCCCTCCTCGAGAAACTCTTCCAGCTCGCCGGGCAGCACGACCATGTCCTCGCGGCTGCGTCGATAGTAGACGCCGCTGTCGGCACCCAGTCTCAATGCCGCGCGCGCACAGTCCATGGCGGTATAACCACCGCCGATCACGATCGCTTTGCGCCCCACGTCTTCGCGGCCCAGCTCGTTGACCTGCAGCAGGAAACCGAGCCCATGCTCCACGCCGCTCAGCACGCGACCCGGCAGCGCCGGGACGTTCGGACGCAGCGTGCCCGCCGCCATTACCACGGCGTCGAATCCGTCCACTAGCTCTTCGAGCGAGACGTCCTGACCGACCGCCACGCCACAGTGCAACTCGATGCCGAGTGCGAGGACCTGGTCGATCTCGAACTCGATCAGGTCGCGTGGCAGACGGAAGGCGGGGATGCCCTGGTTCAGCATCCCGCCGGGAGCGCTGTGCTTCTCGTACAAGCTGACGGCGTGGCCCAGTCGTGCCAACTCGCGCGCCACCGTCAAGCCGGCAACGCCGCCGCCCACCACTGCGACGCGTTTGCCCGAAGGACCGAACAGCGGCGGCAGGACGATGGGCTGCTGATGATAGAAGTCGGCGGCGGAGCGTTTGGAGAAGCAGATAGCAACCGGCTGGCCGTTGCCCTCCCAGCCGTGGCGGCAGGCTGCTTCGCAGGGACGCGAGCAGACACGCCCGAGGATAGCGGGGAAGACGTTGTCTCTGAGGTTGATCTCGTAGGCGTCTTGAAAACGGCCGTGGTAAATCGCTTCCAGATACCCCGGTATATCGGTGCCCGCCGGACAGGCCTCCTGGCATGGGATGTTCTCGCGCAGCCAGTGGAGGTCCTGCGCAGCTTCGGAGGTCAGCGGACTACGCGACTCGGCGCCGAGACTCAGCGCGGTGGCCTGCTTGAAGTCTGAGCTCACGCTGGCAGTTGCCTCAGGAACACGCGCAACCGCACCCTCCACTAAAACAGCCCCACCACTTTTCCGTCCGGAGTCAGATCGATCCTGGTCGCCGCCGGCACCTTCGGCAAGCCGGGCATGGTCATGATGTCGCCGCATACCATCACCACGAATTCGGCGCCGGCCGACAGCCGTACTTCGCGGATGTTCAGGGTGTGTCCGGCAGGCGCACCGCGCCGGCTCGGATCGGTAGAGAACGAGTACTGAGTCTTGGCGATGCAGACCGGATATCTGCCGTAGCCCTCCTCCTGCAGCTTGGCGATCTGCGCGCGCACTTTGGCATCGGCCGTTACGTCGGCCGCACCGTACACCTTGGTGGCGACGGCTCTCACTTTCTCCCACAGAGGCAGGTCATCCTCATAGACGAAATGAAACCGGTTCTGCCCCTGATCGATCACGCGCACGACTTCGCGGGCGAGGTCTTCTGCACCCTTGCCACCCTCGGCCCAGTGCTTCGCCACCACCACAGGCGTGCCCTGCGCTTGCATCTGCTTCCGGATAAACGCCAGCTCGGCGTCGGTGTCGTGAGTGAAGTGGTTGATGGACACCACGCACGGGAGGCCGTAGACGTCGCGCACGTTGTGGACGTGACGCTCGAGGTTGGCCATCCCTCTCTCCAGCGCCTCCAGGTTCTCTTGATTCAGCGTCTTGAGCTCGGCTCCGCCGTGGTATTTGAGCGCGCGCACGGTCGCCACGATCACCGCCGCATCCGGCCTCAAGCCCGACTTGCGGCACTTGATGTCCACGAACTTCTCGGCGCCCAGGTCGGCGCCGAAGCCCGCCTCGGTGACCACGTAGTCCGCCAGCTTGAGCGCCGCGCGCGTGGCGATCACGGAGTTGCAGCCGTGAGCGATGTTGGCGAACGGGCCACCGTGGATGAACGCCTGGTTGTTCTCCAAGGTCTGCACCAGGTTGGGCTTGATCGCGTCCCGCAGCAGCACGGTCATGGCGCCGTCGGCCTGGAGGTCGCGAGCGCGTACCGGTTTCTGGTCCCGCGTGTAACCCACCACGATGTTGCCGAGGCGCGCCTTGAGATCCTGCAACGAGGTGGCCAGGCAGAAGATGGCCATCACCTCGGAGGCCACTACGATGTCGAACCCGTCCTCGCGCGGAAAACCGTTCGCCGGGCCGCCCAGAGACACGACCACGGCGCGCAGCGCGCGGTCGTTCATGTCCAGCACCCGCCTCCAGGAAATGCGCCGGACATCCAGCTCGAGCTCGTTGCCGTGATGGATGTGGTTGTCCAGCATGGCCGCGAGCAGATTGTTGGCGAGCTGGATGGCATTGAAGTCGCCGGTGAAGTGCAGGTTGATATCCTCCATCGGGACCACCTGGGCGTAGCCACCGCCGGCCGCACCGCCCTTCATGCCGAACACCGGCCCGAGGCTCGGTTCGCGCAGGCAGATCACTGTCCGCTTCCCGATCCGGTTGAGCGCGTCGCCCAGGCCCACGGTCGTGGTGGTCTTGCCCTCGCCCGCGGGCGTCGGACTGATGGCGGTGACCAGAACAAGCCGTCCATCCGGGCCGCCTTGCAGCGTCTCGAGATAGCCCAGCGACACCTTCGCCTTGTAGTGGCCGAAGGGCTCGAGTTGCTCCTCGGGGATGCCAAGGCGCTCGGCGGCGAGCGGGACGATTCTCTTCAGCGTGGCCCGTTGGGCGATTTCGATGTCGGAGAGCACGGGATCGGGAGTCGGGCAAACAAAAAGCGGCAGTCTACAGCACCGACTGCCGCTGGCGCCTCGAACCGCAGGGTTACTTCAGCGACCGACCGACATGGCCGTCTTCGGGGTGGATCAGGGTCGTCGCGGTCGGACCGTAGCCGGTCAACTGCAGGATCACCTCCTCGTCCTTGGCCCCGTCGTAGTGGTGCCCGCCCGCGGGGTGCTTCATGAAGCCGCCGGGCCTCAGCGGGACGGCGCTGTCGGGGTCGAAGGTGTCGCCGGTCGCGGTCCACCAGGTGCCCTTGAGCACCACCGCGTAGCGGTCGTCGGGATGGAAGTGCGGGCGACTCATGAGCCCGGGCGGAAAATTGACGCGGACCACGTACAGTCCCGGCTTGGAAGGATCGCCCGCCATCACGGCGACCCGCACGCCCTCATACCCCGGCAGCGGCTTCCACGGCGTGTCCTCGAGCGCGATCCGCTGGAACCCGGGCGCATCCTCTACCGCATTGGTTGCAGGCGGCACCAGCGCCAGCCCGATCAAGGTCGCCAGCAAGACACCGGAACGAAACGACTTCATCTATCGAATCTCCTCATTGGCATGCGTTGAAGGAAGTAGCGCTGTCGTTCGACCACGCGATTCCAGTCTAGCATCTCGTTCAGGGCTTGATGAACTTCAGCGTCATGCGGTCCGACTCGCCGATGGCCAGATACCTGTCGCGATCCTTGTCGCCCAGGGTCAGAGTCGGAGGCAAAGTCCACACCCCTTTCGGGTAGTCCTTGGTGTCCTTGGGGTTGGCGTTGATCTCCGACTTCGCCGCCAGCTTGAAGCCCGCCCTCTCCGCCAGGCCGATCACGTACTCCTCCGTGAGATAGCCGGTATCGATCTGCTGCTGGAACGCAGTGCCGGGTTTGGCGCGGTGGTCCTTTACACCCAGGACCCCGCCCGGCTTGAGCGCGTCGTAGAAGGCTCGGAACATGGCCTCTGCGTTACCGGCCTTGGCCCAGTTGTGCACGTTGCGGAACGTGAGCACCATGTCGGCAGACCCTTTCGGCGCAAGGTTCACGTAGTCGGGCGCCAAGATAGACGTCTTGATCACCTTGCCGTAGAGGTCTGGTCGGGCGGCCAGTTTTGCGTCGAAGCCCTTCTCCCTCTCCTTCAGGTAATCCGGCGCGCCCTTCGCCTGGGTCGGGTACCAGGCGGCGTAGTACTGGCCCTGGTCGTCGAGCGCCGGGGCCAGGATCTCCGTCCACCAACCGGCGCTAGGCCACACCTCCACCACCGTCATGTCGGGCCGCAGCCCGAAGAACAGCAGCGTCTCCTTGGGGTGGCGATACTGATCGCGAGCCGCGTTCTTGGGGTCGCGATGCGATCCTGCGAGAATCTGGTCCAGCATGCCGCTGGTATCTTGGCCGTGGGCATTGAGCAACGTCAGAGCACTCGCCGCCAGCAGCAAGAGCCCGGCTCCGATCCGGCGCAGTGAGTGGGGGATAGTTCGCACGGCTGTCTCCTCTCTTTTCGTTCTGGACGACGGGTTGTGGGGGCCGCGCGCGGCGGCAGCGGATCGCCACGCGGGCGCAGCGCGGCAGCGTCAATGCAGCCGCTGCATCATGTTGGTCGAATCGCGCTGGATCTGTTGCTGGAGCTGCTGCGCCTGGTTCTCGCGGCCGAATTGCAACGTTTGGATCTGGCTCTGCTGCTGCCGGGTCACGTCGTCCAGCAGCTTGTTCTGGGTCTGCAGCTCGAGCTGGCGGCGATACTGGCTGTCGTCCAACTGTCGCTGGCTAACGAAGTCGGGTACCGCCGGTACGGGCGCTGCGCTGGCCGGCGGAGACTCTGGCGCCTTGTCGTACGATTCGCGCCCCGTGAAGGAGCTCGGGAGGGGTAGCGAAACGGTAACGCGTGGTGTACCCGAAGACGGCGTGTCGTAGAGCTTGACGTGGAACTCGCGCTCGCGTTGCTGACGTTCCATCAGATTGCGGTCAACGCCATCCGGAGCCAAGGCCTGCGCCCCTGCTGTGGCGCTGCTCGCAGCCAGCAGCACCAGCGCCAACAGTCGCGACGAAGATTGTCCGATTCGGTCCATTAATGCTTCGGATCAGCGGCCAAGGGCCAGGTTCCGCAGAAGCGGGGCCAGGGTTCCGCGGAAGCGGAGCGAGTCTACAGGGCGCTGCGGGCGCAGTCCATAACGCCCCCGTGCCCGCCCGTATGAGCAGCTTTCCGTTCTCGGACAAAGACTTAGGTCCTAGCCGAGGCGCCTTGAAAGATGTCGCTCCAGACCCCATCATGCAATGCAGCATCTTTAGAGTAGAATATGCATCATCCATCTGATTCTATGGCATAAGCTTTGCTGTATTAGGCTGGTGCGACACGGCATTCAGATGAACTTGACAGGAGTACGGCAATGAAAAAATGGATTTCCTCCCTTTTGAACTGGATCGATCACGCGGAGACCCGCGAGCTCGAGAACTACCTGGCGCAGAGCGCCAGCCCTGCGGACCTCGAGCGCCGCATGCGTGAGTGGGAAAACAAGCACCAGGGATTCAACTATCTGCCCTGACAGCCTATCGCCCATCACCTATCGCCTGCCTTAAAAAAAAGAGCCTGCGGGACGCTGAGGTCACCGCAGGCCAACCCTGGCAGACATCGTAAAGCCGGCGACGGAAGCTGCAGCAGCGCCACCAGGAATCGGGCGTGGGGAGGAGGACCGGCCCGAGCTGCGCTACTGCATCCGTGACACGCCCCCTTCTGCAACCAGCGTGCCAGGCCGCGCGGAGACGCAGACTAGTCAAAGACTTTCAGAGAGTTGACGAGATTCTGCAGTAACCCAGATGCACTCGGCAGCGGGCTGCGAGACGATATTTCTGCACCGCCCTTGTGCGGAAAAACAACTCGGCGCACAAGCACCTTGCATGCGGCATTAACGGATCGTCGCATTCGCCTCTGGGATGGTATACGCCGTGCGGAGCATGCCCCGGATGTCGATGAAAGCGGCGATCTGATCGAGCCCCTGCCCCGTTTTCAGATTGCTGAACACGACAGGCCGCTCGCCCCGCATCTTGCGGGCGTCGTGCTCCATCACCTCCAACGAGGCCCCCACCATGGGCGCCAGGTCGATCTTGTTGATCACCAGCAGATCGGACTTCGTGATGCCGGGCCCGCCCTTGCGCGGGATCTTGTCACCGGCGGCGACATCGATCACGTACAAGGTGAGATCGGACAGCTCGGGGCTGAATGTGGCCGCGAGGTTGTCGCCCCCGCTCTCGACGAAGATGACATCCAGCCCGGGAAAACGTGCGCTGAGCCGCGCCACTGCCTCCAGGTTGATGGATGCATCTTCGCGGATCGCGGTGTGCGGGCACCCACCGGTCTCCACGCCGATGATGCGCTCGGGCGGCAGAGCCTCGTGGCGCACCAGGAAAGCCGCATCCTCCTGCGTATAGATGTCGTTGGTCACCACCGCGACCTCGTAGCGGTCGCGCATCGCGCGGCACAGCGCCAGGGTGAGCGCGGTCTTGCCCGAGCCTACCGGTCCGCCGATGCCTACTCTCAGGGGCTGCGTCCGCATGCTGTCCTCCGTGCTTCGAAAGCTCGCCCCTAAGATCGGAACAAGCGGCTGTATTGAATCTCATGCCGGCAACTCGCAATGGCCAAGCCGGGCACAGCATTGCTCAGGTCTTCATCCTGCATGACCAGCGCGGCGTCCACCAGCGTGGGCAAGGCCTCGCTGAGCGCCGCCAGCAGCCGCTGCCCGGACAGCTGGCCGAGCGGCACGGTCTTCATGGCGGCGGTCACCTGGTTCTCCATCCAAGCCCATAGATACGCCAGCAACGCCTGGCGTTCCGGGATCTGCCACAGCGCGCAGGCAAAGCTGAATACGGTCGGGAATGCCGGATCTTGCACCGCCCGCAGCGCGGTGAGCTGAGAGTCGGCAAAATCCCCGCTTTCGTCCAACAGCCTGCGCAGCGAATAGCCCATCTGCACGGTCTCGGCGCGAAATTCAGCCGACTCGCGCGCTGCAAGGAAAGCGTCGTTCCAAGCGTCGACGGCCGCGCCATCCCCCGCTTGCCACGCACGGTGCATCCGGCACCAGACAGGGGCTTCGAAGCTGCCCAGGCTGAACGCCAGGACGGCGCCGATCCAGTCCTGCGCGGACGCCTCATCGCGCACCCAGCCCTGCTCCACCGCGGACTCCAGCCCCTGCGAATAGCTGAAGGCGCCCACCGGCAACATCGGACTCGCGAGGCGCAGCACTCGCGCGAGAGCCAGGTCGGCAGCGTGAGAGGCGGACACGTAGTCAGTGACGTCCGGCGCCGCAGCCGAACTCGTGGATGACGCCGCCGTGGGTCACGGGAGCAGCATGGCTGTGCCCAACGGCGTAGGCCCCTGCCTCGGGCTCGAACGCCGCATCGCGCGCCACGGCAGTGGCGCCCAGCCCTTCGACCATCTGGCGTAGAACGTGGTCATCCGCAATGCGCAGCCAGTCTGTGCCGACCTGGAGCGAGACGTGGCGATTGCCCAGGTGATAGGCAATGCGCGCGAGCGCCTCCGGACTGCCGCATGAAATATCCAGGACAGGCTCGGGCTTAGCCACCACGCGGATCACCCGCCCATCCTCGGCCAGCAGGAAATCCCCGCCCCGCAGGATGTCTCCGCGCTCCAGGAACAACCCTACCTCCTCACCCGACGCGAGGGTTGTGCGCAGCCGGCTCTTCTGGCGCAGCTCGAACGGCAGCACGAGCTCGCCGTCGCACCCCGGCCGCGGTTCGCAGCGCCTGGTGATCAATACCATCAGAACAGGAAGTAGCGCTGAGCCAGCGGCAAGACCGATGCCGGCTCGCAGGTGAGCAGCTCGCCGTTGGCACGCACCTGGTAGGTCTCCGCATCCACCTCGATTTTGGGCGTCGCGTCGTTGAGCGGCAGATCCTTCTTGGTCAGCCGGCGAGTGCCCTTCACGGCGACCAGGCGCTTGCGCAGGCCGAGATGCTGGCCGACGGCATGCTCCAACGCGGTTCCCGACACGAAGGTCACCGACGTCGCTTCGCAGGCCTTGCCGAACGCGCCGAACATCCCCCTGTAATGCACCGGCTGAGGCGTGGGAATGGATGCATTGGGATCGCCCATCGCGGCGGCCGCGATCATCCCGCCCTTCAGGATCAGCGACGGCTTCACTCCGAAGAAGGCCGGCCGCCACAACACCACGTCCGCCAGCTTGCCGGGTTGCAGCGACCCCACTTCGTGGGCGATCCCGTGGGTCAGCGCGGGATTGATGGTGTACTTGGCCACGTAGCGCTTGACCCGGAAGTTGTCGTTGCCGGCCGGGTCCTGCGGCAGCGACCCGCGCTGCACGCGCATCTTGTGCGCGGTTTGCCAGGTGCGCATGATCACCTCGCCCACGCGGCCCATGGCCTGGCTGTCCGAGGACATCATGCTGAAGGCGCCCATGTCGTGGAGAATGTCCTCGGCAGCGATCGTCTCACGGCGTATGCGCGACTCGGCGAAGGCCACGTCTTCCGCGATGCCCGGGTCGAGGTGATGGCATACCATGAGCATGTCCAGATGCTCGTCCAGGGTGTTCACGGTGTAGGGCCGCGTCGGGTTGGTGCTGGAGGGCAGCACGTTCATCTCGCCACAGGCGCGGATGATGTCGGGCGCGTGGCCGCCACCCGCTCCCTCGGTATGGTAGGTGTGGATCGTGCGGCCCTTGAACGCGGCCAGCGTAGTCTCCACGAAACCCGACTCGTTCAGCGTGTCCGTGTGGATCGCCACCTGCACGTCCATCTCGTCGGCCACCGCCAGGCAGTTGTCGATAGCGGCCGGGGTGGTTCCCCAGTCCTCGTGCAGCTTGAGTCCCATGGCGCCGGCAGCGACCTGCTCGCGCAGCGGGTTGCGCAGGCTCGCATTGCCTTTGCCCAGGAAGCCGAGGTTCATCGGGAAGGAATCCGCTGCCTGCAACATGCGGTGGATGTGCCAAGGCCCGGGCGTGCAAGTCGTAGCGGCGGTGCCGGTCGCAGGCCCCGTGCCGCCGCCGATCATGGTGGTGACGCCGGAGGCCAGCGCCTCCTCGATCTGCTGCGGGCAGATGAAATGGATGTGCGCGTCCAGCCCCCCGGTGGTGGCGATCATGCCCTCGCCGGCGATGATCTCGGTGGCAGCGCCGATGACGATGTCCACGCCGGGCTGGATATCCGGATTGCCGGCCTTGCCGATTGCGCTGATGCGACCTTGCTTGATGCCGATATCGGCCTTGACGATGCCCCAGTGGTCTACGATCAAGGCGTTGGTGATGACCGTGTCGGCGACCTCCGCCGCGCGGCGCTGACTCTGACCCATACCGTCGCGGATCACTTTCCCGCCGCCGAACTTCACCTCCTCGCCGTAAATGGTGTAGTCCTTCTCCACCTCGATCCACAGGTCGGTGTCGGCGAGCCGGACGCGATCGCCGGTGGTCGGGCCGAACATCTCGGCATAGGCCGAGCGCGTGATCTTGACGCTCATCAGAGTTTCCCCATGATCTTGCCGAGAAATCCGTAGACCGCGCGATCGCCGGCGTACTCGACCAGCTCCACGGTGCGCTCCTGCCCCGGCTCGAAGCGCACCGCCGTGCCGGCTGCGATGTTGAGCCGGAAGCCGCGCGCCTGCGCGCGATCGAAGCTGAGCGCGGCGTTGGTCTCGTGGAAGTGGTAGTGCGAGCCCACCTGGATCGGCCGGTCGCCGGTATTGGACACCTTGATGGTGATCGTCTTCCGGCCGGCATTGAGCTCGATGTCGCCGGGCGCGGTCTTGATCTCTCCTGGAATCATCTCGTCTCTCTCATACGATCGGGTGGTGCACCGTCACCAGCTTGGTGCCGTCGGGGAAAGTCCCCTCGACCTGGATATCCGGGATCATCTCGGGCACGCCTTCCATGACGTCCGCGCGCGTGAGCAGCGTGGTGCCATAAGTCATGAGCTCGGCCACCGTCCTGCCGTCGCGTGCACCCTCCAGAATGCCGGCGGTGATGTAGGCCACCGCCTCCGGGTAGTTGAGCTTCAGTCCGCGCGCCTTGCGCCGCTCGGCCAGGAGCGCGGCGGTGAAGATCAAGAGTTTATCTTTCTCTCTCGGTGTCAGTTTCATGTTCGGTCTGCGAAGTGGAGCGTAAACGGTAAACAGTAGAAGCGCGGGCCGCCCGAGCCTTTTCCCCGGGCAACGACGGGAGAGAGCGTAGCCGGTCGCGCTTCAGTGTTCAACTATTGACGACGCGCGAGGCGACTCACGTCGCCCAGATCCTCGGCACGCTCACCTCCCGCCCAATCAACGCCGGTCTGAGCAACCGCCACAGCGCCGTAAAGTAGCCGCGTGCGGCCTCGGTGGAATTTCCCAGGAAGCGCGCCGCCAGCACGCCGGGCAGCGCGGTGACGCCGAAGCGCGCATCGCCTTCGGGCTCGACGGCGCGGCAAGAGTCGAGCAGCCCGCGTTCGATGTCCGATCCGGCCGCGAGCAGCGTACCCATGACCGCGTATCCCGCCAGGCCGGCCGGCGATTGGAGCCACGCTGCGCCGCCCTCGATCCGAGCGTAGTCGCCCCACAGCCTGCGTCCGGCCCGCACGATCTCAGTGCGGATGCGCAGCTCGCCGGCATCGTAGCGTTCGCCGGAAGCCGTTCGCCCCAGCCGGGTAACGTCCCAACCGATGTAGCGTGCGCCCTCGGCCAAAGCTACCACGGTCTGCATCCGAACGCGGGCGCGGTCGAACACGATGTTTTCCTGCGGCAGCCATTCCAGGCTGGCGCCTTCCGCGATCTCGAGCGCTACCCGCTGCTCGGCAATCGGTCCGGCCGACCGATACCATTTGGTCGCGCCCGGAGTAGTGAGCAGAGACCGGGCACCGCGGTCCGCGGTAACCTCGATTGCCAGCAGGTCGCCGCCAGCAACGCCGCCCGGCGGGTGCAGAACCACCGAGTGGCACAGCTCTGGCCCTTCGGGATAGAACGGCTTCTGCACCACTAGCGGGCCGGTGTGTCGCCGGCGAGTCAGGCGCGTCGACCCGTCCGTGCGCTCATAGCCCAACTCCAGCCGAGCCAGCCAGCCGGAACCCGTGGCGTTTCCGGCAGGGGCATCGGCCAGATTCATACAATCAGATAGCTGCGCAGCTCGTCCGCGTTCATGTCGGCGCTCACGCCACGCTTCACGATCTCGCCGCGGCGCAGGATGACGTACTGGTCCGCCAGCTCGCGGGCGAACTCGAAGTACTGCTCCACCAGCAGGATCGCCATGTCGCCGCGCTCGGACAACGCATGGATCACGCGTTCGATCTCCTTGATGATGGACGGCTGTATGCCTTCCGTCGGCTCGTCCAGGATCAGCACCTTGGGCTTCATCACCAGGGCTCTGGCGATGGCAAGCTGCTGTTGCTGGCCACCGGAGAGGTCCCCGCCGCGACGGCGCAGCATCTGCTTGAGCACTGGAAACATCTCGAACACGTCTCCCGGGATGTCGGACGGCTTGCCGGCGCTCTTGCTGGCCAGCCCCATCAGCAGGTTTTCCTCCACCGTCAGGCGCGGGAAGATCTCGCGCCCCTGGGGCACATAGCCCAGCCCCCGGCGCACCCGCACGAACGGCGACAGGCCGGTAATCTCCTGCCCGTCGAAGCTGATGCTACCACTGGTGACGGGTACCACGCCCATCAGGCACCTGAGCAGCGTAGTCTTGCCCACGCCGTTGCGACCCAGCAGCGCGGTCACCTGGCCCTGCGGCACCTCGAAGCTTACATCGCGCAGCGTGTGGCTGCTGCCGTAGTGCTGGTTGAGCTTTGCGATCGTCAGCATGCTCTAGCGGCCCAGATATACCTCGATCACGCGCTCGTCGTTCATGATCGAGTCCATCGTCCCCTCTGCCAGAACGCTGCCCTCGTGCAAGACCGTGATCTGGTTCGCGATGCGGCCGATGAATTCCATGTCGTGCTCGACCACGATGACCGAATGCTTACCGGCAAGCGCCTTGAACAGCTCTCCGGTGCGCTCGGTCTCCTCGTCGGTCATGCCGGCCACCGGCTCGTCCAGCAGCAGCAGCCGCGGCTCCTGCATCAGCAGCATGCCGATTTCGAGCCACTGCTTCTGGCCGTGGGACAGCACACCCGCGAGCCGGTCCGCCTCGGTCGTGAGCTGGATCTGGTCCAGCGTTTGCGCGATGCGGTTCAGTTGCTCCGATCCGAGCCTCGCGCGCACGCTGGCCCACACGCGCTTGTCGGTCTTCATGGCCAGCTCCAAATTCTGGAACACCGTGTGGTTCTCGAATACCGTGGGCTTCTGGAACTTGCGTCCGATGCCGGCCTGCGCAATCTCCGGCTCGGTGAGCCGCGTGAGGTCGATGGTCTGGCCGAAGAAGGCTGTGCCCGAGTCGGGCTGGGTCTTGCCGGTGATCACGTCCATCATGGTGGTCTTGCCGGCGCCGTTGGGGCCGATCACGCACCGCAGCTCGCCCGCGTCCACCGTCAACGTCAGTTTGTTGAGCGCCTTGAAGCCGTCGAAGCTGACGGTGATGTCATCCAGGTAGAGGATCGGGCCGTGGCTAACGTCCAGGCCCTCGGGCATCACGCGCCCGAGTGAGGCGGAGCTGCCCTCGGACGGCTGCACGCTGGGCAGACTGCTCATTTCATCCCCTCTTTCTCCAGCAGCGGGGCGATGGCTGGCGACCGCGTGGGTCTGCGCAGCGTCGAGACGAACCCGACCACGCCCGTGGGCAGGAACAGCGTCACCAGGATGAACAGCAAGCCGAGGAAGAACAGCCAGTACTCCGGGAACGATTGAGTGAAGAAGCTCTTCGCCCCGTTGACGATCGCAGCACCGACCACCGGCCCCAGCAGCGTGCCGCGCCCGCCCACCGCCACCCAGATGGCGATCTCGATGCCGGTGGCCGGCGACATCTCGCTCGGGTTGATGATCCCGACCTGCGGGACGTACAGCGCACCGGCGATGCCGCACATCACGGCCGACAGCGTCCAGATGAAAAGCTTGTACCACAGCGGGTTGTAGCCGGAGAACATGAGCCGGCTCTCGGAGTCGCGTATGGCGGTGAGCACGCGGCCCAGCTTGGATCGGATGATGGCGCGCGACAACGCGATGGTGCCGGCAAGATACAGGCCGGTTATGGCAAACAGCGCCGCACGCGTGGTGGGATCGGCGATGCGGAAGCCGAGAATGCGCTTGAAGTCGGTGAAGCCGTTGTTGCCTCCGAAGCCGGTGTCGTTGCGGAAGAACAGCAGCATGAAGGCGAAGGTCATGGCCTGCGTGATGATGGAGAAGTACACACCCTTGATGCGCGAACGGAAGGCGAAGAAGCCGAACACGAAGGCGAGCAGTCCAGGCACGAGTACCACCAGCAGCGCCGAGTACCAGAAGTGGTCGGTGAAGGACCAGTACCAGGGATAGGCTTTCCAGTCCAGGAACACCATGAAGTCCGGCAGGTCGCTCTGGTACTGGCCTTCGTGCCCGATCATGCGCATCAGGTACATGCCGAAAGCGTACCCGCCGAGCGCGAAGAACACCCCGTGGCCCAAACTGAGTATCCCGGTGTAGCCCCAGATCAGGTTCATCGCCACGGCGACGATGCAGAAGCACATGACCTTGCCCACCAGAGTCACGAAGTAGGCGGACAGGTGGAACGGATTGCCCGCCGGCACCAGGACGAACAGCACCGGCACCACGATCGCCACCGCGAGAGCGAACGCGATCAGCGCGGTCCAGCCCTTGCCGTTGAACAGCGGCTGGGGCGTGGCCGAGGCGAACACGAGCCTATCGTGGCTGCGCACTTCACGCCTCCACGGCGCGCCCCTTCAGGGCGAACAGGCCCTGCGGGCGCTTCTGGATGAAGGCGATGATCAGCACGAGGATCAGGATCTTGGTCAGTACGGCGCCGATATGCGGCTCGAGCAACTTGCTCGCCACGCCCAGCCCCAACGCCGCGTACACGGTGCCCGCGAGCTGTCCGACACCGCCCAGCACGACCACCATGAACGAGTCGATGATGTACGACTGGCCCAGCTCGGGTCCGACGTTGCCGACCTGGGAGAGCGCGACGCCGGCCAGCCCCGCGATGCCCGAGCCGAGCCCGAAAGCGAGCAGGTCCACACGCCCGGTATTCACGCCCACGCACGAGGCCATGGTGCGATTCTGGGTCACGCCGCGCACGAACAATCCCAGCCGCGTGCGCGACAGCACCGCCCACATCAGCAGCAGCACCACCAGCGCGAAGCCGATGATGACGATGCGATTGTAGGGCAGCGTCACGTTCGCGAACTGGATGCCGCCCGACATCCAGGACGGATTGGCGACTTCCACGTTCTGCGCACCGAAGATCTGGCGCACGAGCTGGATCAGGAACAGGCTGATACCCCAGGTAGCGAGCAGCGTTTCCAGCGGGCGTCCGTACAGCCAGCGGATTACGCTGCGCTCGAGTGCCATGCCAACCAGCGCCGCGGCGCTGAAGGCGACCGGGATGGCGATCACCGGATACCACTCCAGCAGCCCGGGCGCGTGATTCCTGATCACCTGCTGCGTGACGTAAGTAGCATAGGCGCCGATCATGATCATCTCGCCGTGTGCCATGTTGATCACGCCCAGCAGGCCGTAGGTGATGGCCAGCCCCAGTGCGGCCAGCAGCAGGATGCTGCCGAGGCTCAACCCGGTGAACAGGCGCGCGGCATACTCACCCAATACCAGGCGCCGATTGATCAGCTTGACCCCGAGCTCGGCCTCGTCGCGCACCTTTTCGTCGGGCTCGACGAACTGGCCAGTGGAGTCCTTCTCGAGCAGCGGCAACAGCAGGCTCTTGGTGCGCTGCTGGTTGCTCTGCGAGAGCACCTTCACCGCTGCCAGCCGGACGGCCGGATCGCCGCTCCTCAGGCTGCTGCCGGCACGGGTCTGCTCCAGTATGGCCTTGATCTCCGGGTCGGACTCCTTCTCCAGCGCCTTGTTGAGCATGGGCAGGAGCGACTCGGAGGTCGAGCTCTCCATCCCGCGCGCTGCTTTGAGACGCGCCTCGCGGTCCGGCGAGAACAAGGCGAACGCCGACATCGCCGACTCGAGCGCACCGCGCACGCGGTTGTTGACGACGACTTGCTCGAGCCCTTCCGGGACGGCAGCGAGCGCCTCGCCCGTCGCCGCATCCTTGGCGGAATCGCCGTCGAGGATCACCACACGGCCATCGGGCGCGACGTTGAGGTTGCCATGGCGCAAGGCTTCCAGCACCGGCAGCGCCGCGGGGTCGGCCGCGCTGGCCAGCATACCGATGGCCTCGACCTTCGTCGCCACGTCGTCGCTGGCGAGCTTCTTCACTACAGCCGCGTCGAGAGCCGCAGCGTCGTGCGCCCAGCCGGTACAGGCGAGTGCGACCACGCTCGCCAGCAGCACCCTCAGTGCCGATGTCGCAGAAAATCTCACTGGATCGTTACCAGGGTTGTTCGTGTAGCCGGAGATGCGTGTCCCCGGGGCCCAAGACAACGGGGCAGGCCACCGGCCGGCCCCGTGTCCATAGCTTTGAAGGCGCCTTGGCTACGTGTTCTGCTTCTTCTCGTTGCCGGGAATATAAGGGCTCCACGGCTGGGCACGGATCGGGCCCTTGGTCTTCCACACTACGTTGAACTGGCCGGTACCCGTCACCTCGCCGATGAACACCGGCTTGTGCAGGTGATGGTTGGTCTTGTCCATCTCCAGCGTAAAGCCGCACGGCGCCTTGAAGGTTTGACCGCCCACCGTCTTGCGCACCTTGTCGACCTCGATCGACTTGGCCTTCTCGGCCGCCTGCTTCCACATGTGGATGCCGACGTAGGTGGCTTCCATCGGATCGTTGGTGACCACCGTATCCAGGTTGGGCACGCTGTTCTTCTTGGCCCAGTCCTTGTACAGCTTGATGAAGGCGTCGTTCTGCGGGTTCTTCAGCGACATGAAGTAGTTCCAGGCCGCCAGGTGGCCCACCAGCGGCTTGGTATCGATGCCGCGCAGTTCCTCTTCACCCACCG
>JBGPMS010000030.1:0-26247 GCA_041487115.1 Gammaproteobacteria bacterium
GAAGCGCTGTGAGCACGCACTTTACCGGGCTACAACCGGAGCACACGCGTCGCGGCCCGGGAGGCCGGTTGCACCAAGGGCGGATTTCCACGGATACTGTTCGTACGAACCGGCGCCGCCAGTTCCCGGAAGGCATCGTGCAGGCCGGGGTGTCAGCGCGGCCCGGCGCGAACTTACGCCAGGCAAGTCAAGGAGATCATCATGCGGAGGTTGAACTACGTCGCTCTTGCCGCCCTGCTCGCCGCCACCCCGGCGCTGGCGGAGGAGCCCGAGCACAACGGTGAGTGCGCCATGAGCGCGGCGATGGGAAACCACCTGCCCACCAGTTGCTCGGTGGTCTGGATCTCCCCGTCGGACAAGCTCTACTGCTTCAGCAGCGAGTTGGCCAAGCAGGCCTTCATGCGGGATCCCGAGGGCAACGAGCGTAAAGCGCAGGCCTTCTGGAAGGACCCGGCGCTATGGGAAAAAATCCTGAAAGAGAAGCCGGAAGGCTGATCGGCCTGTCGCCACATCACAACAGTCGAGGGTCCAGTGCCCGCAATCCCACCCGTCCTGCTCACCTACATCGAGGGGCTCAAGGCCCATGACGTAGCGAAGATCGCGGCCACGGTGTCCGAAGACATGTCATTCATATCGGCCAACCGGACGCTCAGCAAGCGCGAGTTCCTGAACCTGCTGAACGCGCTGTACACCGGCTTTCCGGACTGGCATTACGACTACGATGGCGTCGAGCTGCACGGCGAGCTGCATGCGGTGAAGTGGCGCCAGGGCGGCACCCATACTGGCGTGTTCGCGATGCCGGGCCTCGATCCGGTCGCTCCCACGGGCCGCACCGTCAGGATTCCCGAACACTATTTCCGCTACCTCGTGGCCGGCGACAAAATCGTCCTGATCCACCCGGAAGTCGTCCCGGGCGGTGCGCCGCGCGGGATTCTCGAGCAGATCGGGGTCGACCTGCCGCCGCTCTAGCTCAGGGACTAGGGACGAGGGGGCGAGGGGCGGGCGCCCGCGGAGAGCACATCAAAAGTCCGTTCGTGTTGAGCGCGTTTCCCGGCCCTTCTCAACAGTGTTGCCGGACATAACGCACAACCGAGCACGTGCTGCAGCGGACCTACCTGGAGCCAGCTGTCTGGGCCGCTGTTCTGCTTTCCTGCGTCATATCCCCTCGGGACCGGCTGAAGGTCTGGAGCAGGCCCTCCAGGAAAGAGAAGAACACGTCCACCGCATAGCCGACCAGAAATGCGATCGCCAGAGGCGGAAGCGTAGCGCCATGGCCGGTGCCGAAGTTGCCGAATAGACCGACGACCAGGCCACCGATCCCGGCGATTAGAAAACGGGCGGTTGGTTTGTCCGCACCCGTGAAGCTGCGTGTCTTGATTTGGTCTTCGAACAGGCGCAGAAGATAGGCGCAGGCTCCCAGCAGGGCGTACAACATGGGCAGGATACAACTGGCCATCGCACCGAAGGTCGTCGACACGGCTTCCTGGACGCTCTGCGCGAAGTGTCGAACGTCCTGGTACAGCTCGATCTTGCGGCTCGCCGCGTCCGATAGATCGCGCACTGCGGCGGGGAGCTCGAATTTAGCCTTCATCTCGCCGCGGTTCCCTCTGATGTCGGCGTACGGATCCGGGACCCGGTAGTAGACTGCGAAAAAGTTCAGCTGCGCAGCCCTGGCGTCGATAGCACGGATGGTTGCCGCGAACTGCTGCAGGTCCTTGATCTCTTTCTCGCCATGTTGCTGCCCGGGAGCATCGGCCATTCCGGTTGCGTTGCTCGATCGCTGGTTGGCGGAAGCTGGACGCAGTTCGTGCGCGAGCGTCACCGCCAGAGCGTTCGCAACATCGATATCTTTGCGAATCGCCTCGCACGTAACCGTCGCAATGAAGGCAGCAAGCGAAAACGGGGTAATAAAACCCAGGCCGAGAACGATGGCGACCCACCGGTAGTTGCGCATCGTGCGCGAGGCCCGTGTGGAAGACACGCATGCGCGCAAGCTTTCGCCCGACACCGGTTTGAGCCGGGCTGATAGTTTGGTGAGCGCGCACTGGAGATTGACCGTATGCTCCTCGCTCCAGCCGCCGCTCGCCGCAATCCTGGCGGCGACCACGTGTTTGCGCAGATCGTCCCCGACATCGATTCCGACGTCGGCGGCGTAGCGGATGAGGCTCTCGGCATCTTCGAGCTCTCTCTCGAAACGTCCGGGCGGCAAGACAGATGCCGCGGCGTCACCTGATGCGTCGGTGTGAGCGGTCTGAACCCGCGCTGTAACGACCGAGATGCCTGCGGAAGGCTGCTGCGGTTGTCGCACAAGCTCATCTGTTGCGCAGAAATCTTGCCTCGCCGTCGACTCCGTCATTTGCGCGCCCTCGGTTGCTTCGGCTCACTGCGGAATTCGTTCAATACGCTCGAAGGATGGATGTGGCGGACAGTGGAAGTCATTGGCTGCTGGCGGCTGTAGGATGTCCGCAGTCATTCGGCTCCGCTCCGCCCCCAACACCGCTAGATACGCGACTACGCGGCAAACGAGAATATTACTGAAGGCATAGGCCCGACCCGTTCAGCACGGGCCGCTGCAGCGCCTGCCTCGGATATTTTGTGGAAGACTCTGGATGATGGCGTAGCGACCCACGGGATCTGGCAGATCGCAATCGGGCACGCGGCGGGCAGACGCCGCGCCATCTCGCGGCTCGAACTTGACCCATGGCGGATCGGGCAAGCGAGTACGCGATCAACGATGTCGGGCAGATCATCGGCGCGGGACGGCCGTCAGGATTGGGAGGAGAATCGGTTGTGGCCAGAACAGTTGCGTCCGCTCACGGGACTGGCAACCCGGCATCCACAGCTGGACGAAGCGAGGAGGGACACATGCCAGAAGCAGTTGTCAGTCATCTTGAACGCCGAAAAATCGAAGCCGGTGTATTGATCCCCATGATCCAGGCCTTCCAGCGCGCGATGGGGAAGGAGCAGGCGAACGAGATCGCCCGCGAGGTCATCGTAGCGCTCGCGCGCAAGGACGGCGAGCGCTGGGCGCAGCACTTTGGCCGAGACCTGGCCGCACTGGAGAAGGTGTCCAGCGTCTGGGCGGGCGGTGGCGCGCTGGAGATCGAGCCAGTCGCAAAGTCGGCCGAAGCATTCGACTTCAACGTGACGCGGTGCAGGTACGCCGAGTTTTTCAAGGACCTGGGGCTCCCCGAGCTGGGTCACCTGCTCCACTGCAATCGCGACTTCGCAATGGCCGAAGGATTCAATGCGCAGATGACGCTGAACCGGACACAAACCATCATGCAGGGGGCGCATCATTGCGACTTCCGCTTCCGGGTCAAGCCTTGAAATCACAGGGTGACCCAATGTAAAGGGGCGTTCATGCCCGTCCGCTATAATGCGGCACTGACTCGACGATCAACCTGGGATTCACCTCGATGCAGAGCCTGTGGAACGACGAGGAAGCCGCCGGATTCAAGGGCGACCTCGCTCAGCGTGTCTACACCTCCCGTCTGCTCGGGCGCGACAAGTCGCTGGTGCTGCACGGCGGCGGCAACACCTCGGTCAAGCTGCGCCAAACCAACCTCGTCGGCGACGACGAGGAGATCCTCTATGTCAAAGGCAGCGGCTGGGACCTGGAGCTCATCGAGGAGGCCGGGTTCTCGCCGGTGCGCATGGCGCACCTTCTGAAGCTCGCGCGGCTCGAGGCGCTGAGCGATCCCCAAATGGTCAACGAGCTGGCGACGCACATGACGCGTTCGACCGCGCCCGCGCCTTCGGTCGAGACCATTCTGCATGCGCTGCTGCCGCACAAGTACGTCGATCACACTCACTCCGATGCGGTGCTGGCCATCACCGATACCGCCGACGGGGAGAAGCGCATCGCCGAGATCTATGGCGACAAGGTGGTGATCATCCCCTACGTCATGCCGGGATTCGACCTTGCGCGGCTGTGCGCGGAGCGCTTTCCGAAGCAGGTCGGCAGGAACACGATCGGCATGGTGCTGATGAAGCACGGCATCTTCTCGTTCGGGGCGACCGCCAGAGAGTCCTACGAGCGCATGATCGAGCTGGTGGATCTCGCGGAGCGCTATCTCGAGCGGCGCCACGCCTGGCAGCTCGAGCGCGCCGCCCCGAGCCCTAGCGAACAGCCGCAGCGTCAGCAGATCGCCGCGCTGCGCGCGGAGATCTCGCGCGTGGCTGGCAATCCGCTGATCGTCGCCGTTCACCGGGACGCGCGGACACTGTCGTTCGCGCGCCGCCCCGACGTCGCGACCGCATCCCAGCAAGGCCCGGTGACGCCGGATCACGTGATCCGCACCAAGCGCGTTCCGATGGTCGGGCGCGACGTGCAAGGCTTCGCGCAGTCGTACTGCGAATACTTCGACCGCCATGCGCCGCAAGCCAAGGAACCCAAGACCATGCTCGACCCGGCGCCGCGCGTGGTCCTCGACCAGGAGCTCGGCATGGGCGCCGCAGGTCGTTCGGCCAAAGATGCTGCGATTGTCGCGGACCTCTATACGCATACAATCGACGTCATCGAGCGCGCGAGCCTGCTCGGTGGCTACGCAGCCTTGCCACAACGTGACATTTTCGATGTCGAGTACTGGGACCTGGAGCAAGCCAAGCTGCGCAAAGCGGGCAAGCCTCCCGTATTCACCGGTGAGGTGGCGCTGGTCACCGGCGCAGCGTCGGGTATCGGTAGAGCGTGCGTCGACGCCTTGCTCGCCCGAGGGGCCGCGGTGGTCGGCCTCGACGTGAACGAGCGCATCACAGCGCTGCACCGGCGCGCCGAATTCCTGGGCATCCGCTGCGATGTGACCTCACAGCTGGAGGTCGTCGGCGCGCTCGAACAGACGGCGCGTGCCTACGGCGGCCTCGACATCCTCGTGCTCAACGCCGGGATTTTTCCGGCCAGCGCGGCCATCGCAGCGCTCGACAACGAGGCGTGGCGCAAGGTGATGAACGTCAACCTGGACGCCAACTTGATGCTGCTGCGCGAATGCTATCCGCTGCTCAAGCTGGCGCCGCGCGGCGGCCGCGTAGCGGTGATCGGCTCGAAAAACGTCCCGGCACCCGGGCCGGGGGCTGCCGCCTATTCGGCCTCGAAGGCGGCCCTTACACAGATCGCGCGCGTCGCTGCGCTCGAATGGGGCGGGGACAATATCCGCATCAACACGCTCCATCCCAATGCGGTCTTCGACACCGGGATCTGGAACGAAGACGTTCTGACGGCCCGCGCCGAACATTACGGGATGAGCGTCGACGCATACAAGAAGAACAACGTGCTCAAGACCGAAGTCACGAGCCGCGATGTCGCTGAGCTCGCGGCGGAGATCTGCGGTCCGCTGTTCTCCAAGACCACCGGCGCTCAACTGCCGGTCGACGGCGGCAACGAGCGAGTGATCTAGTCGAGGAGCCTGCATGATTGTCGAACAGATCTGGACCGCGAACCCGTACCGCAACTTCAACTATCTGATCGCTTGTCCGGACAGCGGCGAAGCGCTTGCCGTCGACCCGTTGGACCATGAAAAGTGCCTGGCGGCGGCCAACAAGCACGGCTGGCAGATCACGCAGATTCTGAATACGCACGAGCACGGCGACCACACGGGCGGCAATCGCGCGATGATCGCGGCGACCGGTGCCAAGCTGCTGGCCCACAAGAATGCCGTCCAGCGTATTCCGAGCATCGACCGTGCCCTTGCGGCCGGCGACATCATCAAGGTTGGCAACAGGGTCGAGCTCGAAGCGCTCGACACTCCGGGGCATACCATGAGTCACGTGTGCCTGCTCTCGCACACCGACACGCCCGCCCTGTTTTGCGGGGACACCCTGTTCAACGCCGGGGCCGGCAACTGCCACAACGGCGGTCATCCGAACGAGCTGTATCAGACGTTCGCCAGCCAATTGGCCAAGTTACCCGACGCAACCTTAATTTACCCGGGCCACGACTACATCGCCAACAACCTGGGGTTCACGCTCGATCGCGAACCCGACAACAAGAAGGCACGACAGCTGCTCGGGCAGGTGCGGGATCAGGATCCGAGCCGGGCGCTGGTGACCACATTGGCCCTCGAGAAACAGATCAACACGTTCTTCCGCCTGCACAGCCCCACCGTCATCGCCAGGCTGCGCGAGGCGTTTCCCGATCTGCCGGGCAATCCGGATGCGAAGACGGTATTCATCAAGCTGCGCGAGCTGCGCAACAGCTGGTAGCGGCGCGGCTGATCTCAGTCCGCCATGCGGCTTGATCCTCGAATCAAGACCGGATGCGCCAGGCGCCATCCTGCGGCTCGGGCTGCACTTTCTTGTTCGCAAGGAATTGAATCTCCTACGATCGGAGGCAGCGTATGGTCGATCGACGCAACTTTCTACGCATAGGGGCGGCCGCCGCTCTTGGACTCTCCGGGGTCGAGGCTGCCGCGCAGAGCTCTCCTCCCGGCATCCGCCGCCAAGTGCGCCTCGGCCGAACCGGCCTCAAGGTCTCCGACATCTCCTTCGGCTCCGCCAGCTCTTCGGACCCCGCGCTGGTCCGCCACGCTCTCGAACGCGGCATCAACTATTTCGACAGCGCGGAGAGCTACAGCTGGGGCAACGCCGAGGAGGCCATCGGACAGGCCGTGACGGGCAAGCGCGACCAGGTCGTGCTCTCCACCAAGACCAAGGCCGGAGCACAAGACACGCGCGCGGACATGATGAAGGCGCTGGAGGGCAGTCTGAAGCGTCTGCGGACGGATCACGTGGACATCTACTTCAACCACGCCGTCAACGACGTGAACCGCATGCAAAACCGGGAGTGGTGGGAGTTCACCGAGCTGGCCAAGCGCCAGGGCAAGATCCGCTTCCGCGGCATGTCCGGCCACGGCGGCCATCTGGTCGAGTGCCTCGACTACGCCATCGACAAAGACTTGGTCGACGTCATACTGGTCGCCTACAGCTTCGGCCAGGATCCGACGTTCACCGACAGGGTGCGACACACCTTTCATTGGGCTGCAATCCAGACCGACCTGCCGCGCGTACTGGAGAAAGCCAAGAGCAAGGACATGGGCGTGATCGTCATGAAGACGCTCATGGGCGGCCGCCTCAACGACATGCGCCCCTACGAGCGTCCGGGCGGGACTTTTGCGCAAGCGGCTCTGCGCTGGGTGTTGTCGAGCCCGCACGTCGATGCGCTGGTGATCTCGATGACCAGCAGGGAAGCGATCGACGAATACGTGAGCGCCTCCGGCAGCCCCAAGCTCACCCAGCGTGATTTCGATCTGCTCGCGCGCTACGCGCAGATGCGCGCGGGAAGCTACTGCCAGCCGGGCTGCAACGCCTGCGCGGAAAGCTGCCCGGTCAGCGTGCCCATCGCCGAGGTGCTGCGCACGCGGATGTACGAGGTGGATTACGGCGACCCCGCTCTGGCTCGCGCCGAATACGCCGGGCTCGGCGACGGCGCAACTGCGTGCCTCGGCTGCGCGCATCGCGCGTGCCTGTCGGCCTGCCCGGCCGGCGTTCCGATCGCGAAGCTCACACGCGATGCGGCGGTGAGATTCGGGTAACCGGAAAGTGATCGCTTTTTTCGCCCACTTTCTTTTCATCCTGGCGGCGTGGACGCTCGTCATCAAGTTTATCTTTCCCATCGGCTACGCGCTGGCCGAGGGTGCGCCTGTCCTGACCTACGTCTACTGGGACTTCTGGTGGGTGGTGCACATCTGGCTGGGCTGGGCGCTGCTGCATTGGCGCCGCTATACCTACGCGCTGGCACTCACCGTGTCGGTGGCCGAGATCGCCATCATCGTGACCAAGTTCGTGCAGTTCCTGTCGGCGCCCGAGTGGACGATCTGGCGGACCAACTGGTTCATCAACAAGGTGTTCGTGCTCGCCTGCTTCGTTCTGCTGCTCGGGTACCTGGTGGCGCACACGCAGCGCTTGAGGCCAACTGCCGGGCCGCGCGCTGGCACCTCGCGTGAGGAGATCACTTGAAGTAGGCCCCGACCGTCCATACCACGCCGTTGATGCCGTACAAGACCAGCTCTGTGGCGAACCGGCGGCCCGAGAAGCCGATAGCCGGAAGAATCACGGGGGCCACCTCGTAGTCGTTGAACGGGATGCTGTTCTTGTGCTCGCCCTTGTAGCCGTGGAGCAATCCCCCGCTCAGCTTCACGTGCATCGCCGGGAACCCATCGAGCGGCCGCCACAACTTCCCGAAATAGAGGTACTGGGAGGGTTGATCGAACGAGTTCTGAAAGAACGCGCCGCCGACGAGCCAGTTCGCCGGCGACTGGCGTTCGAGGTTGAGGAGCCACTGGTTGTTATTGCGCTCGTCGCTGGTGCGAAAATGCACCGTATAGATGCTCGTCTGAAAATACCAGCGGGCGGCTGGGCCGGCATCGGTGTGTATTGGCGATGGAACGGACTGGCTCTCGCCGGGGCCGATCTCTGCCGCGGCCGGCCATGTGCAAAACAAGAGCATGACCCAGGCCGGACGCAGCGCCGGCTGCCGCCGATGAGCCTTGGATTGCCGAACAAGCACGACTCGATTACCTCCCCTGTGCGAAGAAGTGGGAACCGGCCTGCTGCTCGAACGCACGGTGTGATACATCGGCTGACCAGTTGGCGCCACGGGACATTATCGCCTGTTCGGACACTGTCTCCAAATCGCTCCCCCGACGCCGCCAACGACCAAGGCCGATCGACAGATTGCGCGCAGGGCCTCTCGCCATCGTGAGAACCTCGTCGCCGACAAAGAGTGTAGTGCGGCTCTTTTAGTGTTGACTGCGTGGATATCATGCAGAATACCCCCACAACAACGAACTCGGCGCGGCCGACAGGGAGAAGTCCATGGACAGGCAGGAGCTGGAGGCAATCTATCGCAGCATGCTGCGCATACGTCGCTTCGACGAAGGTGTGATGGGCCTGTTCAAGGAGGGGCTGGTCAAGGGTACCGCGCACAGTTACGTCGGGCAGGAGGCGGTAGCCGCGGGAGCGTGTGCCGCGCTGACCAAAGAGGACTTCGTGGTCAGCCATCACCGCGGCCACGGGCATTGCATCGCCAAAGGCGCGTCGCTGAATCGCATGATGGCCGAGCTGATGGGCCGTGTCACCGGTTATTGCAAGGGCCTGGGCGGCTCGATGCACATCGCCGATCTCGAGCTCAACATCCTTGGTGCCAACGGCATTGTCGGTGCGGGCATCGGGATCGGCACCGGCGCTGCGCTCAGCAACAAGCTGCGCGGCAACGGTGCGGTCGGCGTGGTGTTCTTCGGCGACGGCGCATGCAACGAAGGCATCTTCCACGAGTGCCTCAACCTCGCCTCGGTGTGGAAGCTTCCGGTGGTGTATCTGTGCGAGAACAACCAGTACGCGCTCTCCACCTCGATGAAGGACTCGACCGCGATCGATCGCTTCTCCCGGCGCGCGAGCGCGTATTCGATGCCAGGGGTGACGGTGGACGGCAACGATGTGCTGGCCGTTCACGCTGCGGTGGAAGAGGCCGTCGCACGGGCCCGCAAGGGCGAGGGGCCGAGTCTGATCGAGGCGCTCACCTACCGCTGGGGCGATCACTCGATGCGCTCCAATCTTCCGCGCTACCGCACGGAGGACGAAGAGGCGGACTGGCGCAAGCTCGATGCGATCGCCCGCTTCGAACAGTTGCTCGAGGCCGAATACGGCTTCACGCGGGAAGCGCTGGAGCGCGTGGGCACGGAGGTCGACGCCGATCTGCTCGCGGCGCGGGAGTTCGGTGTCGCGAGTGCGGAGCCAACCTTGCAAGACCTCGAGAACGCCGTCTATGCACCGCACTATCAGCCGCCCGAGCCCAAGCCGGCGCCCTCCCGCGAGCTGACGTTCGCCGAGGCGGTCAAGGAAGCCCTCGCGCAAGAGATGGCGCGCGACCCACGCGTCTTCGTGCTGGGCGAGGACGTGGGCAAGATCGGCGGCATCTTCGCGGCAACGCGCGGTCTGATCGAAGAGTTCGGGCCGGAACGCGTGCGCGACACACCGATCTCGGAGGGAGCTATCTCGGCGTGCGCCGTCGGTGCGGCGATCACGGGCATGCGGCCGGTGGCGGAAGTGCAGATCTTCGACTTCATCACTTTGATGATGGACATGATCGTCAACCAGGCGGCCAAGTTTCGCTTCATGCTGGGCGGCAAGCCGACCGTGCCGCTCGTGATCCGCGGGCCGCAGGGAGGTGGCATCCGGCTCGCCGCGCAGCATTCGCAGAGCCTCGAAGCCTGGTTCACGCATGTGCCCGGCCTGGTCGTGCTCGGACCGTCTTCGCCTTACGAGGCGAAGGGCCTGCTGATCAGCGCGATACGCGAAGACAACCCGGTTATCTTCCTGGAACACAAGATGCTGTACGTCGGGAAGAAGGCGCTCGTGCCCGAGGAAGCCTATGCGATCCCGATCGGCAAGGCGGCGATCAAGCGCCACGGCCGCGACGTGACCCTGGTCGCGACGATGGCGATGGTCGAGCCCGCCCTGCAGGCGGCGACCCGCTTGGAAGCCGAGGGGATCGACGTCGAGGTGATCGATCCACGGACCTTGCGGCCGCTGGACGAGGACGCGATCATCAGGTCGGTGAAGAAGACGAGCCGGCTGGTGATCGCGCACGAGGGCTGGAAGCGCTGGGGCTTCGGTGCCGAGGTGTCCGCGATGGTGGCGGAGAAGGCGATCGACTGGCTGGATGCACCGATCCTGCGGGTCGGCGCACGGGACTCGCCCATGCCCTACAACGACAAGCTGGAACGCCTGGTGATCCCGTCGGCGGACGACATCGTGGACGCGATCAAGGCGGTGGTGTTGCGCGATCGGATGGAGGCTTCGGCATAGCGCTTCAATTCATGGCCAGCCCGCCGTCGACGTGGTAGGACTGGCCCGTGATGTAGTCGGAATCCGCGCTGGCCAGAAACACCGCCATCCCGACCAGGTCCTCGGCAGTCTCGGGGCGACCCATGGGGATGCCGCGAATGCGGTCTTGCCACGCCGTGCCGGAGGGGCGCCGCTCCAACTGCGTCCACTCGCGGTCGATCTGCCGCCACATCTCGGTGTCGACCACACCGGGACAAATGGCGTTGACCGTAATGCCGGGCGCGAGCCCCACCGCGGCGGATTGCGTGATGCTGATCGCCGCTGCCTTGCTTGCTGCGTAGGCCGCGAACATCGGACGCCCGCTGCGCCCGGCGATGGACGCGATGTTGATGATCTTGCCGCGCGGCCTGCCCTCGCCCATGGGCGCCTGCCTCTGCATCTGGCGCGCACCCGCCTGCACGGCGAAGAACAAGCCGCGCGCGTTCACGTCGTTAACGAAGTCCCAGTCCTCGGGGGTCAGCTCGAGGAGCGGGCGCACGCGCATCACGCCGGCGTTGTTGACCAGAACGTCCAGCCGGCCGAAGCGTTCGACGCTGCGGGCAACCATCGCCGTGCTCTGCTCGGGCTTGCCTACGTCCGCCTGAAACGCTTCGGCCTGGCCGCCGAGCGAGCGAATCTCTTCGGCAACAGCTCGCGCTCCCCTTTCGTCCAGGTCGGTCACGACAACCGTCGCGCCTTCGCGCGCGTAACGGAGCGCCATCGCCCGGCCGATCCCCCGGCCGCTGCCGGAGACGAGTGCGACACAGCCCTTAAGCTTGCTCATGCCGTTGCCCAGGCGCACGCCCTTGTCGAACTTAACCGTTTCGTCGATGTAGATCAAATACCGGATGAATCAAATCCGGGTTGCGTCCGCACTGGTCATATCGATCGCGAACGCTTATTGTCGTTTGAGTATACTCCACATGCGCCCGGTGTCTTCGTCGCCGCCATTCATCTCTAGGCGATCGAGCGCATCCCTACACGCTGCTCCGGCACGGCAAACTTCGCGCTGGCCCCGACATCATTGATGGCCTTGTTCGTGTCGAAGAACACCTGCCAGTAGTGGGCGTTGTTGCAGAAGGGCCGCACCGCGATGGTCGTGCCCCACTGATTGAATTCCAGGATCTCGATGCTCGCTGCCGGCTCGGTCATGACGTTGGGAATGGCGGCGACGCGCTCCTTCTACCTTGCGCGCCAGCAGGGTGCGGCCCAAGGCGACGTGCAGCAGCCTGATGACCCAACCGCCGACGATCCAGACAGCGACCGCGCCGAGGATATCTGGGAGTACTATTTCACGGCAAATCCCGTTGGTACCTTACGTAGTCCTGAACCCTGCAACCCGCACCACACGAACTGCCAGAAGAAGTCCAAAAGCTTTCAACTCTAAGTGCTTGCAACAGACGCACAAACCCACAAGGAGGAGCCAAATGAGTACCGATCGCCGCACGTTTCTGAAAGCCGGGGTGGCCCTGCTCGCCACCGGAGCCGCCGAGGCCGCTCACAGCGAAGGTTCACTGCAACAGAATGCCGATGCGCTGCTGCGCAGTGCCGTCGACGCAGGCGACGTTCCCGGCGTGGTCGCCATGGCCACCAACCGTAACGGCACGATCTACGAGGGCGGGTTCGGCGAGCGCTTTCTGGGCAAGAGAGCCGTCATGACCCCCGACACGGTCGTTTGGATCGCGTCGATGACCAAGGCGCTCACCGCTACCGCCGCCATGCAATTGGTCGAACAGGGGAAGCTCGATCTGGATAGTCCGGCGACCCGCTGGGTGCCCGATCTCGCCGGTACGCAAGTATTGGACGGCTGGGATGACAACGGCGAGCCGCGCACGCGCGCCCCGAAACGGGCAATTACGCTGCGCCACTTGCTCACGCACACGGCGGGGTTCTCCTACGAAATCTGGAATGCCGACTGCGCGCGCTACCAGCAAGCCAGAGGCCTGCCCGGGATCGGAAGCTGCAAGAACGCGGCGCTGCGCACACCACTCATGTTCGATCCGGGCGAGCGCTGGCTGTACGGCATCAACGTCGACTGGGCGGGAAAAATGGTCGAGGCCGTAAGCGGCCAACGGCTCGGCGTCTACCTGCAGGAAAACCTGTTCGGCCCGCTCGGGATGGACGACACGGCGTTCAAGATCACCCCGGAGATGCGGGCACGGCTGGCGAAGGTCCATCAGCGCGGCGATGCCGGCCAACTCACTCCCATCGACTTCGAGATGCCGCAGGACCCCGAGTTCGAAATGGGCGGCGGCGGAATCTACTCCACCGCCGGGGACTACCTGAAGTTCGTCCGCATGATCCTGAACCGCGGCAAAGAGAACGGCAACCGCGTGCTCAAGCCGGAGACGGTAGACCTGATGTCGCGCAACGCGATGGGAAACCTCAAGGTGACGCTGCTCAAGACCGTGATCCCTCCCTTGTCGCACGACGCCGAGTTCTTCCCCGGCATGCCGAAGAGCTGGGGCCTCAGCTTCATGATCAACGAGGAGACCGCGCCGACCGGCCGACCGGCCGGCAGCCTCGCCTGGGCCGGACTGGCGAACACCTTCTTCTGGATCGACCCGAAGACGGGCGTGGGCGGGGTGTACCTGTCGCAGGTCCTGCCGTTCGTGGACTCGAGGACGCTGTCGCTGTTCTACGGATTCGAAAAGACGGTCTACCAGTCGTTGTCGATGGCTTGAGCGGGAACCCCCTCACCCCACCAGGGGTGAGGGGGTAAGCGCAGGCGCGGCTGCACCAAGAGCCCGCTTACGCTATCGCCTGCCGGAGCTCGTCAGGAACGCGATGCCGGCAGTCGCGAGGCCGAGGATGCAGGCCGCGAGCAGGATCTTTGTCGCCAGCTCCCCCAGGACATCCCGGGGCAGGATATCGAAGACGACCAGCAAGGCCAAGAGCGCCAGCAACGCGAGCGCAAGCGCTCCGACCAGCCTCAACACCCCGGTCAGCTTCGATGGGCGGGTAGCGGTTTCGTGTGCAGCATCCGTCATCAGTTTTGCTCCTTGTCGAGTAGTCTATGACCGCCAGGATCGGGCCAGCAAGCGCCGGGACAGTCCTCTGTTCCGAAAGCAAGTAGCGCGCTCATTCCGCCCTGCCCGAGCGCGGGCTAGGCCGGATCCGACGACCGGCGCAGGGCAGCCACGAAACGCGAGAGCGTATTGGACAGCACCCCGCGCGGGATCATGATCTCTACGAGCTGGAAGCGGCCGGTCGTGACCACCGCCCGCTCCAGCGCCCGCTGCAGCTCAGCGCGCGTGCGGACGCGCACGCCGTCCCCACCCATCCCGGCGGCCATGGATGCGAAGTTCCAGTCGTCCAGGTCGTTGAAGCTCGACTCCGGCTGAAAGGAGCGCAGCATCTCCCAGCTTGCATTGTTGAACAGCAATACGATTGGATCCCAGCCGTAGCGGCGGCAGTTGCCCAGCTCCCAGCCGGTCATCTGAAAGGCGCCGTCGCCGACCAGGATCAGCGGCCGCCGCCCGCTCGCCGCCTGCAGGCCGAGTCCGGCCGGCACACCGAAGCCCATGGTCGCGTAATAGCCCGGCGCCAGCAGCTGGGTGTTCTCGATGTCGAGCGAAGTGAACAGGCAATCGCCCATATCGGAGGCGATCATCAGGCGTCCGTGGGCGGCCATCAGATCGTTGACCGCGCGCGCGATGTCGGTGGGGGCGATCGGCTGGTCGTCTGCAGCGAGTCCGTACGGGTACTCGCGCTTGCGCACCTTGAACCGCCTTTGCGATGCCGGGACCTTGGTCAGCAGCGCATCCACCAGTGCATCGAGCGGGATGTCGGGATAGACGTGATAGCCCAGCGTCACGCGCCGGTTCAGCGCCTGAATGGTGCGGCGCAGGTCGATCTTGCGCTCGGACACGCCGAGGTTCGTGTCGGACAAAATCACCCCGAGCAGCACCAGCGCGTCGGAGTCCTCCACCAGGCGCGTGATCTCGGCGTCTCCCGCCAGCCCCATGTAGGTGCCGACCAGCGGCGCGTCGGCGCTGGCCAGCAGGCCGCGTCCCATGAAGCAAGTCACCACGGGCAACGCCAGCCGGCGCGCCAGCTCCGCCACCTTCTCCTCGAGGCCGAAGCGCCTGACCTCCACATCCACCATCAGCACCGCCGATTTTGCCTGCGCGAGCCGCGCCAGGATCTCGTCCACACAGGCCTGCAGCGCTTCCGCGTCGTAGGGCATCGCCGGCGCCCGCGTCACTGCCCCGCACGGCTCGCGCACCATATCGCGTGGGATCTCGATGTAAACCGGTTGCGAGTAAGTCAGGCAACTGCGCAGCACGCGCGCGATGTCGACCGGGGCACGAGCCGCGTCGTCCAGCCGCGTCTGATCGCAGGTGATCTCGGTGTAGATCTGGTACTGAGAGTCCAGCGACCTGGCCTGGTGATGCAGCAGCAGGCCACTCTTGGCCTCGCCCCGCCCGGGCCCGGCGGAGACGACGACCACTGGCGATTTCTCGGCGAAGGCGGCAGCAACGGTGTTGACCATATTCAACGCGCCGGCGCCGTAAGTGACGGCGGCGACCGCGGGGCCGCCACGATAGCGCGCGGCGGCATCGGCCGCGAAACCTACGCCGGGTTCATGCGACAGCGTATAGAGCGGCAGGATGCGGCTGTCTTCGATCACCTTGAAGAAAGGCAGCGCGAAGTCGCCCGGGATGCCGAAGATTTCATGCACCCCGTGATCGGCCAGCGCGCGCAACAACGATTGGGCGAGGTTCATTTGCACTGTCCCGGGTCTAAAGCGTTCCGATTCTACCGCCGCGCTGCGGGCGGGGTCTGGCCTGCCCCATCCTCCATCGTTCCCCAGGAGGAGTACTATCGGGTCAAGCCACGGAAGATTCGGCCGGATATCGAAGATGCAGCGATCGCACGGGTTCACTTACGTCGGCCTGCTCATAGCGGTAGCGCTGATGGGCATCGGGCTCGCCGCTATCGGGGAAGTCTGGAGCACGGCGGTGAAACGCGAGCGCGAGCGGGAACTGCTGTTTATCGGCGGGGAGTTCCGGCAAGCCATCGGGCGCTACTACGAGGGCTCGCCGGGCGTGAAGCAGTACCCGCGCAAGCTCGAGGACCTGCTCGAAGACAAGCGCTTCCCCGTGATCAAGCGCTACCTGCGCAGGGTCTACCTCGACCCGATGACCGGCAAGCCGGACTGGGGCCTGCTACTGCAAGGCGACCAGATCCTCGGCGTCTACAGCCAGTCGAAGGACAAGCCGCTCAAGAACGCCAATTTCCAGCTCGCGGAGGCCTACTTCGTGGACAGCAACGCCTACTCGGATTGGCGTTTCGTCTACGCGCCGTTCGGAGCGGCCAGCGCAGGCCAGGCGGCGTTGGCAGCCGACACGCAGCTCGCCCGCGCAGGTGCGCCCAACTTCAACAACGGGGGAGCAACTCTCATGCAGCCGGGTGCATCCTCGTCGCCTGCGGGGCCGGCACCGATGGTAGGGATGACTCAGGAACCGTGGGTGTGCAACGCCGCGCGCGCGAACGATTTTCGCGCGTGCGCGAGCGCGACTACCAGTCAGACGAAACAGGACTGCGAGCAGGCGGTCACGCAGCGATACAACGCGTGTATGAGCGCGGCGGCCGGCGGAACTCAATAGGCCAGCGGCAACGGCGAGGCTGCTTCACGCGACGAGCAGCGCGAGCTTTCCCAGCATGTGCAGATGAACGTCGAGCGCCGATAGGCGCGAGGACTCGTCGTCTCCTTCGAGCAGCCCCCCCAACGCTTCGACCAGCGCGGCGCGGCTTCGTGTTCCGTCGAGCAAGGCGAGCAGAGTGGAGGCGACCTTGTTGTCCAGCTTCACCGCGTCGTGGCACAGGCTGGTCACGATCTCGCCGGTTTCGAGTTGAAGGCGCGCGATCGGACTGCCGACCGGCCGCTCGCCCGGCTCGGTCACCAGCGCAGGCGCGCGCACATGAAGTTCGAGCGCGCCGGCCCGCGCCGCCCCGAAGGCGAATTGCCGGAAGGCGTCCGGGCTGCGGGCCTTGAACATCTCGCCTCCCGCTCGCGCGCTCACCCCGGCGACCAGCTCATCGAAGCTCAGCATGCGCGGCGCCGCGTCGCTCAGCACATCGAGAAGTGCCTGCAGAAACGCCTCGTCGCCGGGAACGGATGCGTCCGCAACGGCCTGCGCCGCGCTCGGGGTCTCGGGCTCCGGCGCATCGCCCATGCCCACACGCACCCGCATGCCGGCTGCAGCGGCCAACAGAAACTGCGTAACCTTGTCCGCGCCAGGCTGCCGCTCCAGCTTCACCTCGGCATGACAAAGCAATGTCTGCCGGAACCTGCGGAAGCGGACGAAGTCGAGATACTGCTCGCGCGTGAGCGGATCCAAGGCTTCGAGCACGCGCCGGACTTCCGGCGTGAGCCCGCCGTAGCCCATGGTCTTGAGCTCGCCCTCACCCAGGAACTGCAGCCCGTGACGCCCGGCATGCTCGACGAACTGGTGGAAATACACCGGATCGTTGATAGCCGCGAGGTCGTCGTGGAAAAAGTAGGACGTGTCGCGTTGCGACAGACGCTCCAGATCGGCATGCAGAAAGGTGCCATAGGCGCTCTGCAGGTCACGGCCACTGGCCAGCAGCCGGGTGAGGGCTTGCGCTTCCGTGATGCGCGACTGCGGGTCGCCGAGGTGATCGGTATGGAACTTGAGAATCTCCCACACCATGCGGCGCATATAGCAGCCCGGATAGACGTTGTAGCTCACGAACGCGACGCCGTTGGGGGCGAGATGGGACGCGATGAGCCCCAGCAGGCGGTCGCGCACCGGGGCTGGAACCCAGGAGTAGAGCCCGTGGGCAACGATGTAGTCGAACCGGCCGGCGTCGGCGGGGAAATCCGCGAGATCGAGTTGCTCGAGCGACAGGTTAGCCAAGCCCAGCCGTGCCGCCGTCCGGTTGCCCATCTCGATCGGGCGCGCGGCAAGGTCGAAGCCGACGAGCTCGCTACCGGGCAGCCCATAGGCCATCGGGATGAGGTTTCCCGCATCGCCGCATGCAACCTCGAGGACACGGCAGCGCTCGACCGGCGCAGGGGTCATGCCGAACAACGTCGCGATGGTGGCGAGGCGCTCCGGATGCGTGTCCGCACGCGGCTGGCTCGGATATATGATCTCGTCGTAAGCGGTCACGGTGGACAACAGCCCTGGTGGTTGCAGGAAGAGGAGGAGGCAACTATACGGCAGGCTGGGGCTGCGGATGCGCCCGGCTTTGCCGAAACACGGCGGAGAATGTCGCTTTACCTGAAAGACTGGTTGCAGGATTGTCAAAACCGCACGTCATGCTTGCAGGCTGCACCCCGGACGCCGACAATAAACCAATGTGTCGCGTGCGACACGCAAGGGGAGCAGAGCGGGGCCGGGCTCTCGCGTACACGACGCCCCAACTGCGCTGAACCAAACCTGAAACAGGGAGAACCCATGTCTGAAACGAAACCAAAGGCCGGTCTCGCAGCGCTGATCGCGCGACCGCTACTCGCCGGCGCCATCGCGGCAGGAGCCGCAGCACCAACCAGTGCTCTGGCCGACGTCTTTCTCGATCTGGACGGGATCCAGGGCGATTCGACGGATGCCAAGCACAAGAACCAGATCGACATCCTGACCTACACCCAGAGCTTCAAGAACACCACTGCGGCTTCTACCGGCGCAGGTGGGGGCGCAGGGACGGTGACGTGCGGCGACATCACGGTGATGAAGAACATCGACAAGTCGAGTCCTCTGCTCATCAAAGCCGTCACCAGCGGGCAGCACATCAAGACCGGGGTGCTCACGTTCCGCTCAGTCGGCGCGCAGGAGATCAATTACTACGTAGTGAGCCTCAAGGACGTGGTCATCACGGAGATCGACCAGACCGACCAGAACAATCCGGCCAGGATCTTCGAGAAAGTAACGTTCAGTGCGACCGACTTCACGTTCAAGTTCACGCCGCAAACGGCGAGCGGGAAGGCGGGAACACCGGTCAGTTTCGAGTTCAACTGCGCGGCGAACAAGCAAGAGTAATCAGCGGCGCAGGGCGCTGCCGGCCTGGCGTCGGCAGCAGAAGGGGGGAAGCAGCGCTGCGGTGGGAACCATCGCAGCGTTTTTTTTGGCTAGGCTAACTCTTGCGAGCCTTCGGCTTCGGGCTGCCCTGCTCCGCTTTCGCAGTTCCGGTCGAGCCCGGCAACGGCAGGGCCGTCTGGTACTTCACCTGCTTGAGCGCGAAGCTCGACTTGATGTTGCCCACGCCCGGCACACGCGAGAGGAAGCGCAGGATGAAGTGTTCGAGCGCCTGCAGGTCGGGCACCGCCACGCGCAGAAGATAGTCCGCGTCCCCGGTCATCAGATAGCACTCCATCACTTCGGGACGATCGCTTATCGCCCGCTCGAAGGTCTCCAATGCCGCCTCGATCTGCTTCTCCAGCGTGACCTGGATGAAGACGCTCACCTTGAGCCCCACCGCGAGCGGATCGAGCAGGGTGACGTAGCGGCTGATGTAACCGCTTTTCTCCAGCGCCCGCACTCGGTTCAAGCAAGGAGAAGGCGACAGGCCCACTTTGCCCGCGAGGTCCACGTTGGAGATGCGGGCGTCCGCTTGCAGCAGGCCGAGGATCTTCCAATCTATCGCATCGAGTTCCATGAACACCATTTCCTGCCTGTATTTTTGACTCTTGCAGCATTATCTGTCGAAACGAGCCATGAATGCCAGGGCATACCAAACCACCTGCTGCGCGAAACGGGGTACGATTCGCAGCGTCATGCGGCGGACTCCCGACCCCTGACAACTGATTCCTGATTCCTCACCTCTAACTCCTGATAATGACCGATCTGTCCGACTTGAGCTTCTCCGGCCATTGGGCCGTCCTGCCGCAAGACCCGGATCCCACGGAGACCAAGGAGTGGCTGCAGGCCCTCGATGCGGTCCTCGAGCACGAGGGGCGCGAGCGCGTCACGTTCATCCTGCGCAAGCTGCTCGATCACGCCCGTGCTCAACGCGTGGCGCTGCCGCCGGTCTGGAGCACCCCCTACTGCAACAGCATCTCGCTCGCCAACCAGCCTCAGTTCCCGGGCAACCTCGAAACCGAGCAGCGGCTGATCGCGCTGGTGCGCTGGAACGCTCTTGCGACGGTGGTGCGCGCCAACAACTTCTCCTCCGAGCTTGGCGGCCATATCGCGAGCTACGCGTCGGCCGCCGACCTCTTCGAGGTCGGCTTCAACCACTTCTTCCGCGCCGGCCAGTCGGGCGATCTCATCTACTTTCAGCCCCACTCGGCACCGGGCATTTACGCCCGCGCCTTCCTCGAAGGCCGCCTCAGCGAAGAGCAGGTGGACAACTACCGGCGCGAGGTCGCAGGCAAGGGCCTGTCGTCCTACTGCCATCCCTACCTGATGCCGGAGTTCTGGCAGTTCCCCACCGGCTCCATGGGCCTCGGCCCGCTCAAGGCGATTTACCAGGCGCGCTTCATGCGCTATCTCGAGAACCGCGGCATCCTCGCCACGTCGGGGCGCAAGGTGTGGTCCTTCGTCGGCGATGGCGAGATGGACGAGCCGGAGGCGCTGGCCGGCCTGTCGGTGGCCTCGCGCGAGGTGCTGGACAACCTCATCTTCGTGGTCAACTGCAACCTGCAGCGCCTCGACGGTCCGGTACGCGGCAACGGGTCGGTGATCCAGGAACTGGAGGGGCTGTTCGCCGGTGCGGGCTGGAACGTCATCAAGCTCCTGTGGGGTTCGGACTGGGACCCGCTGTTCGCGCGCGACCACGACAGCGTGATCCTCAAGCGGCTGCACGAGACGGTCGACGGCGAGTTCCAGAAGTACGCCGCCACCGACGGACAGTTCAACCGCGAGCACTTCTTCAACAAGTACCCCGAGCTGCAGGCGATCGTCGCGCACATGTCCGACGAGGACATCGACCGGCTCAAGCGCGGCGGGCACGACCCGGTGAAGATCTACGCCGCCTACCATGCGGCGGTGAATCACACCGGCCAGCCCACGGTAATCCTGGCCCAGACCAAGAAGGGCTATGGCATGGGCCAGGGCCAGGGCAAGATGACCGCGCACCAGCAGAAGAAACTCGAGGACGAAGCGCTGCTTGCGTTCCGCGACCGCTTCGCGCTGCCGCTGTCCGACGAGGACGTGACGAATCTGCGCTTCTACAAGCCGGGGCCGGACAGCCCCGAGATGAAATACCTGCACAGCCGCCGCCAGGCGCTCGGTGGCTATCTGCCCGCGCGCGTCGGCAAGGCTCCGCCATTGCCCGCGCCGCCACTCTCCGCCCTGACCAAGTATCTCGAGGGCAGTGGCGGGCGCGAGCAATCCACCACCATGGTGTTCGTGCAGATGCTCTCGCAGTTGCTGCGCGATCCGCATCTCGGCAAGAGCATCGTCCCCATCGTGGCCGACGAGGCGCGTACCTTCGGCATGCAGGCGCTGTTTCGCCAGGTGGCCATCTATTCCTCGGTGGGTCAGTTGTACGACCCGGAGGACAAGGACGAGCTGCTCTTCTACAAGGAGGCCAAGGACGGCCAGATCCTCGAGGAAGGCATCACCGAAGCCGGCGCCGTGGCCTCCTGGATCGCAGCCGCGACCAGCTACAGCAGCCATGGCGTGCCGATGCTGCCGTTCTACATCTTCTACTCCTGCTTCGGCTTCCAGCGCGTGGGCGATCTGATCTGGGCGGCGGGCGATTCGCGCTGCCGCGGATTTCTGCTGGGCGCCACCGCGGGCCGGACCACGCTGTCAGGCGAAGGGCTGCAGCACGAGGACGGGTCGAGCCATCTGCTGTTCTCCACCGTGCCCAACTGCGTGGCCTACGATCCGTGCTTCGGCTACGAGCTGACCGTCATCCTGCAGGACGGCATGCGCCGCATGCTGGAGAATCAGGAGGACATCTTCTACTACGTGACGGTGATGAACGAGAACTACGTCCATCCCGCTATTCCCGCTGGCGCACAGGAAGGAATACTGCACGGCATGCACCGGCTCTCCTCTTCCAGCCTCCCGGTCGAGGCGGAGGGCAAGGGTGGATCTGCGGTGCAAGGCCGAGTCCAGTTGCTCGGGGCCGGCACGATCCTGCGTGAGGTTATCGCTGCCGGCGAACTGCTGGAGCGGGACTGGGGCATCGCCGCCGACGTGTGGAGCGTGACTAGCTTTACCGAGCTGAGGCGCGAGGGGCTGGACGTCGAGCGGCACAATCGGCTGAACGTCGACGAGCAACCGCTGCAGAGCTGGGTGGAGAAGTGCCTGACCCCGACCACCGGCCCGATTGTCGCGGCCACCGACTACATGCGGGCGGTGCCGGACATGATCCGCACCTGGGTGCCCCGGCGCTACGTCACCCTGGGCACCGACGGCTTCGGCCGCAGCGATACGCGGGCCGCGCTGCGCGCCTTCTTCGAAGTCGATCGTTTCCACGTTACCGTCGCTGCGCTCAAGTCGCTGGCCGACGACGGGGCCGTGGACCGCACCGTCGTGACACGGGCGATCGAAAAGTACGGGATCGACCGGTCGAAGCCTAACCCCTGGGACAGATGAACAGGTGCGAGGGCCACGTCCCCGCCGGGCGTAGCAGGATCGGCCCGGCCGGCCGGGTGCCAATGCTGGCGTGCGTGCCTCGGACACAAAATCACCCTCGATCCCCCTTTTCACATGGGGGAGGCCTTCGCAGGGCCCCGCTTCGCAAAGGGGCGCAGGGGGGATGGAAACCCCCCTTTCGCAAGGGGGGCAGGGAGGATTTTAGGTGGTGGGGGCCAGCGGGCGAGCCAGGCACGGCTGAGCTTCATTGATAATCAAGTCTCAGGTTAAGACCTGCGCAAGTCTGCCGTTAAGGGCTGAGCCGAAGCGCCTTGGCGCGCTTCCTGCTGTTAACCCCCCAGTTGCAGCCGCCACACGGAGAGATGCGCATGAAGACGTACCCCTTGCTTGCCGCCGGTGCCTTGACCCTGCTCAGCTGTGAGCTGCCGGCCTACCAGATCGTGGAAAGCCATTTCCATGTGGAGGTCGCACCCAACAAGTACGTCGATCAGCTGGTCCTGCGCTGCGAGGACGGGCATCAGCTCGTCGTCCCATGGCAATCGAAGCTGGCCGAATCCTGCGGGGAGGACCTGATGGGCAACGTCACAATACCTCCCGCCGACACCAAGTCCGCCCCGATCGACGAGCAGGAGAAGCAGGCGATGTTGACGCAGCTGCGCTCCCAGTACGGGAACATCTCGGAGAAGCAGATCGAGTTCTTGCAGGGCCCCACCGGCCTGACCACCCGTTTCAAAGCGCCGATCGTGGAAGTCCTGAAGAAATACGAAAGCTGCCGCAAGACGCGCAAGGACAAGTCTTTCTGCGCCGACGAGCGCGACCGCGCGCTGTCGCGCCTGGCCGACCCGGAACCCGCGGGCCAGCAGGCGGAAGCTCCGACACCCGCGGTATCGGAGCATCGGGCACACGCGCCGCGCACTGGGCCTGCCCTTGCGGCAGTATCCGCCCCGCCCGTCCAGACCGAACCTGTTGCCGCTGCCGCCGTGAACCAGGCGGTGCCTGCCGAACCCACTCCCCCGGCCGCTGCCCAGCCGGCGCCGCCGTCCGAGGCCGGGACTCGGGCCGACGCCGAACGCAAGATTGCCGAGGACTACGCCGCGTGCATGCGCGCCAGGCCGAAGTACGATTGCGACCAGTCCCGCGCCAAGGCCGTCGGCGCGCTCGAAAGTCCGAAGCTCGCCAAGCCGCAGCGCCCGCGCAAACAGGCCTCCGCGGCGGTCGAGACCCAGGCCGCACGCTGATTCTTTAGCCCCACGCCCGCGGGGCTCGGCAGCAGGTAGCGAACGCAGCGCCGTCGGCGGTCGAGCCACCTGTTCGCGTCGTATTGGCAGCAGGCGGCGCGATGGCAGTCCAGCTGCCGATACACGCGCGGCGCCTGGCCTGCTTCGCCGCGGCGTTCGATCACGGTTAGTCGAAGTCGGCATCGTTGCTGCCCGATGACCATGCACGCTGCTATCCTTCCCGCGTGATGCCGAATCCATCGACGACCTGTGCGCTCGTACTCGCCAGCTCGCTGCTGCTGTTCGCGAGCCATGCCGGGAGCGAAACCTTTCCTCTGCCACCGCGCGGAACCGACCTCGTAGGTGAAGTGCGGGCGATCGTCACCAAGCGGGGGGACACTTTGCTCGACATCGCGCGGCGCTTCGGACTCGGCTACGGCGAGATCACCTCGGCCAACCCGGGCATCGACCCCTGGGTTCCCGACGAAGGGACGCGCGTGGTACTGCCGACGCAGTTCGTGCTGCCGCCGGGCCCGCGGCGTGGGATCGTGCTCAACCTGCCGCAGCTTCGCCTGTTCTATTTCCCGCCACCACCGCGTGGCAAGCCGGCGCAAGTCGTGACGCTTCCGGTGGGGATCGGAACCGACTATGCCACCACACCTCTGGGCGAAACGCGGGTGATCCGAAAGGCGGTGGACCCGGTGTGGCGCCCGTCGCGGGACATCCGTGAAGAGCACGTCGCCGATGGGCACTGGCTCGCAGCGCAGGTCCCGCCCGGGCCGGACAATCCGCTGGGAAAGTATGCGTTGTACCTCGGCCTGAAGGGCGGCTATATCATCCACGGCACCAACAAGCCCTGGGGCGTCGGCATGCGGGTCAGCCATGGCTGCATCCGGCTCTATCCCGAGAGCATCGCGTCGCTGTATCCGCAGGTACCGGTCGGCACCACCGTGCGCGTCATCAGCGAACAGCTTCTGCTAGGGATGCAGGGCGGCGTACCGTATCTCCAGGTCTTCCGCGGCCCGGAAAAGCGGGCTGCGAGCGTCGAAAACCTCACGCCGTACGTGGAGGCGATCTTGCGCCGCATGCCGCGCGGCGAGGCGGTTGACTGGGAAAAGGTGATGGACCTGCTGCGCGCCGCGCGCACCTTCCCGGTTCCGATCGCACCGGGAACGCCCGACATGGAACAGGTCATGGAGCAAGCCAGCGACGTCTCGCAAGACGCAGCGCCGGACCGCGCGTCGGGCGGCAGCAGATGAACGGCACGGCGTGACGGCGGTGCTTTCCCCGCCGGTTCAGCGCCTGCGCTGCGCCTACTTGCGCATTCCCTTCTCGAACATCCGGTCCTGCCGCGTGACGAGCTTGTCCGCGGATTGCTGGGCCTGCTGCGCCATCGTTTTTGCTTCCTGCGCCGTCTGATTGGCAGCGCGCGCCGCTTCCAGCGCCTGCAGGGCGGCGTCGGTCGAGCCCCCACCGCTCTTCAGCCGCGTCAGGATCTCGTCCAGCTTCGCGCGGTTGCCCCTCGCCTCTTGCAGCGCCGCGTCGGCCGACGCCCTTGCAGATTTGGCCTCTTGCAGGGCGTTCTGCGCCGCGGCCAGTGCCTGATCTGCCTTGTCGGGAACCGGCTTGGAGCCGGCGGCGGAGCCCGAACTGCTGGCGCAGCCCCAAGCGAATACCAGTGGAACCATCAGGCAGGAAATTCGGATCACGGTCGATGCCCTTCTCACTGTGGCTTCTCCTATACGCGGTTGACTCGGAAATACCGGCATGCACGCGACGGGCGCATGACGAAACGAGTGAATCCAAGGCTCGTCGAGGAAGGCGAACGGCATCCTTCTGCCAGGGCGACGACCCCGGGGCGTGGCACGGCCACCGAGGCGACGACGATTAGACGATTATAGGACGATTCGCCGGACGGCGGCGTTACCGGCAGGATGGCGCCCTGGCGAGCCGCAATACGCTTGCGCTTCTGAACCGGCGGGAAGTTGGGGCTGACGCGCTTCACGTGCCGAGAGATCGATTTTTGCTGATAATGTCGCTCTACCCCCATCCTTCCCCATTACCCAAAGGAACGCTGCCATGCTGCCTCCACGCATCGACCCCGCTACCGTGCGCCGCCGCATCGGCGTCTACGCCGACCTCGAGGAAACCATGGAGCAGCGGGGCCATGTCTACCACGAGCTGCTCGGCTTCGTTCCGCCCCGCATCGAAGCCCGCCTGAACGTAACCGGCGCCCTCGACCCGGCCATGCTCGGCCTGCAGGAAAAGATCCGCGAGCACGGGATGTATCCGAAATGCTTCGACGTGAAGACAGCGCAGCTCATGCTGTTCGGCATGCTGCTCATGGACTTGAGCGACGCGGCACAACTGCACGGGATCGCTGCGCGCCGCGCCGGTGCGAGCTGGGAGGAAATGCAGGCGGTGATCAACCTGGCCTTTCTCTTCCGCGGCCTGCCGGCAGCCAACCGCGGCGCCGAAATCCTGGCCAACATCGCCAAGCGGGAGGAGGACGCGGAGGAAGCCAAGTAAAGGCCAGGCAAAAGATCCCCTCTCCCATCAAGGGCTGATCTTTACCCATAAGTCCACCCGCTGGACACCGCGGGGGGTGGGCGTGCAAACGCGATGGTGAAGACTTGGTACATGGCGGTGATGTCATCGAGGCGCTGCAGTCCTAGCCACAGGGTTTGGGTGCC
>JBGPMS010000031.1:0-25675 GCA_041487115.1 Gammaproteobacteria bacterium
ACGAACTGGTAGAGGTTGCGGGCGGTCTGCAGCGCATTGCTGGCTTTCAAGTCCTTCGCGATGGCTGCGATGCGCGGATCTTCCGATTCGATGTAGCGCTCCGAGCGTGTATAGGCAGCCTGAAGAAGCGCGGGAAGCTGGTCGGGCACCGGCTTGTCGGTCAGCGACAGCTGCGCTTCCACGGTCACCACCCTGGTCGCATAAGGGGCCAGCGGGTCGAAATGGAAATCGAGGATCTGATTCCCGGACGCATCCAGCTGGATAGTGGGCGTCACGGTAGCGGCGAGGCCGTCGACCCGCTGCGTCGAGGTCCTCTTGACGGGGGCGTACGCGATGAGGCTGGCGTGCTCGAGAACGTGCGCCTCACTGTTCTGCAGAGTGAAGCGATAGCGGATATGGCGTTTGATCGGATAGAGATCGGCAGCAGCAGGTGCCGTTGGCGGCGCCGAAGCGTCCGCGTTACTTTCGCTCCGGGCAGTGTCGACGCCGCCCGCCGGTGACTCGAGCGCTGCCAAGACCGAGAGCGTGAGCGCAATCGTCAGACCCCGCATCCCGGCCTCCGGCGCGGCTGAGCGGTAGCCGCCCACACGGCCGCCTGCTCACGCCAGAACTTCTTGTAGCCAGCCAGCCCGCCCTCGAGAAAATACGTTTCGTTCGGCAGAGCCTCCTGCACGGCGCTTTCGATCTTCTCGTAGCTGCTGCCGTCGTTGTCGACCACGAGCAGCCTGAGCGGCGCGCCCTTGCCCGTGCGCTTGCGGACGGCCGTCTTGACCGCTGCGATCAGCCGATCTTCGGGCGTGCCGACGGGCAGACTCAGCGCACCGGGGAAGAACGTCTTCGCGTCGTTGCCGGGCGCTTCCGAGAGATCGATCACCAGCAGATCGGGGTAGGCGCGCTCGGAGGCGAACTCGACGGGCGACATGCGATTCAAGTGCCGCTGCGCGAGCAGGTCGCCCTCGACGACGCCCCCGGCGCGACGCCAGCCGTTCAGTCCGCCATGCAGGACGCCCGCATGCGCGAACCCGGCGGCCTTCAATCTCGAACAAAGCTCCTCCACCGATCCCGAGTCCCGTCCTTCGGCGACCAGGGCGAAGGGCTGTTGCTTGAGGAAGCTCTTCGTCTTCACGAAATCGGCCGGGATGTTCAGGGAACTGCGGATCCGGAACTGGTCGAATTGGGCGGCGGGTCGCACATCGACCAGCAAAAGGCGGCCTTTGTCCGCACGCGCGAGGGCATCCTTCGGCGCGATCAGGCAGGCTTTGACGCGCTTGGCCGGGGCGAGCTTCGGCGGTTCGACGGGCGCCCGGGCCGTGGCCGCCGCTGCCGGTTCGTCGACTGGGCAGCCGGCCATCTCCGGTGCGGCCGGCGCCGATCTTTCAATTGCGCCAGGAGGCTTTGCATCGCGTTGTTTCTTTACTGCTGGTCGCGCGGCGCGCTCCGGTTTCGTAACTTGCTTGCTGGGCTGGTCCGAGTGGGCGAAACCGGCGCCGAACAACACGGCTCCGAGAGCGAGAGCTCCTGCGGCATGCAGGATCGGCCATGGCCGGCGCCGAGGTGGGCCCACTTATCGGCCTCGTGTGCGCCGCGCGACCGCGACGAGGGCAATGCCCGCGAGCAGCAGAGCGATGGGGGCGGGCTCGGGAACGGCTGTCGCCTCGGTTATGCCACCGGCGATGTTGTTGAATTCGGGTCCCAGAATCTGGTACGTCTGCTCTGCCGGCGCGCCGGTGCCGGTCCAGACCAAAGACACTGCGAACGCGAAGCTGGGACTGTCGTCAGCCGCCGGGCTCTGCGCTACGAAGATGCCGGGGCCGAGCAGCGGGTCGGGCTCGGCGGCATCGATCAGCCACCCAGGCGGGCCGGAGACCGGGTGGATGTCGCGATACAGCCCGTAGCCGAAATAGACCGAGAGGCTGTCGCCCGCGTTGAAGGTGTAGCCCGTCAACTTGTAGTCATATCGGCGCAGGTCCGATCCCGGGACCAGGTCGGGCAGATCGGTCTGGGCGTACGTGACGATGAGATCGGCCTGCGCACTGGTGCAAAGGAGCACTAACAAGCTCAGGATGACGGTGCGCCAAGCGCTCAACGACCCCGCCACGAGGACCGGACCCCGGCGCGTTCGCCGGATGCCAAGGTACGCGCTGAAGCCGCTGGCGTTCGAAGTGCAGCCAAACTTTTCGGCAACACCACTCACCCGGCGGCGCAACTCGCAGGCCATCCTGGGTCCTCCCTCAACTTGCGTCCGGCGGGGTTCTACCCTACCTGGCACACTCCGCCACCCAGTGCGTAAGCTAGCCGAAAGTCGATGCCGATGCAATTGACATTGTGCTGTTACGGCTGCGACGACGCCGGTTAGCAGGATGCGAAAGCGAGGAGATGACTCCAGGGAGGCCCGGATACCGCGTGCCACACTCGCTTGTCCTTGAGGCGGAGGCAAGAATGTCAATTGCGTTAAATCAAGTAGTGCGCTGAAAGCGTTCACTTCTTCGCGCAAGGTCAAGCGCCGGATCGCGAAATTGTCAAACGCAATGGCGTGAGGGGCTCACGTTCACCGATTCCCCGGCACCCGGCTCAAGCCAGAGACTTGTCGGAGCGGCAGGCGTGCGGCGGACGTGTGAGGCGTGTCGTCAAGAAAGCGAGCATCGAGTCGGCCCGGAGCCAGGTAGATCGTTTGAAGACGGCCAGTGTGCCGGAAGCGGTCTTACAGATCGCATACCGATCGTCCGACATTCGATGAGTGCTACCGCTACCTCGCTCGGCCGAAGCCGGATCGCGCTCGCGGTCGTGCTGCTGGATTTCCTGCCCGTCAGCGAGTCCCTTCAGCAGCCCCCTTCTCGGCGAGGTTTTGAGCACCGCTAGCGGTGTCAGCGGTCTCGTCCCCGTAGCGATAGCGCATCCAGCCGACGTTCATCTCGTCCCAGGTCTGCTCTCCCCAGTACACGATGCGATTCGGATCGGGGTTGGCGTGGTTCTGCGCCGAGTTGTCCCAGGTCATCTCGAACACGATACGAGTGCCCGCGGGAATGGGCTTCGGCGGATTCAAAGCGTAGGTGGTCTGCCAGCTGAAGTCGTACTTGGGCACGGATAGAAGCACTTCCTCGCGGCCATCGGGATAGTAAGCCGTGAACTTGGCCGAGCGGCCGCGCAGGTGGGCGTGCGGCATCAGACTGAACAGCACCACGTTGCGGTCGAAGACGTGCTCGACCGTTTCCGTGTACGCCTTGGTGTTAGCCGGAATCGCCAGGGAAGGCGTCATCAGCATGGTCATGTGCAGCGGATACTTCGGCGGCTTGTCGTAGAAGAAGTAGCCCACGCGGGTCACATCGGTCGCCGCCTTCCCATTCGGCGTGTAGTGCATCTGGAAGCGGAAGCTTGCTTCCTTCCGCAACAGGATTCCGCTGTCCGCGGGGTATGGAACCGCGTTCTTGCCCGGTGCGTACCCGCCCAGCTCTCCGATCTGACCTCTGATGGCCCGCTGCGAGCCATTCCCGGGGTCATCGATACCGGCCAGCACATGGTGCACAACGGCTCGATTGCCCGGAATGATCTCGATCGCGCGAATCCAGACGTCGCGGCCCAAAGGATTCGGAGCGCGCGGATACTGATAGTTGACGACCCCGGTGGCGGGCACCTGGTAGGCGGGAACTTCCACGATGAGATCGGGCGGCCCCAACGACCACTCGGACCAGGTTTTGTCCTGCAGCGGGAGCGGATCGGGCCCGGAACCGCGCGGCGCACCGGCTTCGATCCAGTGCACGAGCGTGCGCGCCTCCTCGACCGACATCGAGCGATCGCCGACGAAGCTGCCGTAGTGCGGATCGGCGTGCCACGGGGGCATCCGCTTGGTGCGAACGACTTCCCGGATCATCGGTGCGAAGCCACGCACCATGTCGTAGCTGGTCATCGCCCAGGGCGCCACCCCGCCTGCCCGGTGGCACATGGCGCACCGGTCGACGAGCAATGGCGCAATACTGTCCGAGTAGGAGATCTGAGCGTGCGCGGCCTTTTGATCGCGCTCAGGCAGATTGACCAGGCAGCCCACTGCGTCGGCTTCCGCGACACCGACTGGCTTCCCGGCGAGCAGCGCATCGAGCGCATCCAACAAGTAGTGCTTGGTCGCCTCGGCCTTCTGCGCTCCGTACGCGAGGCGATCGTCGATCGGGCCGCGATAGACCAGCTTCCAGGTCTTCGGATCGATGACGAAGACGTCCGCCGTGCGGGTGACTCCGAGCGACTCGCCGACCAACTGAGTCTCGTCCACCAGAATCGGGAAATCGATGCCGAACTCGGCGGCCTCTTGCGCGATCTCATCGCGGTCGTCCTGCAGGTTCGAGTCGATCAATAGAATTTCGACACCTTGGGCTCGATACCGGTCGCGAATCTCCCGCAACGCCGGGAGCGCATTGCGCACGATGCTGCAGCCGTTGCCATGCGTCATGAGCAGCACCGCTTTGGCGTCGGACGAGTAGTACAGCTCATGCGACGCTCCACGCTGGTCGAGCAGCCTGAAGTTGTCGACGCGATCGCCCGGACTCAGGGCCAGGGCGCAGCTTGCCCAACCAAAACCGCGTATCAGAATGCCGAGAAGACAGAGAATGCTCTTCATTGAGCTCTCCTGAGCTGACAACTATTCCCTTGCTACCGTCAGACCATAGCACCGGTAGACAATTCTAGCTGGAAGGCCAGAGGAAGCGATCGGGCTCGCCAAGAAGGCCATGCGGCTCGACCCCAGCTATGCGCCCCAGTCGTGTTTTTCCTGGGGAATAGCTGCTATGTGCTGCGCCGGTACGATGAGGGCGGTGAAAGGGATGTCGTCTCCTGCATCTGCTGCGCCGAGCACATAAACACGCGCTCAGTCATCGAATCACCTCATCGGCGCGCAGCAGGATTGATTCGGGGATCGTGATGCCGAGATGCTTCGCAGTCTTGAGGTTGACTACGAACTCGTAACGCGATGGCTGCTCCATCGGCAGATCCGCTGGCTTGGCACCCTTCAGGATCTTGTCTGCATAGAGGGCAGCCGTTTCGATCACACCAGGCAAGCTAACACCGTACGACATCAGGCCTCCTGCATCTACGAACGTGCGATATGGATGAAATGCTGGAAGCCGATTCTTGAGTGCGAACTCGGCAAGCTTCTTCGCTGCCGTGAACATGACGGGATCCTGCACTACGATCAAGCCGTGAGGACGGTTGGCCACGAGGACCTGGAATGCATGGTCTAGTTCGTTCTGATTGGAAATCTCGACCGAGAAAGTCGCAATTCGCAACGAATGTGCCGCGGCTTCCGTAGCCTTCGCCTGAAGTCGCGCCGTCGAGTTGTGAGGGTTCAATAGAATCGCGACGCTAGTGAGGCTCGGCACGGCTTCTTTGAGCAACTGTAGCCTCTTCGCAGCCATATCCACTAGCGGAAGGTAGACCCCGGTAACATTGCCGCCGGGACGCGCGAGGCTGTTGGCGAGCCCCGCCCCAATGGGATCGGCGGACATGGTGACGATCGGAATTGTTGTAGTGGCTTGCTTTGCCGCTAGCGCTGGCGGTGTGCTGAAGGCGAGGATGATATCGGCCTTGCTTTCCACAAGCTCGCTTGCGAGGTGGGGAAGGAGATCAAACTTTTCCGCTGCTCCCCGGAACTCGAAAGCCGCGTTCTGGCCCTCGATGTACCCGCGTTGACGCAATGCGTTCCGCAATAGCCGGAGGAAAGGTTGTGCGTCTTCTGCACGGACTTCGGTGAGAATTCCTATCCGATACACCTTTGTTTCGGATTGAGCTTGCGTGGCGCCTGGCGCGGCCGCCAATGCAACGGCGAGGATGACGATCCGAAGGCTGCTCGTAAGATTTCTAGGACAAAACAGCTCGTTCAATCGGGCCTTCAGCACGTTGCCAGCAGTGCCTCGCGCGGGCTGGTTTTGGAATGTGTTTGCATTCCAGATCACAATCCTCTCCGCGGGCTCCGCAGCGCGCCGTAATCGCCAGCCGAGCGCGCTCGCAGTCAGACCAGCGATGCCACGAGCGAGGACGAGCAAAACACCGCGCCGGATCACCGGATCACCTCATTGGCCTGCAGCAGGATCGACTGCGGGATGGTCAGCCCGAGGGCTTTGGCGGTTTTGAGGTTGACGCCGAGCACGTATTGAGTCGGCTGCTCGATCGGCAGGTCGGCAGGCTTGGCGCCTCTGGGTATTTTGTCGACGTAGTCCGCTGCGCGCCGGAACATCACAGAGAAAATCTGGCGCGTACGCCATCAGCCCACCCAAGTCCACGAAAAAAAGAAGGCTGTACATAGCGGGAAGGCGGTGCTTGGCGGCAAGCGCCGTGATTTGCCCCCGGTTCTGTACGAAAAGTGGATCAGCCTGCACCAGGACCGCCTGAGCCTGTCTTCGCGCCTGCTCGAAGGCGCCATCTAGGGCTTCCGCCTCGCGCACCTCGATGATCTGGACCTTCAGGTGTAGCTTCGGCGCGATGGCCTCGGCACCTTTAGCTAGATCTCTCGCCAGCGAGTTGTTCGGGTTCAGGATCAGCGCGACGGTGGACACGCGCGGAACGGCTTCCTGGAGCAACGCCAGCCACTTGCCGCTGAAGTCCTCCCCGTACCCCATGGACACCCCGGTCAGGTTGCCGCCAGGCCGGGCCAGGCTGGCGACCAACCCGGAGCGGACGGGATCGCCCATCGCAATGCCGACGATCGGGATCGTGCTCGTCGCGTTCTTGGCCGAGGTTGACGACGAGCACGTATCGAGTCGGCTGCTCGATGGGCAAGTCGGCAGGCTTGGCACCTCTGAGTATTTTGTCGACGTAATCCGCTGCGCGCCGGAACTGAACAGTTAGATCGGGCGCGTACGCCATCAGCCCACCCGAGTCCACAAAAGAGAGAGAGTTGTATATAGCGGGAAGGCGGTGCTTGGCGGCAAGTGCCGTGATCTGCCGCTGGTAGCGCAAGGTGACAAGTCCATCGGCATGTAGCAGGACCGCCTGTGCCTGTCTACTCGCCTGCTCGAAGGCGCCATCGAGCGCTTCCGCCTTGCGCACATCAATGATCTGGACCTTCAGGTGCCGCTTCGGCGCGATGGCCTCGGCGTCCTTAGCTAGATCTCGACCTACTACGTTGTCCGGGTTCACGATCATCGCGACGGTGGTAAGCCGCGGAACGGTTTCCTGGAGCAACTCCAGCCACTTGCCGCTGAAGTCCTCCCCGTACCCCATGGACGTCCCGGTCAGGTTGCCGCCGGGCCGAGCCAAGCTCGCCACAACTCCGGAGCGGACCGGATCGGCCATCGCTATGACGACGATCGGGATCGTGCTCGTCGCGTTCTTGGCTGCGATCGCGCCTGGCGTGCTGCCGGTGACGATCACATCGACGTTGCGCTCGATCACCTCGGCCAGCAGAGCGGGCAGTCGATCGAGGTGACCTTCCGCCCAGCGCTGCTCGATGATGATCTTCTGGCCTTCGATCCAGCCCAGCTCGTGCAGCCGTTGCCAAAATACGCTAAGGCCACGCGGGGCGTTGGAAGGCGATTCCATGCCGATGAGGCCCAGGCGCACGACCTTCTGCGCCGGGTCTGCGGCGCGCCCGAGCCGTGACCCGAATGCACCCACGGTCAGACCAGCGAGGCCACGAGCGAGGACGAGCAAAACCCGGCGTCGCGTCACTGGATCACCTTGTCGGCCTGCAGCAGGATCGACTGCGGGATGATCAGCCCGAGGGCCTTGGCGGTCTTGAGATTGACGATCATCTCGAACTTGGTCGGCTGCTCGATTGGCAGATCCCCTGGCTTAGCACCCTTCAGAATCTTGACCACGTACACGGCGCTACGTCTGTACATGTCGAGCCAATCCACTGAGTAGGTCAGCAATGCTCCAGCCTCCGCGAACTCGCGCCCTTCGCCAACCACAGGCGTTCGATGCGCTATAGAGCCCATGATCATCTGATGATGCTGATACAAAAGAGGTGACGCCCAGACGATGAGCGCTTGCGGTCGCTCCTTCCGAATTGTCTTCAGCGCGGCCCGAAGATCGTCCAAAGAGCCAACTGGGAGAGTGCGGACGGTGATCCCGATGCCGCTAGCTAATGCACGGAACTCAGTATTGGCGTTGGTCACCGCGTTAGGCTCATCGTTCTTGTCGAACAGTAAACAGAGGTGTCTCAGGTTCGGCACCAATTCCTTCGCCAACTCCAGTTGTTTTGGCCAGATATCGTAGGTTTGCCCCGAAACGCCGGTGAGGTTGCCCCCCTGGGCGCGCGAGACTTGCGACGAGTCCGGTCTTTACGGGATCTCCCATCGTCGGGGACACAATCGGAATGGTTGTTGTCATCTCCTTCAGCAGTGGAGCTTCACCCATGAGAACATCGACATGGAGCGCGATTAGCTCTTTGATCAACTTGCGCAGTTTCGCGGGATCGCCGTTCGCGAAACGCTCGATGATGATTACATTCTCTCCGTCAACGTAGCCGAGATTGCGCAACCCTTCGCGGAAAGCCCCTTGGAACGGCTCTGCTGTCGCTCGGTCCACCGGTACGGCCATCCCGATTGTCGGCAGCTTTCGGCCTTGGTCAGCTTAGGCGAAACCGGACCCGATCGCGACTAAGGTAATGAGAATACTTTTGCAGATGCCGTAAATCACCTTATCACCTCATCGGCCTGCAGAAGAATCGACTGCGGAATGGTCAGCCCGAGGGCTTTGGCGGTCTTGAGGTTGACGACGAGCATGTACCGGGTCGGCTGCTCAATGGCCAAGCCGGAAGGCTTTGCGCCGTCGAGTCTATTTGCATGCGCTCTGATGTCCGCGTGGGGCTCGACGCCGCGCGAAACCGTCGGTCAGTGTGCCGTATGCAGCGCTTCCTTATGAGCGGTCAGCGCTGGGTCCTTGCGCGGCACGGGCCTCGATAGCGCCCGGGCACAGCCACTCGGCCAAGTCCTGCATCTCCTCGAGCGCCAGCAGAATTTCCTCTAACGGGAGCGCGCTCCAGCGCCGCAGCTGCTCGCGCCTGGCACCTTCCCACGTGGTCAGACTCCAGTCGATGTCGTCGGCGTTGGCTTCAAGCATCGGCGTCCTTGTCGTTTTGCGTCCGCAGCTGCTCTATATCGGCGAGATCCTGGGGCCGCCCTGCCTGCCGTTTCATCTCAATCAGAGTGCGCAGAGAGACGAAGCGCACGGGGATGGTGGCGTGCAAGGGCTTCACCAGCGCCCGCCTATACTCGATAGCCGCATCTACACATGGTACCGGGATGTGGGCGAAGCCGCTCTGCGAGCTGGCGATGTGTTTCAGCCGTGATAGCTGGCAGCCTCACGGTTGAAAGACTTCCCCGATTGGCACCCATCGGCTGCCGTCGAATCGCTCAATCTGTACTTGCTTGATCGTCCGATGGCTGGTCGGGCTGGAGTTGACCTTAATGCCGGGCAGCAACAGCGGTAGCTCCAGATCGCGGATGCTGGTGGTCTGCCGCATCAGATTCTCATGCGTGAGATCGTCACCGCATTTTTTGAGGATGGTGACCATGGCTTGCGCCGCAGAGTAGCCATAGGCGTTGTTGAAATCTGCCGGGTTGCCATCCGGATAGAACTTCCGCATCCAGGCCAGGTACTCGTTCATGCCGGGATCGTCCTTCCACGTCGGGTCGAGCGGCGTCTTGAGCCAGCCAGTGGTCACGATGCCGATCGAATTCTCGAGTCCCGCCGGCTTGAGGACGCCTTCGATGGAGCTCGAGACGAAACTCACCAAATGAACGGGCCGCCACCCTAGGTCGTGGACCTTCCGAATCGCTTGTGGCCCAGCCCTTCCGGCGACGAAAGTCACCAGTACCTCTGCCCCCGAGGCCTGCAACGCTAACACTTGGGAATCCACCGTCGGGTCATTCAGTTCGACCCACGCCACCGCGACGATGGGATTGGCCCCGGCCTCCTTGAACGCCGTCTCGAGGCCGTGCAGGCCCTCGCGTCCGAGCTCCTCGTTGAATGCCAGCACGGCAACCTTGGCCTTGGGGAAGCCGTTGAGTATGTAGCGGGCGAACGCGCGGCCCTCGCCCTCGAATGAGGGCAAGAAGGCCACAGTGAAGGGAGACTGCTTCGCGTCGTCCCACTCCGTCGAACCGGATGCAACGAAGAGGAACGGAACCTTTCTCTGGTTAACGTACTTTTTGACCGCCAGCTGGCCGGGTCCCATCGCGTTGAAGAGCGCCAGTACCTGGTCTTCTTCCACCATCCTGCGTGTTTGCTCGACGGTCTTCGCTGGGTTGAACGAGTCATCCAGACTGATGAGCTTGATCTTCCTGCCGTTGATGCCGCCTTCCGAGTTGATCTTTTCAAAGAAGGCCAGTTCAGCTTTGCCGACGGTTCCATAGGCCGACGCCGGGCCGCTGTAAGGCATGGTTTGACCGAGCTTGATCTCGGTATCGGATGCGCCCGGATCGTAGCGCTTAGTCTGCGCAACCGAGTTGAAAGGGCATAGCAGGGCTGCGAGCAGGAGTAGTAGCCAGTGGTTGTGCCTCATTGCACCCAGCATACCTTTCTCCCCATCCGCGGCTCTTGCAGAGCTGCTAGCGTGTTGCTCAGTGCGCGAGGGCTGTCCTACTTCAGCTGCTCGAGCAGCACCCTTGCATCTTTCAGGTCCTTCGTGCCAAACCCCTCGGTGAACCAACCGTAGATCGGCGCGAGCAGCTCGCGTGCGGCGTCGCGCTGGCCGCGCCCGGCCAACAATCCGGCAAGAGTAGTCGAGCTGCGCAACTCCCAGGATCTGGCCTGCTGCTGGCGCGCGCAGTCGATCGAGGCACGGAGCTGCAGCTCGGCCTCCTCACCTCGGCCTTCGCGCATCAACATCCAGCCTTTGAGCCGCAGGACCTCGGCCAGATGACTCTGCTCCCGCCAGGCTGGGCGGTCGATCTGCTCCAGGCATTCGTCGATCAAGTGGAGAGCAGCGCCCAAATCGCCCTGAAGCGCTAGAGCTTCTGCCAAAGCCGACTTCAGGTAGGGAATGCTGATGTGAGCACCGTTCCTATTCCTGTTCTCGATTGACCGGCGCAACAAGGAGATCGCTTCAGACAGCTGGCCGCGACGCAACTGCGCGAGGCCTTCGGCCGTTGGAACCATCACCTGATAGAGGAAGGGAATGCCTTGCTCGCGCGCCACGCGGTCAGCCTCGCCGACACGCTCCAGAAGCCGCTCGGGCTCGCACCGGTAGTCGAAGGCGTGCGCGCCGACGGTCAGAGCAAAGCCAAGGTTGAAGGCATGCCCCAGCCGGCGCGCATGAACCACGTTCTCCTCGCTCACTTGCACGGCTTGGTCCGGGTAGCCCAGCATCCAGGTCCACTGAGCAGAGTGGAAACCGACTACGGTTCTCAAGTCATGGCCCGTTAGCTGCACCTCGCGCGCGGTACGCTGCGGGTCGTACAGCGCAAGCACCCGGTTGCCTTGATCGCGCGCTTCGAGCAGATGGCCGAGACAGAAATGGGTATTCATCACGGTTGCGTGGCCCCAGATTTGTAGATCGCTGTCCTTGGCCTGGTCGCCTTCGGCAAGCAGGCGTTGAGCCCAGCCGAGCGCCTCCGCCATGCGGCCTTGGCCAAGGACGTTGACCCACATTCCCCACAGCCCGATCAGCACACTCTGAGGTGTACCTTGGCTCTTGGCCCGCTGAAGGATAGCCGCAGCGTTGGCGGCTACTTCCGGCGCTGCGTGGCCGTCCAACCCAATCCAGGCGGCAGTAAGTGGCTCCCGAATCGACAGCTCGAGCCCGTCGCGTTCCGATGAAGGCGGCAGTTGCTCGAGCACCGTCAAGCCCTTTTGGAAGTGGGCAACGGCTTCCCGCAGGGTCACTCGCGCCAAGGCCAGCTCGCCCGCCTTGCGCCATAGCGGGATGGCCGAGACTAGATCGCCGGCTTGCGTATAGTGATGGGCCAGTAGCTCCGGCTCGTTGGTGACCCGCTCCGCGAAGTCCTTTTCCAGCGCGTGCGCGATCTGGGCGTGCAGCTGCAGCCGTTTGCTCTTGAGCAGCGAGTCGTAGGCGGCATCCTGCACCAGCGCATGCTTGAAGGTGTAGGTGGCATCCGGTGGCGTGCCGCGGCGATACACCAGCCCGGCCTCGGTCAGTTTCTTGAGGGCCTCCTCGAGCTGTTCGTTGCGCAGCGTCGAGATGCAGGCGAGCAACTCGTAGGAGAACTGCCGCCCTATGCAAGCACCGATCTGCGCGATCTCCTTCACCGGGGCCAGGCGGTCGAGCCGAGCCAGCAGCGAGTCGCGCAGCGAAGTCGGAATGGCCAGCGCCGGTAGAGGAGCCTGCAGCGTGTATCGGCCGTCCGCTTCGCGCAGCAGTCCCGACTCCAGCACCGACTTGGTCAGCTCCTCGACGAACAGCGGCACCCCGTCGGTGTGCGCGACGATCTGATCAAGCACCTCTTGCGGCAGGGTCTTGCCCCCGGTGACCTTGGCCACCAGCTCGGCGCCGAGACGCCGCCCCAGACGGCTAAGGCCCAGAGTGGTGACATGCGCCTGTTCAGCCCAGTGCGGCGTGTACTCGGTCCGATAGGTGATCACGAGCAGAATCGGCAAAGCCTGCAGTCGAGGGACCAACACATTGAGCGACTCTTGGCTGGTGGGATCGATCCAGTGCACGTCCTCGAACACCATCAACACCGGCTGGTGCTGCGCCAGCGCTTCGACCTGGCCGGCCAGCGCCTCCAGCGTCTTTTCCTTCTGCTTCTGCGGTGAGAGCTTCAGCGGCGGGTAGCGCTCGGTCGGTAGCGAAAGCAGCGCCGCAAGCAGCGGCGCAGACTCGGCGATCTGTGCTTGGCTGCCCGCCAGCACCGCTTCCATCTTGTCCAGCTGCTGCTCGGCGGTATCTTCGCGAGCGAAGCCAGCCGCGAACTCGAACTGCTCGATGATGGGGTACAGCGCGGAATTGAGGTGATAGGGCGAGCACTGGCAGCGCAAAGCAGTGTACGGCTCGTCCCCGATCTGCTCGCGCAGCACCTGGGTCAGCCGCGACTTGCCGATGCCGGGCTCCCCGCTGACCAACACGACTTGTCCTTCACCGTCGCGAGCCTGTTGCCAGCGGCGCAGCAGCAGCGCCACTTCTTCCTCGCGCCCCACCAGCGGAGTCAGCGCAACCTCGTCGTGCGCTGCATCGAAGCGGCTATCGGTAACGCGCGCACCGGCAACCTTGAACAAGCGCACGGGATCGGATACGCCCTTGAGCACCTGTGCACCCAGATCGACGAAATCAAACAGCCCACCGGCGAGCACCCGCGTACGCTCGCTCACCATCACGCTGCCTGGCTCAGCCAGCCCCTGCAGCCGCGCGGCGATGTTGGGCGTCTCTCCAACGGCGGCTTTGGGAATGGAAGCGTCCCCTTGACCGGTTTCCCCGACCACTACGAGACCGGTATGAATCCCGACCCGGGCGCTGATTGGATTCGACTCCGATAGCTTGCCGACCGCTTGCGCCATCTCCAGGCCTGCACGAATTGCGCGCACCGCGTCGTCCTCGTGCGCCTTAGGCCAGCCGAAGTAGACCATCAGTCCATCGCCCAGGTACTGCGCGACGTGACCGTCATACTTCTCGATAACGCCACGGCAGGCGCGCTGATACGCCTGCATCAGATCGCGCAGCTCCTCGGGATCGAGGCGTTCCGCCAGCGCAGTGGAACCGACCAGGTCGCAGAACATGACGGTGAGCTGGCGGCGCTCGCCGGGTGCAGGTTTAACAGGCTCGGAAGCGATATCGGTCGCCCTGGCAATATCGGTGTGGAGTACGCCAGGCTGCTCGCCAAGCTGGGCGATGGCCTGCGCGAGCCTCCTGCGTGCACCCAAAGACAGGCCCAGCTCACGCAGGTCGTCTTCGCTGAGCGTGCGCAAAACGTCGAAGTCGATCTCGTTCTTGACGAAAATCCCCGCATAGCCGTCCAGGCCGATCTCGGACAGCCAGGCGGCGAAGGACTTCATGTTGCCCTGCCTGGTCGCACAAGGACCCCCTCAACGACGAGGAGCAACCGTATCCGTGACGCGAGCGAAGCAATCAATTGTGTCGTGTGCTCAGTGCAAAGATTGCAGAAGCTCACGGGCGGCCTCGAGATCGTGCGTGTCGAAGCCTTCGGTGAACCAGTTGTAGACCGGCGCGAGCAGCTCATAGGCTTCACGGCGCTTGCCTTGGCTCTCCCACAGCCGAGCCAGGCTCGTGGCGGCGCGAAGCTCGAAGCCCTTTGCCTCCTGAGTGCGTGCCACTTCGAGGGATTTGAGAAAGGAGATTTGTGCAGCGTCGAGGTCGTGGGTCGCTCCTTGCAGATGTAGTTTGCCAAGCACGCGGTGGACCTCGGCCTCGTACATCTTGTGCCCCGTCCGATTGATGACCTCGACGGCTTCGTCCAGCAAAGTCCTCGCCTCCGCAAAACGTTTCAGTCCCATCAACGCCGCTGCCCGCTCCGCGCTGGCCCAAGGAACGCCGAGCAGCCCGTCTCCGTCCCGCCAGACCTTCAACGCTGCCGTCACTTTGGCATAGCCTTCAGCGTGATTGCCCTGGCTGATCAGCGCGAGGCCATCATTCCACGGCACCATGACATCAGCCAGATAAGTCATGGCGTGCTCTCGAGCCATAGCCTCAGCCTCGGCGAGCCATTGGCGAGCCAGCTGCGTTTCGCCACGTAAAATTAACGCATAGGTGCCGCCGATAAGACTCCAGCACAAGTTGAAGGCATGGCCCAGGCGCCGTGCCATATCGAGCTGATCCAGGACTGCCTGCTTCGCCTGATCTGGATAGCCCAACGCCCAAAAATAAACTCCGGCCCAGAGGAGCGTATCGGACTTTGGATCCTGGTTATAGATCTGGACGAGTTGGCCATGTTTCTCCGGATCGTACGCCCGGAGCAGCTGATCTCCGGCTCGACGGGCGGTCAGGAAGTCGCCCATCCAGATACGCCAGAGCGCTTCAGCACGTCGAGCTACCAAAAACGGCAGCGAGTCGTCGCGCGACTGGGCTAGGGCGTCCAGCTCCTCTATGACCTCGAGCGTTCTGGGATACTCGCAGCGCACGGCGTGGTGATTCCCGATGTACCACAGGATCGCAACCAGCTGGCCGTCGGCGCCAATCCCCATCGCCAGATCTCGTGCCGGGCGAAGGATCTGAACGATTTCCACTGCGGGCCAGCCCCGAAAGGCGAGGTAGGCCGTGCCTAGCAGCACGCGGATGTCCAACTCCTGACGGTCACGCTCGACGGAGACCGGCAGCCGGTCGTTGACGCTCAGCGCCGTGGTGAGATGTCCAACCGCCTCAGGCAGTGCCACTCGCATTAGTGCCCGCTGTCCAGCTTTGATCCAGTATGGGACCGCGCGCTCATCGAGCCCGGCCTGCGTGAAGTGGCGAGCGAGCACCTCCGGATCTTTATCCACGGTATCGGGGAAGTCTTCCTCGAGCACCTTGGCGATCTGGGTATGCAGTTGGGCGCGTCTGCTCTTGAGCAGCGAGTCGTAGGCCGCATCCTGTACCAGCGCGTGCTTGAACGTATAGGTGGCATTCGGGGGCGTGCCGCGGCGATATACCATTCCGGCCTCGGTCAACTTCGGCAAGGCCGCTTCGAGCAGCTCGTTGCTCAGCGCCGAGACGCGTGCGAGCAGCTCGTAGGAGAACTCCCGCCCGATGCAAGCACCGATCTGGGCGACCTCTTTCACCGGCGCCAGGCGGTCGAGCCGCGCCAGCAGTGAGTCGCGCAGCGATGTCGGTATCGCCAGCGCCGGCAGCGGGGCCTGCAGGAGGTAACCATCGCCCGCCTCGCGCAGCAGTCCCGACTCGAGCACCGACTTGGTCAGCTCCTCGACGAACAACGGTACCCCGTCGGTGTGCGCCAGGATTTGCTCGAGCACCTCTTGCGGCAACGCCTTGCCCCCGGTCACCTTGCCCACGAGCTCGGCCCCCTGGCGCCGACCCAGGCGGTTGAGCGTGAGGCTGGTCACATTGGGCTGCCCCACCCAGGCCGGCGTGTGCTCGGGCCGGTACGTCACTACCAAGAGAACGGGCAGCAGCGGCAGCCGCCCTAAAAACATATCGAGCAGCTCCTGGCTGGTGGCGTCGATCCAGTGCACGTCCTCGAGCACCATTAACAGCGGCTGCCGCCTGGCCAACGCTTCTACCTGGCCGGCGAGTGCATCCAGCGTCTTCTCCTTCTGCTTCTGTGGCGAGAGCTTCAGTGGCGGATAGCGCGCGGTAGGCAGCGAGAGCAGGGCTGCAATCAGCGGCTGAGACTCGGCGATCTGTTCCGTGCTGCCTGCCAGTACGGATTCCATCTTGTCCAACTTCTGCTCGGAGCTGTCCTCGCGCGCGAAGCCGGCTGCGAACTCGAGCTGCTCGATGATGGGGTACAGCGCAGAATTGAGGTGATAGGGCGAGCATTGGTAGCGCAAGGTGGTGTACGGTTCGCCCGCGATCTGCTCGCGCAGAACCTGGGTCATCCGCGATTTGCCGATGCCGGGCTCCCCGCCGACCAATACGACTTGTCCCTCACCACCGCAGGCCTGGTTCCACCGGCGCAGTAGCAACGCGACCTCTTCCTCGCGTCCCACCAGGGCAGTCAGCGGAGTCTCGCCGTGCGCGGCCTCGAAGCGCCCTTCGGTCCTGTGCACTGCATCCACTCGCCACGCTCGCACCGGCTCCGCGATTCCCTTGAGCGAGCGCGCACCCAGATCGCTCAGCTCGAACGCATCGCCCACTAGACGTCGGGTGGCGGGTGCGATGACGATCTCATCGGGTCCGGCCAGCGCCTGCAGCCGTGCCGCCAGATTGGGTGTCTCGCCCACCGCGAGCTTGGCCTCGGCGTTGTCCTCCGATGAAGCTTCACCCACCACCACTGCGCCGGTGGCCACGCCGATGCGAACGGCCAGCGGCCGTACCGCCGTCACCCCTTTGACCGCTTGCACCATCTCCAGGGCCGAGCGCACGCCACGCTCGGCATCGTCTTCGTGCGCGCTGGGCCAGCCGAAGTAGATCATCAGCCCATCGCCCAGGTACTGGGCCACATGCCCCTCGTAGCGCGCCACCACGTCGCCGCACGCCTTGCGGTACGCCTGCATCAGGGCGCGCAATTCCTCAGGGTCAAGGCGTTCCGCCAGCGCGGTCGAACCCACCAGGTCGCAGAACATCACGGTGAGCTGACGGCGCTCGCCGCTCTGATTCGAGAGCTCGCCGGCATCTGGAATGTTGCCAACGGTGCTTGTGTCCAACGCCGCGACGGCCTGGAGGAGCCGGCGGCGGTCCCCCAGCACGAGACCCAGCTCGCGCAGATCTTCTTCGCTGAGCGTGCGCAAGACGTCGAAGTCGATCGCATGCTCGGTGAAGACCGCCGCATAGCGCGACAGGCCGATCTTTCCGAGCCATTCCGAGAACGACGTCATTGCCTACCTTCCGACTGCGGCTGCCGATCGGGATTCGTCATGAGACGGCGCCGCGCGGTCACTACGAGGTTCGCGTTCCGTACCCTTGTCCAGATCGGCCGTCTTGTCGTGGTCCGGCGTTTGCGAACAGGAAATGCTCGGAGGCGCAAGGCAGCGCCCAGCCGCTGAAAAGAGCCTGCCGCCGTGTTGCGACAGCGTGCCCACAGTGCCAGATCACTAGTGAGGCGCAGGCGCAGGGGGCGATAGGACGACGGGATAACTGCTCGATGAGCGCTCGCCGGCCACGTCATAGAAGCGGGCGGAACCATCTTCGTAGACGACCCACACTTCCCGCGCCCCCGCCGCGATGTAGGCTTGCGTCTTGTCGCGGATTTCCTCGTCCGAGTTCGATGGTGACACGATCTCTACGCAGATCTCCGGCGCCTCGGGAAACGGTGTGGTATCGCCGTGCTTGGCGAGGAATTCGGACGATGCCCACGCTACGTCCGGTACTTTCACGCCGATCCGGGTCAGAATCGGGCACTCGGTCAGCACGCCCCCGCCGCTCAACTGACGGGCGAATTCGCCCGCGATATAGCCCTGCAGCCGTGCGTGCCGATTGTTGGCAGGGCTCATCTCGATCTTGCCGTAGATGTTGAGCTCAATCTTGTACGGCAAGTCGCGCAGGGAGCGGTCGTTCATCACTTCCGCCCAGCGAAGCGAGAGCGCTTCGGGAGTACTTACATTTCCCATGATATCGCCCGTGCAAACCGTTCACCCGAGTACGCCAGTATACGCATCTATTCACTCAACAATTCGCCGAAAGGCACCCATCTCTCCCCGTCGAAGCGAATGAGTTGGACCTGCTGTACGGGGTAGTGGTCGGTGGGGCTCGTGTTGATCTTGATGCCCGGCAGCAGCAGAGGATGGGCGAAGTCACGCAGGCTCTCGGCCTGGCGCATGACGTTCTCCCGCGTCAAGTCATCGCCGCATTGCTTCAGCACCTGGATGAGTGCCCCGGCTGCGATCTGAGCAAAGACGTTCAAGCCTTCGGCTGCATTCCCATCGGAGTAGTAGCGTTGCATGAACCCCAGGTGGTCGCGCACCGCGGGATCATCCTTCCATGCCGGGTCGATCGTGTCTTTCAGCCAACCGGTAGAGATGACCCCTTTCGCGTTCTCGACGCCCGCCGGTTTCATTACGGTTTCGATAGAGGAAGAGATGGTGCTGACCAAGATCGTCGGCCGCCAGCCCAGGGACGCAGTCTTCCGAATCGCCTGAGCGGCAGCTTTCACCGGGACCAGGTCGAGGAACACGTTCGCGCCGGACGCCTGGAGACTGATGATCTGAGAATCCACTGTGGGGTCGGAGGGTTCGTAGGACACCTCCTTCACGATGAACCTATCGACCTGGTCGCCGAAGCCTTCGTGCACACCCTGACGGAAGTCGCGGCCGGAGTCGTCGTTCTGATATAGCAGCGCCACCTTGGCATCCGGAATATTTTTGATGATGTACTTCGTAAGCAGGTGAGCCTCGGTGCGATAGTTGGGCTGCAAGCCCATCGTCCACGGGTAGGTGCGGTACTCCCCGAAGACCGAGGCACCGGTAGAGAGAAAGAGGTGCGGGATGTGGCGCTGATTGAGATACTTGATGACGGCGAGGCTGGTGGGCGTTCCCAGTGGGTTGAACATCAGCAGTACTTCATCCTGCTCGATGAGCCTGCGTGTCTGCTCTACGGTCTTGGCCGGGTTGTAACCGTCGTCGAGGCTGATGAGGTTGATCCTGCGACCGTTGATGCCCCCTTGAGCGTTGAGCTTCGCGAAGATCGCGGCCTCGGCGCGGGCGATCGTAGCGTAGGCGGATAGCGGGCCGCTGTAGGGAAAGGTTTGACCGATCTTGATCTCGGTGTCAGTGACCCCCGGACCGTATTTTTTCTCGGCAAGCGCTGGACCTGCGATGAGCGTCAATGCGAGAAGTGCGTGGGGCACTACCTTGCTGATCGATACCCGCATCGTCATGGACGCCTCCGTTTCGTGAGACCAGAGCCTACTCAGTGTACAGCGCGCCGCAGGTACCCGGGGTCAACTCCACAAGCCAGGATTAGAAGCGGCGGCTTTGCCCTCCAGCAGCGGAGCAACCGCCGCGATGCGGCGTTCTGGGCCATCGACGCATAACCACGGGCTCAGCGCAACGCACCTGCCTACCGGGGATTAAGATACGGGCATGAAGTGCCCTGGTTGCGAAGGCGACCTCCCTCCTGATGCACGATTTTGCCCAAAATGCGGGCTGCCGCTGGGTGCGATCTGCCGGCATTGCAAGACTCCGAACCAGCTGAGCGACGCATTCTGCAAGGGCTGCGGCCAGCCTCTCGCGCCTAAATCGTCTGCGTCGCAGCGGTTCGGCGCGCCCGACAGCTACACGCCGAAGCACCTGGCCGAGCGCATTCTGCTGTCCAAGGAGGCGCTCGAAGGCGAGCGCAAGCAGGTCACGGTGCTGTTCGCCGATCTGAAGGGTTCGATGGAACTGCTGGCCGACCGCGATCCGGAGGAGGCGCGCAAGCTGCTCGATCCCGTGCTCGAACGGATGATGGAGGCGGTGCACCGCTACGAGGGGACGGTCAATCAGGTGATGGGCGACGGAATCATGGCGCTGTTCGGCGCACCGCTCGCGCTCGAGGACCATGCGGTGCGTGCATGTTATGCGGCATTGGCCATGCAGTCGTCCATCCACGCTTACAGCGAGCAGGTGCAGCGTACGCACGGGCTGCCGATCTGGATTCGGGTTGGACTCAATTCGGGCGAGGTGGTGGTACGTGCGATCGGCAGCGATCTACACATGGATTACACCGCCGTGGGGCAGACCACGCATCTGGCCGCCCGTATGGAGCAGCTCGCAGCCCCCGGCAGCACGCTGCTGACCGCGGCGACACTCGAGCTCGTCGAAGGCTTCGTGTCGCTCAAAGCTCGCGGCCCGGTGCCGGTCAAAGGCATGGCCGAGCCGGTGGAGGTCTACGAGCTCATCGGTGCAGGTGCGGCGCGCTCCCGGCTCCAGGCCGCAGCAGTGCGAGGCTTGACCAGGTTCGTCGGCCGGAGCACGGAGCTTTCGCAGCTCAATCAAGCCCTGGAGGGAGCACAGGCGGGACATGGTGAGATCGTCGCGGTGGTCGGAGAGCCTGGCGTCGGCAAGTCGCGCCTGTTCTACGAATTCACCCATTCCCACCGCATGGACCGTGCGTTGGTTCTGGAAGCGGGTTCGGTTTCGTACGGGAAGGCCACCGCCTACCGCCCGGTCATCGATCTGCTCAAGGCCTATTTCCAGATCGAAGAGCGCGACGACTCCAGGCGTATGCGAGAGCGAGTCACCGGCAAGCTGCTCACCTTGGACCGCCAGCTCGAGCCGCTGCTATCTCCCCTGTTGGCGCTGCTCGATGTGCCTGTGGAGGACAGCCAATGGCAGCGGCTCGATCCGGCACAGAAGCGACTGCGCATTCTCGACGCGTGCAAACGCCTGCTGATCCGGGAAACGCAAGTGCAACCCTTGGTGGCGGTGTTCGAAGACCTGCACTGGATCGACAACGAGACCCAGACCTTCCTGGACGGTCTGGTCGAGGCGCTGCCCGCCACGCGCTTACTGCTGCTGGTGAACTACCGGCCCGAGTATCAGCACCGTTGGGGGGCGAAGACCTACTACGCACAACTGCGCATCGATCCCTTGACGGGGGAGAATGCCGAAGCATTGCTGCATGCGCTGCTGGGCGATGACGCATCCCTGCTGCCACTCAAACGCCTGCTTATCGAACGCACCGAAGGCAACCCCCTGTTCGTCGAAGAGAGCGTGCGCACGTTGCTGGAAACCGGAGCCCTGCAGGGTACCCGGGGTGCCTATCGCTTGAGTGCGCCTGCCGCCAGCATTCAGGTACCGGCTACGGTGCACGCCATCCTGGCCGCACGGATCGACAGGCTCTTGCCCGAAGACAAGCGATTGCTGCAGGCGGCAGCGGTGATCGGCAAGGACGTGCCCTATCCGCTGCTAGAGGCGATTGCCGAGCTGCCCGAAGAGCCATTGCGCCAGGGCTTGAGCAATCTCCAGGCAGCGGAGTTCTTGTATGAAATGAGCTTGTTCCCGGACCTGGAGTACACGTTCAAACACGCGCTCACGCACGAAGTCGCCTATGGCGGCGTGCTTCAGGAACGGCGCCGAGCTTTGCATGGCCGCATCGCAGATGCCATCGAGCGTCTCCACGCCGATCGCTTGACCGAACAGATTGAGCACTTGGCTCACCATGCCTTCCGAGCCGAGGTGTGGGATAAGGCGGCCGGCTACCTGCGGCAGGCCGGTGACAAAGCGTGGGGCCGCTCGGCAACTCGCGAAGCGGTCAACGCCTTCGAGCATGCACTGAGCGCGCTGGCGCACTTGCCGCAAGCGCGCGAGACCCTGGAACAAGCCGTCGATCTGCGATTGCGGCTTTGTAACCTTTTCGACGCGCTGACCGAGCCGGTCCGATCATTCGGCCACGCACACGATGCCAAGGCGCTGGCCGACAAGCTGGACGACCCGCTGCGGCGCGGCTGGGTATTGGCACACCTGTGTTACGGGTACGCCATGCTGGGTGAGGCGGCCGCAGCCGTCGAGCAAGGTGAGGCAGCCTTGGCCATTGCCACCGACCTGGGAAACGCGGACTGGGCCCCTTGGGCGAGCTACCACCTCGGCCTCGCCTACATGCAGCAGGGCAACTATAGGAAGGCGATCCAGTTTCTGCTGGGGTTCCCCAGGGCCCCTACCGCCGGTGTCCGCGAATTGTCCTCCGACAACCGCGGCCAACCCACGCACGCCTTGCCGCCTGCTGGCGCGTACCTGCAACATCATGTCTGGACGCGAGTACAGGCGGCGCGTTGTTTCGCTGAGCTGGGCGCGTTCGACAGCGCGATCGCGCATGGCGAGGAAGCAGAGCGCGCCGCTGCAATGTTAGAGCGCCCATGGGAACAGGGCGCGACAGACCTTGCCCTGGGCCATGTGTACCTGTACAGGGGCGATCTCGAGCGCGCCGTAGCGCGAATGGAGCGCTGCCTTCAGATTTCCCGGACAGCAGAAGTGCCGATGCTGTTGATCAATGTGGCCCCCCAGCTGGGTTGCGCTTACAACCTCCTGGGTCGTCCCTCGGAATCCATCGCACTGCTCGAGCAGGCCAGGGATATGGCCGAAGCGACCAGATACATGTCGCGGGCATCGCTCATGTACGCGCATCTGGCCGAAGCGTACGCGCTAGCGGGACGAATGGAGCAGGCGACCGCCGCCTTGCAGCGGGCACTCGAACTTGCCCGTCAGCACGGGAAGCGTGGCTTCGAAGCCTGGGCGCTCTACCTCGAGGGCAAGGTGCATACCCTGTGCGAGCCGGTCGATGAGGAACGCGCTCGGCAGTCCTACAGCCAAGCCTTGTCGCTGGCCGAGGAACTGGAGATGCGGCCACTGCAAGGCCAATGTCATCTGGCTATCGGCCTGCTAAGCACTCGATCGGGCGATCCCGCGCCGTCTCACAAAGACTTGAGCACCGCGGCCACGATGTTCCGCGAGATGGACATGCACTTCTGGCTGGAGAAGGCGGAGACGGCACTCAAGGCGTTGTAACTGATGAACGCGCTCCTTGCATCTCCAGGGCCGAGCCGACGCCGCGAGGTCCGTCTCTGCGATGTTGGGGGTCTCGCCCACGGCTGCCTTGGGGATGGAGGCGTCGCCTTGCCCGGTTTCCCCGACCACTACCAAGCCCGTGTGAATGCCCACCCGGGCGCGCAGCGGCGTTGGCGAGGTCAGCTTGGAGACGGCTTCCACCGCCTCCAGACCGGCTCGGATCGCTCGCACCGCATCGTCCTCGTGCGCCCGCGGCCAGCCGAGATACACCATGAGGCCATCCCAAATACTGTGCCACGTGGCCGTCATACTTCTCGACCACACCTCGGCAGGCGCGCTGATAGGCCTGCATCAGATCGCGCAGTTCCTCTGGGTCAAGCCGCTCGGCCAGCGCGGTGGAGCCGACGAGATCGCAGAACATGACAGTGAGCTGGCGCCGCTCGGCTTCGGTTGTTGGTGAGCTTGGCTGTCCGCGTGCATCTTGGTCCACAGCTTCGTCGGGCGTTGGCTTCTCCGCCGGCAAACCTTCGATCGCGCGCAGCATGCGAAGACGATGTCCGGTACTTGTTACGCCGATGTCTTTGAGCGCCTGATCGTTAAGGCGCGGCAGCAGGCTGGAGTCGATGTCGTTCGCTTCGAACGCATCAGCATATGGACCAGACCCAGATCTTCCAGCCAGTGACGGATGCCGGTCATCGTGGACTCAGCTCCGTTAGCAGCACCTTAGCGTCCTTGAGATCCTTCGTGTCAAATCCCTCGGTAAACCATGCGTAAATCGGCGCGAGTAGCTCGCGCGCGGCGTCGCGCTCGCCGCGCTCGGCCAATAGTTCGGCTAGCGTAGTGGAGCTGCGCAGCTCCCAGGACTTGGCCTGCTGCTGGCGAGCGCAATCGATCGAGGCGCGCAGTTGTATCTCGGCCTCCTCACCCCTGCCCTGTCGCATCAGCATCCAGCCCTTGAGCCGCAGGACCTCGGCCAGATGCACCCGCTCCTGCCAGCCGGGGCGTTCGATCTGCTCCAGGCACTCGTCGATCAAGTGAAGGGCAGCGTCCAAATCACCCTGAAGCGCCAGAGCTTCCGCCAGAGCTGACTTCAGGTAGGGATTGAAGGAGTGACCACCGAGGCTAACCCAGTTCTCGATACCCCGACGCAACAACGAGATCGACTCGGACAGCTGGCCGGTGCGCCGCCGGGCGAGGCCTTCGACAACTGGAATCATCACGTGGGAGAGGTAGGGAATGCTCTGCTCGCGCGCGAGACGGTCAGCCTCGCTGGCACGCTCCAGAAGCCGCTCGGGCTCGCGCCGGTAGTCGAAGGCGTACGCACCGAGGTTCAGAGCAAAGCCGAGGTCGAAGGCATGCCCCAGTCGACGCGCGTGAGCGTCCTTCTCGTCGCTTACCTGCACCGCCTGGTCCGGGTAGCCCAGCATCCAGGTCCAGTTACACGAGTAGGCACCGACTCCGGTTCTGACGTCCTGAGCCGCCAGCTGCATCCAGCGTCCAGCACGCTGCGGATCGTACAGCGCAAGCGCCCGGTTACCCTGCTCGCGCGCTTCGAGCAGATGGCCGAGATAGAAATACGAGATCATGACCGCAACATGTCCGAAGATCTGTAGATCGATATCCCCAGCCTTGTGGCCTTCGACCAGCAGGCGCTGAGACCATTTCAGCGCCTCCGCGATGCGGCCTTGGCTCTGGGTGCTGGCCCACATGCCATACAGCCCCATCAGAAGACTCCGGGGTGTACCCTTGCCTTCGGCCAGCTCGAGGATAGCTGCGGCATTGACAGTCACCTCGGGCGCTGCCCAGCCGCGCCACCCCGTCCACGCGCCGTTAAGCGGCTCCCTGAGCGACAGTTCGAGCTCGTCGCGCTCCGACGAAGGCGCCAGTTGCGCGATCAAGGCTAAGCCCTTTTGGAAGTGACCAACAGCCTCCTGCATTGCCGCTCGTGCCAGGGCCAACTCGCCCGCCTTGCGCCACAGCGGGATGGATGCAGTTAGATTGCCGGCTTGAGTGTAGTGATGCGCGAGCAGCTCCGGCTCGTTCTCAACCTGATCGGAGAATTCCTTCTCCAACACGTTGCCAATCTGGGCATGCAGCTGCAGCCGCTTGCTCTTGAGCAGCGAGTCGTACGCGGTATCCTGCACCAGCGCGTGCTTGAAGGTGTAGATGGCATCCGGTGGCGTGCCGCGGCGATACACGAGCCCAGCGTCGGTCAGTTTCTTGAGGGCCTCCTCGAGCTGTTCGTTGCGTAGCGTCGAGATGCAGGCGAGCAGCTCGTAGGAGAATTCGCGCCCGATGCAAGCACCGATCTGGGCGATCTCCTTCACCGGGGCGAGCCGGTCCAGCCGCGCCAGTAGCGAGTCGCGCAGCGATGTCGGAATGGCCAACGCCGGCAGCGGGACTTGCAGCGTGTACTGATCGCCCGCCTCGCGCAGCAACCCCGACTCCAGCACCGACTTGGTCAGCTCCTCGACAAATAGCGGCACCCCATCGGTGTGCGCGACGATCTGCTCGAGCACCTCTTGCGGCAGCGCCTTGCCCCCCGTCACCTTGGCCACCAGTTCTGCCCCCAGGCGCCGCCCCAGGCGGCTCAGGCCCAGGGTGGTGACATGCGCTTGTTCGGCCCAGTGCGGCGTGTACTCGGTCCGATAGGTGATCACCAGCAGGATAGGCAGCGCCTGCAGCCGCGGGACCAACACAT
>JBGPMS010000032.1:0-25421 GCA_041487115.1 Gammaproteobacteria bacterium
GGTGATGATGTTGATCGAGCCCATGATCGAGGACGCCCCCAGGATGTGGATGGCAAAGATCGCCATGTCCATCCCCGGGCCCATCTGGACCGACAGCGGCGCGTACAGCGTCCAGCCGGCGGCAGTGGCACCGCCCGGCGTCAGAAACGAGGTCATCAGCAGGATTGCGGCCGGGGGCAGCAGCCAGAAGCTCCAGTTGTTCATGCGGGCGAAGGCCATGTCGGGCGCGCCGATCATCATCGGCACCTGCCAGTTGGCGAAGCCGACGAAGGCCGGCATGATCGCGCCGAACACCATGATCAAGCCATGCATGGTGGTCAACTGATTGAAGAACTCGGGCCGCACCACCTGGAGGCCGGGCTGGAACAGCTCGGCCCGGATGGTGAGGGCCATGATGCCGCCGACGATGAACATGGTGAAGCTGAACCACAGGTACATCGTGCCGATGTCCTTGTGGTTGGTGGTGGTGACCCAGCGCATGATCCCCGAGGGATGGTGTGCGTGCGCATCGTGCTCATGGCCGTGGCCGTGTACCGCTTCCATAGCTGCTCTCCTGACTTGAGACTTTGGTGTCTGGCAATCCTGCCCGGTTGCTTTACGCGTCGCCCGCTATTTTCGCGCTGCTGCGATGTCCTTCGGCTGCACCATGTCGCCCGCCTTGTTGCCGAAAGAGTTGCGCTCGTAGGTAATGACGCCGGCAATCTCCAGGTCCGACAGCTGGCCCTTCCAGGGCACCATGGCCGGGTTCTTCTTGCTGCCGTTGACCACGATGTCGATATGCCCGGCGACCGGGCCGGTCGCGATCTTGCCGCCGGCGAGCGACGGGAAGGTGGGCGGCATGCCCTGGCCGTTGGGCATGTGGCAGGCCACGCAGGTCTTGCCGTAGACCTTCTCGCCTTCGGCCTTCAGCTCATCCAGCGTGTAGGTCTTGTTGGCGTCGGCCGAAGAGGCGGCGGTGGACTGGGTCTTCTTGGCTTTCTGCTCCGCCACCCACACCTTGTACTTTTCCTCGGGCACCGCTTCGACCACGATCGGCATGAAGCCGTGATCCTTGCCGCACAGCTCCGAGCACTGTCCGCGGTAGGTGCCGGGCGAGTCCACTTTGAACCACGTGTCGCGCACGAAGCCGGGTATGGCATCCTGCTTTACGCCGAAGGCCGGCACCGACCAGGAGTGGATCACGTCGTTGGCCGTGGCGAGAATGCGCACTCTCTTGCCCACCGGCACCACCATCGGGTTGTCGACCTCCAGCAGGTAGTGCTCCCCCTTGGGCGCCAGATTCTCGATCTGCTCGCGCGGGGTGGACAGGTTGCTGTAGAAGCTGATGTCCTCGGTGAGGTAGTCGTAGCGCCACTTCCACTGGTAGCCGGTGGCCTTGATCGTCATGTCGGAGCTGGCGGTGTCCTTCATGGCCAGCACGGTCTTGGTGGCAGGGTAAGCCATGCCCACCAGAATGATGAGGGGGACTACCGTCCACGCGATCTCGACCGTGGTGTTCTCGTGGAACTGCTCCGCCTTGTGGCCCACCGACTTGCGGTGCTTCCACATGGCATAGAACATGGTGCCGAACACGCCGATGAAGATGACCGCGCAGATGACTAGAATAATCGTATGCAGGTCGTAGATGTCGCGCGCGATGATGGTTTCGGGTGGTTGCAGGTTCAGCCGCATCTCGGCGTGCAGGAGCCCGGCGCCGGCCAGGAGCAGGGACAGCGTGGCAAGGGTCTGCGCGATTCTTCTGATCATGGTATCCCCGACAGGTCCTCTTCAATCAGTATGGACGGTTTCCCAATTGTTGCTTGAGGGTCTGCGCCACCGCCTCCCTCTGGTCTTCGGACAGGTGCTGCCCGAACTCCACTTCCCGCCCGTGAGAGCGCAGCGCCAACGTCGTTCTGCCCCCGCGGCCTGCACGGTGCAGGACCACCTGCGCCCAGCAGCGGTTGAGCTCGTACCGGCTCACCTCGCCCAGTTGCCACTTCTCCACGAGCACGCTCTCCCCCTTCACCGCGATGCTCTCGAAGTCGCCGGAATGCCGCTCGACATAGCGGAACGCGAGGAAAAGCACCACCATCTCCACTCCCGCGAACGGGAGGACAAGCCAGGCGCCTACACAGGCAAACGCTAGGGATATCGCAAAGGAGAGTAAGACGAGTGACCCGAGGACGATGGTCCTGCCCGTCGAAGACAGGGAATTGTTCCGTCTCGCGATGAGGAGGAACTCGCCCGATTCCCTGACACTGTTGCATTCCATCTAGGTAGCTTCTCGAGCCTGCCCAACTGCCGGTCTCCGTCCTCGAACCGCGCCGAAATGTAGCATACGGCATGCTCCATCGCAAGGACCGGCGCCGCTTCACGTCCAGCGCGCGGATGGTCCGCCTGGGCTGGCGGCTGCCTGATGCGGACGTCCTAAATTGCCTGAGCCGATCAGGGCTTGCGGCGTGGCACGTCAAAGCGAATGACCGCGCTGCCGTCCGCGGTCACGCGCGGCCCCTGCTCCGGCTTCCAGGCGTGGCCGTAGACGACCTCGAAGGTGGCCGGCAAACGACCGTCCCGCCGGAACTGCTCGTAGCGTTGCGCCAGCCGCTCGCGCCAGCGCGGGGTGCGCAGCCCGGCCGCTCCACCACGGGCCGACAGCGAGCCGCTGCCACGCAGGTCGCGGAACAGATCCTCCACCCGCGGATAGGTTAATGTAAGGTACTCCATGTCCATCACCGGGTCGGCGAAGCCGCTGTCCACCAGTAGGTCGCCAAGGTCGTGCATGTCGAGGAAACGGTGGACGGGCGAGCGCCCACGAGCGTCCGCGCTGGCCTGCGCCAGTTCCTTCAGGGAGTCCGGACCCAGGGTGGAGAACATCAGCAGGCCGCCGCGTCGAAGCACCCGTTGGAACTCCGCCAACGCCGCCTCGGGCGTGCTGGTCCAGTGCAACGCCAGGTTCGACACGACCAGATCCATCACCGCGGTGCGAATTGGCAATCGCTCGAAGTCAGCGCACACCGCAGCCCTCGCTCCGCGCCCCAGCGCTCCACGCACGATATCGAGCCAGAAGCCGGCGCGGTGCTCCATGCTCAGCATGGGCCGGGAGAAGTCGGCTTGCGTAATGTGTGCCCGGGGGTAGCGCTGCGCGAGGGCGCGTCCGACCAGGCCGGTGCCGCTGCCGGCATCCAGGATATGCCCGGGCGCGAGTCGTACGAGATCGAGCCGCTCCAGCATTCGCGAGCACACTTCCCGGCTGAGAACCGCCAGCGCGTCGTAGCTGGTCGCCGCGCGCGCGAAGTTGCGGCGGATGCGGGACTTGTCGAGGGGAGGCTCAGTGGGCATGGAAGAAACCAGGGAGGGCAGCGGCTTGGGCCGCAGCGGAGCGCACGGCCGCTTGTTAGACTCCAGTGCACGGGATCATAACCGAGGTACTGTTGTTCTCAAGCGCGCGCCAGAGTTTGCGAACCCTGGTCGAGACCTGGATGCTGCCGCAGCGCTGCCTGTTCTGCGGCGCCGCCCATCCAGTGGAGGGCATTTGTGTGGATTGTCGCCTGGATCTTCCAGGAAGCAGTGCGACACGTTGTCCGGTGTGTGCCAACCAGTCCATCGCCGCTCAGGTCTGCGGGGAGTGCCTGGCGCGCCCGCCCGGCTTCTCGCGCATCGGCGTGGCCGTCTCCTACCGCTTCCCGGTGGACGCCGCGATCCTGCGACTCAAATACGGGAACGATCTTACGGTAGCCGAGCCGTTCGCCGCATTGCTCGCGGAGCGGGTGGCAGACGAGCCACGCCCGGACCTGATCGTGCCCATGCCGATGTCCTCGCTTCGCCTGCGCGAACGCGGGTTCAACCAGGCGCTGGAGATCGCCCGTGGGTTGTCGGCGCGGCTGGACCTGAAGCTGGCGACGGAACTCTGCCGCCGGACACGCCATACCCCACCACAGGCGTCTCTTCCCTGGGACGAGCGGCACAGGAATATCCGTGGCGCTTTCGCGTGCGAGGCCGATCTGGCCGGCGCACGCGTCGCAGTGGTGGACGACGTGCTGACTACGGGCGCGACCGTGAACGAGTTGGCGCGCGTGCTGCTTCGGGCTGGTGCAGCCCAGGTCGTTGGTTGGGTAGTCGCGAGGACCGAAAGAACGTCGTGGGCAATCGACGGAAGCTGAAGCGGCTTCCGCTCGCTGGTCACTCAAACGGCCGTCATTTCAGCTCGCGCAGCTGCTGCTCCACGAACGATGCAAGCTGCGGGTTCAGGCCGCCCAGCTCGCGCGCTCGCTGAAACGCGGCGCGCGCCTCTTCGGGCCGGTTGTCGGCGCGCAGCGCGACGCCCATACCCATGAGCCAGAGCGGGTTGCGAGGCGCCAGTCGCGTTGCCGCCTCATAGCGCTCGGCCGCCTCTTTGTGCCGGCCGACGCGGGCCAGGGCGTTGGCCAGCATCGCCTGGTACTCGGCGCTGGTTTCGCCATAGGGCAGCGACCGCTGAAGCGTGACCAGCGCCTCGCCGTTGGCACCGCGCTCCAGCTGCAAACGGGCGAGCGCCAAGGCAAACCCGGGATGCTTGCGGTCCACGCGCAACCGGTCCTCCAGCAGCCGCTCGGCATCCTCGCGCCGGTTGCGCTCTACGTAGAGGCCGAGCAGCGCCTGGCGCGCCTTGTCGGCAAGCGGGTCGATAGCCAGCGCGGCACGCAGGTGATCTTCGCCGTCGGCGGCGTTGCCCGCCTGCAGAGCCCCCATCCCCTGGCGAAACTCGGCCTCCGCTCGCTCTCGCTCGGATGGGGCACGAACCTGTTTGTCGATGCTCGGCGCCGCCTCCGATCCATCCGGTTCCGGATACTCGGCGCTCTGGACCCCGGACAGACCCCGCTTGGACACACTGTCGGACCCGGCAGGCTTCGGCCTGATCTTGCGCGTGGCTTTCGCTGCCGGTTGAGCACTTTCACGTAGGGGCTCGCCCGCTGACCCGGCGGGCGCGGGCGCTGCCGCCGGCGCTACCTTTGCCGGTGTCTGGGCCCCGGTCGACACCGGTCCCGACGCCGTGGGCCCAGCGGGCAGGGGTTGCGGCGATCCCGCAATCTTCTCCTGGGCTACGCGCGGTGCGAGTGGGGAGACCGTCGCTTGCGCACTCGTAGATTCGCGCGGTACGAGCGCCGCAGCAGGTTGGTTGGCGGTGGGAGCTACCACGCTCGGAACGGCCGGCGCGGGCGCCGCTGCCTCGGTCTGGGGCACCGCCGGCGCGGGAGCAGCCGCAGCTTTGGGCGCGGGTGGAGCAGCCCGTCGCTCCGGTTGCGAAAGGTACCACCAGGTCCCACCGCCCAGCGCACCGGCCACGATCAGACCCAACACGATCCACCGGCTGCGACGAGGAGCGTCTTCGGGCAGCGTCCGCACGGCACGCGCCATCCCGCGGGCCTCGCCCGTGCCGGCGTGGCGCCGCTCGAGGTCCTTCAACACCTGGTTGATGAGGCTCATCGCATCTGAAGCAGGAGCCAGGTGCCGCCCGCCGCGGCAGCCACCAGGGTCGGCACTACGCTCCACCACCAAGTTTGGCGCACTGGTCGCGCCGACGGCGTGTCCTTCGCGGCCATGCGCACGTGCCGCACCAGCACTTCGTGCCCGCCTTCGCCGTAAACCAGCAACAGGCATTTGTGAGCGACGATGTTGACCAGCCGCGGCACGCCCCGCGTGGCGCGGTAGATTAGCCGCACCGCGCGTAGCGTGAACAACGGCGTGCCCATGTAGCCCGCGACGCGCAGGCGGTGCGCCAGATAGAACTCCAGCTCCCGAGGGTCGAGCGCGCCGAGGTAGTACTGGAATGTGATGCGCTGGCGCAACTGCCGTACCGCTTCCTGGCCGAGCTTGTCGTCCAGCTCCGGCTGCCCGAACAGCACCACTTGCAACAGCTTGCGCTTCTCGGTTTCCAGGTTGCTCAGCAGGCGCAGCGCCTCCAGTGTCTCGAGCGGCATCGCCTGCGCCTCGTCCAGGCACACGACTACACGCTTGCCGTCGCGCGCGAAGTCGAGCAGCGCGTGGTTGATCTGCTTTAGAACCTGGTGCTGCTCGGCCCCCGCGTCGATCGGCAGGCGCAGTTCCTCCGCCAGGGCCAGCATCAGCGCGCGCGGATCGAGGTAGGGGTTCGGGATGTACGCGGTGACGTACTTCTCGTCCAGTGTGGACAGGAAACGCCGACACAGCAGGGTCTTGCCGGTCCCCACCTCGCCGGCGATCTTGATGAACCCCTCGCCGTTTCCGATCGCCACCAGCAGCGTGTTGAGTGCCTCCTGATGCGATGCGCAAGAGAAGGCGAAGCTCGTGTCGGGCGTAATGCCGAAGGGCGGTTCACGCAGTCCGAAGTGGGAGCGGTACATGGCTTCAGCTCATTGCCGCGACGGCCTTACTGCTTGCCGTCGCCATTGCCTTGCCGGAGCACTTCGTCCCTCCAGTAGCGCCCGAACTCGTCGTGGCGCAGGTCGCGGATGCGCTGGTTCGTCTCCTGGAGGTCCTGCTTCCAGCTCTCCTCGCTCTCGATCACGGTGGGTTTGAGCAGTATCACGAGCTCGCTCTTGAGGCCGTTGCGGTTGGTATTCTTGAACACGTGCCCGATGATGGGGAGGTCCTGCAAGCCCGGGACGCCACCGCGGGTACGCGAGTCGGACTGCTTCATCAGACCGCCGATGGCCACGATGTTGCCGTTGGTCACGCGCACGATGGTGTCGGTCTCGCTCACGGTGCTGGACGCGAGCGGGAGCCTGAACGTCCCGGCCGCACCCAGATCGATGTCTTTGGTCTTGTCTATGACGTTGCTGACCGATGGATGGATATGCAGAATGATCTGGCCGTTCTCGTCGATCTGCGGCGTCACGTCCAGAGCCACGCCGGAAAAGAACGGCTGGACCGTGATCGAGGGCGAGTTCTGGATCGCACCGCCCGTGGTGGTGGTCTGGTTGGTGGTGACGTTGGTCACGAAGAATTCGTCGGTGCCGACCTTGAGCACCGCTTTCTGGTTGTTGATCGCCGCGATGCGCGGGCTGGACAGCACCTGCAGCTCGCCCTGGGTCTGGAGGAAGTTGAGCAGGGCGGCAAAGTTGCTGGTCTGGAAGGCGAGCCCGAAGATGGTTCCTGGGACCGCCGCGCCGGCGCCGATGATCCCCGGTGATGCCGGGTTGGAGCTGAACAAGGAGTTGGCGAGCGGCTGCCCGTCGGGACCGATAGTGGTGAAGCTCGACAGCGCGCCCTGCGGTTGGAGCACGGTTCCCGGTTGGAGGATGCCGCTGGCGAGCCGGCTGTTGTTGCCGGTTCGGAAGGCGGCCCAGTTGATGCCAGTGGCGAAGTTGTCGTTGAGCTGGACCTCGATGATCTTCGCCTCCAGCAACACTTGGCGCGCCACCACGCCTTGCATGGTTCTCAGGAAGTTGTCCACTTCGCGCAGTTCCGCGGGCATGGCCCGCACCAGCACGATGCCGGATTCTGCGTTGATGATCGCGTTGCGGCCTTCGCCGGTTCCGATGATGGCGCGCACCGCGTTGCCGAGGTCGCCCCAGAAGTTCACGTCCGAGGTCGTCTCGACCTTGCTGCTCTGGAGTGCCTGTACCGTGGGGCTCTGCGGGCCGGTGACCGCTGTCGTGGCACCAGCTTGCTGGGGGCCGCCGGCGTTATCGGAGATCGCACCCGAGCTGACCCGCACCTCGCTGCGGCCTTTGCGGGTGTGGTTGAGATAGTTGACCATGAACACGCGGGTCTGCATCGACAGCGGCTGAATGAAGATACGGTTGCCCTGGACCTTGTATTCGTACCCGTACATCTCGCGCACCGTCTCCAGCGCGTCCAGCACGGTCACGTCCTTGAGGTTGACGGACAGCTTCTCCTTCACGTTCGGGTGCACCACCATGCTGTAGCGCGTGCCCGAGGTGATGGCCATGAACACCTCGGAGGCGGGTGCATTGTTCACCGTGAGATCGAAGCGCGGCTCCGCCGGCCTGTCATCGACTCTGGGCATCTCCACCACCAGCGGCGGAAGCAGCGCCTGGCTCACGGCGTCCGACTGTTTCACGCTCGGCTTCGCGACCGCAGCCTTGTCCAGCTCGGACAGCGCACGCTCGTAGTGCGGCTGCATCCCTCCGCCCTTCTGGGCACAGCCAGCCGCCAGTGCCAGCAGCAGCGGGAACAACCCGAGCGCGTTCTTCATCAGTCCCTCGACTATTCCATCGTCTGCCGCGGCCGCCGGAGCGTCACTGTCATGGCTTGGGTCTCGCTGCGCGGTCTCTGGCTGCCGGCCGCTTTTCCAGACCGGGGAACAACTTCAGGGTGCGGCGCACGGCACCGTCCAAGAGCACGACCTCGGTCTCGGCCACCTTCACCAGCCGCAAGCTTCCGATCCGCTGTCCCAGCAACACGTGTTCGCCACTGATGATCGCGGAGCGTGCGTCTGGATAGATCAGCACCGACTGCAGCACCAGCGGGCTGCCGCCTTCGCCTGGCTGCGCGGGCCCCGCGCTCAGATAGAAGTCGGCCGGCGGTTTGGTCGGGTCCGACAGGCCCTGGCACCACGTCGCGCCAGCGGCGAGCGCCAGCGCGAGGACGGTCGTGATCTCGAGTGACGTGCGCCGCGTCATGTTTCACACCACCAGCCATGCCTTGTCCAGGCTCAACGTGTAGAGCGTGAGCTCGACCCGAACCTTGGGATAGTCGGCGCTCATCACCGTCCTGCCCCAATACACCTGCCACGGCTGCTTTTCCAGCCGCGCCACGTACGCCAACAGGTCCAGATAGCTGCCCTCTACCACCACCTGGACGCCGTGCTTGAACACGTGCCGCGCACCAGCCGCCGCCGCCGCGGCTGTGGGGGAGGCGGCTGCCGCGGGACCCTGGCCATCCGTCTCCACCAGCGGCGCCGGGGCGAGGTTGTGCAACTGGACGATGTGCACGCGCCGGTCCTGGCCGACGAGCTGCTCCAGGACCGCGCCCATGGTCTGCGGCGGCACCAGCGTGCGCTGCAGGCCGGCGAGCTGGGTATCGATCTCGGCGATCTGCTTGCGCTTGTCCGCGATGCGATCCCGCACCGCCACGTCGGGGTCCTGCTTGAGCGCGCGCTCCAACTGCGCTTTTTGCGCGACGGCGGCGGCGATCTGGTTCTTCTGGTCGGCAATGCGCAGGGCCATCAGGTTGCCGCGCTCCAGCGCGGGTCCGATTCCCACCCAGTAGAACGCGCCCAATAGCACCACGGCGCCGGCGGCGAAGATCATGATCCGCTCGCGGCGCGTAAACGCATCGAGCCGCTTCGCGTACTTTTCGATCAGCGCGTTCATCGCGCGCGGCCTTGCAACGCGGCCGCGGCCACGCCCGGGGCCTGGCTCGCCAGGCGGAACTCGAGGAACTGCGCGGTCTTACGCGGCTCGGGTGCGAGAGCGGTCTCGGGTGGCTTCTGCACGCTGAGCGTACCGAAACCGTGGCCGCGCAGAGCCTCTTCGCGCCGCAGCTTGCCGACATAGCCGGGCACGAGCTCGGCGCGCAGCGTGCGCCCGTCTATAGTGATGTCGTTGCCCGCGCCGATGATAGTGAAGCCGGTCAACCAGAGGCCCTCCAGTGTCTGTCGCGCGAACGCGCGGAAGTACTCGGATACGCCCTTGGTGTCTCCCAGCACGCCGCTCTTGAGCACCGCCATGACTTCATTGCGCCCGGCAAGCAAGGCGTCGAGGCTTTCGAGCTCGGCCGTGAGCTGCGCGGTGGGCTTACGCGCGGCCACCTCGGTGCCCAGTCGTGTCACGTCCGCCTGGAGAGCGGCGAGCTGCACCTCTGCCTCTTGCTGCTCGTGCGCCAGGCGTGTTGCGTCCCAGGCCGACCAGCCATAGGCGAAGATTGCGAGCAGGAAGATCCCCGCCAGAGCGAGCAGGACGACGCGTCCGGAGAAGACGTCGACCTTCGGCAGCAACGCCGGGTTGTAGAGGTTGATCTGCTGGCTCATGGCGGCTAGTCGCGCAGTGCGGCGCCGATGATGTGCAGCCGGAAGCCCTGGCGCGCCGGGTCGCGCAACTCCGGCGCCCCTGGAAAGTCGAGTACTTCGCCCAGATCCAAATTCTGCACCGGTACGCCCAGGTTCTCCGCCAAGTCGCGGTCGAGGCCGATTTCGGCCGCCAGCGGCGCCAGCAGCAGGCGCGACACGGTGACGTAGCTGAACTGCCGGTCGAAATGGTCGAACGAGCGCTGCAATTCCAGCACCAGGCGCTCGAGCGTCTGGTCGCGCAGGTCACCGCGCACTTCGGTGAACTGGTCAGCGGTGATGTCGGTGTGCCGCGTCATGTATAGCTCACCGTTGGCGGTGAAGGTGAGCATCCCGCCGCGGTCGTCGAAGGCCAGCAGCGCCACGCCGCGGCCGGCCTCCTCGAACAGCGTCGCGATGTTCCGCTGCGCCATCTCCGGCACGTCGATAGCCTGCAGCGGGAACTTGGCGGTCTGGAACAGCTTCATGCAGGCGGCGATGCGCTCGTTGCGCGCCGTCACCGCGTAGACGTAGTGCGCGCGAGCAGCACCGGCGCGGTCGGTTGGCACATCGGCCACGTCTACGGTCGCGGCGTCCACGGGGTAATCCAACAGATCCTTCAACTTCCAGCGCATCGCGGATTTCAGCTCCTCCGGCGGGACGCTGGGCGCCTCGACCAGCTGTATCTGGTAGTCGGCAGCGTCCAGCATCGCGGCGCAGTGGAAACGGTTGGGCCGTATCGCACGGGCCATCGACTTCAGCGTCTCGACATCTCCGCCCTTCTTGGAATACGACTCGCAGATGTGGACCGCAGGACGGCCGGAAGCCCGTCGCTCGATCTGCGCGGCGTCGATGCGGTCAGCGTAGACAGCGACCGACAGCCAGCCGGTCGCATCCGTCTTGGTGCCAAATAACGACATGCCATCCCAAGTGTTACAATCTTCCTGAAGATAGCCCACTAAACTACTGTAGTCAATGCATTTTTTGAGCTAGAGGGCTAAGGTGAGTCGCCGCAGGCTCAGTGGTTTTCGCGGAGGTAGATGAACTCCTGGGTGTTGCGATATTGCCCGAAGGTGGCGCGCGCGGTGGGATTGACGTTGACCTGGTTCGCTGCCGAGGTCGAGGACACCTCGTGAAACCCGATCACCAGCGCGTGGGACGGCAGTGGCAGCGCCAGAATCACCAGCAACAGCAGCCGCGGCGGAGCACCAAGAAGCGGGGCAACCAGTCGCACGCTGGGTGCGCGCAGCCACCTACCAGCGCAAGAGGGCACACGCGCGAGGACGTTTACGAACTGGGGGTTCATCGCAGTCACCATGCCGTGTCCGGTGGCTCACAACGACTCCACATACAGCACTGATCTGCATCTCCCATGCCATCAGGGGCAGGCATAGCGCGGCGCGGTGCCGGACGGGTCCTTGCAGCGGCTGACCGTGGCCGTGATCTGCCGCTCCACGTAATTCGGGCTTCCCGCCGTGCCGATCTTGGCGAGCGCCACGATCGCGTACGCCTGAAGGTTGCGGTTCGCCTCGGTGGTGGCTGCCCCTGCCACCGAGCAACTTACCGTGGTCGAGAAGCCGGACAACGTTCCCGCGAGAGTGAGCGTCGTGGTGGCGAAACAGGACGGCAGCGCGGCAGGCCCGCTCACCGCATTGCCCGGATCGAGGATCTGGTACATGCCCCACTCGATACCGGCCCGCGCCGCCTGATAGGCGCGCGCCCCCTGCACGTCGATGGCCGAGCTGGTGTGCTGCATGCTGGATACCAGCAGCACCGCGGCACCCAGCGCGGACAGCACGACGAGCAGAAAGATCGCGGTGATCATGCTGAACCCGCGCTGGCCGTCAGGGAACATTGCTGACATGGGCTTGGCCGATCAGGGTGACGGTCTCCTGGCTCTTGGTGAGCTGGAGCGTGATGATGACTACGCCCTCACGCTGGGCTATGACGGAAGAGTTGTAGGTAAAGTTGCAGGTCGCGACGTTGGTCGCGATCCGTGCATTGTTCGCGGTGACGATGGTCGTCGACTGGGCAACATTGAAGCCATAGTTCCAATACCTGCGGACCAGGCCGTTGGTCGCGTCGCATTGATAGGTGACCGGGTACTGGACCACTTGGAACCTCTTGCCGGGCGAATCGAAGGGGAAGAGGAAGGCTGGGCTGAGCGTGATGCTGCTAGCGCCCACGGCCGAAATCGTCGCGCGATTGCTGCCTGCGTAGGCATCGGCCCCCGTGATACCGAGGTTGTAGACCACGACGAAGTTCCCCACGGCCGCGGAGGGCATGGGCCCAATCACGTCGAAACTGGAATCAGCGGCCGTGAGATTCAGGATGTCGCCTCCACCGGCACCAGTGAGCTCGGCGCGATAGCGCCCGCCGCCGCTGGTGAGCAGGAATTCGAGATATTGCTGGGTCCCGTCCACCCTCACGCTGTTGGGCAGGGCCAGGCGCAGATCGCGCGTGATCCGCTTGATCGCCGTGTCGGCGATATCGACCAGTTCGGCGCGGCGAGTGCTGTCGAAGTAACTCTGGACCGGCTTCTGAATGAAGACGGCGACGGCGGACGCGATGATGCCGGTGATCACCATCACCACGACCAGTTCCATGAGGGTAAACCCTCGCGCCCGGTGCGCTGCTCGCGCAGAGCCGATGGGTCGTCGTCTCGGGACAGGCCGACACGGGCTGCAGCGGCTCAAGTGTCGAGCTCCCGGCATAGGTGTCGAGGAATCGCTACGGCGAGTTGGGCGCATAGCGGGCGCGGTAGCCGTCCAGTTTGATGGAGTCGCCGTGCGGGGAGGTAACGGTTACGGTGATCAACACGGCATCCCCGCTCGCCGCCGAAATACCGCTCAGCGTTACAGCCGCGACCGACACCGCCGCCGTATAGCTCCCCAGCCCCGTGATCGTCGAGGTCCCCGTCAGGTCTTTTATCCCGGTCATGTTGAAGGTGTTGTAGTCCCAGACATTGTCGAACGGATTGCTCGGAGAGCCGCGCGTCTCCGTGGTGGGAGTCGGATTGGTCGTCCCTTCGATTGGATTCGCACAGCCATAGGGCGACGGCGGCGTCGCTGTGAGAACGTTGGGGTCGTCGGGGTCGCAATAGGTGAACGGCATCAGCTCCACCTCCTCGAGCAGCGACTCGGCGATGGCCACCATCTGTTTGCGGACGGCCGGATCGCCGCTCTTTGCGACGGTCGTATTGAGGATGAGCAGCACGCCCACCACAGCGATGCTCACCACCACGATAAAGACCAGCAGCTCGATCAACGACAGGCCGCAAGCCCGGCGGCAAAGTCTAGGGCGCCGGATGGACATAGCCTGTCTCCTGCTCGACCACGAAGCTGCGCGTCGGCTCGCCCGTTGCGGTGACGAGGATCGTCACAGCAGCCGCCGGGATCGGCCGGCCGGTGCCGTCGAAGGAAAATGTCGCCGCCGTCAACGTTACGCCGGTCGGCGCCGGAAGCGCTCCGCCGCTGGTGCCCGGGATTGCGATCGGTGTATCGGTGGTCACGGGGCAGCCGGCGGTCCCAATGATGGCCAACTGGATCGAACTGGCCGTGGTCTGGACCCGAACCGGGCTGCAGCGCTGCGCGATCGCCACCTTCTGGGCATAGCGCACGGCGGACTGTACCTCGTCGTAGAAGCGCAGCGCGTCGTAAGTGCGGCGGCTGAACATGCGGGGGAGCGCCACTACTGCAAGGACACCGATGATGACGATGACCACGACCAGCTCCGTGAGCGTGAAGCCGCGGACGCGCCCGCCGGCCACGAACCGAAGAGGGCCCGACCGTGTACAACGGCCGAGCCCTCTGCTGGTAGCCATAACCTTGCCGCCCCCGGGAGCCGTCGGTCTCGAGTCGCCTGTTCAGCAACTCATCCCGGCGGCATTCCCACGAACGTGCGTCTCTCGACTAGCCGGTGCAGACGACGGTTGCGGTCGCGCTCGCGCTGGTGGCTCCCTTGGTGCCGGTGATCGTGCAGCTCGCGGTGCCGCCAGAGCCGCCGCTGCAGGAGCCTGCACCGACGGAGTAGGTAATGCCGTTGACAGGCGTACCGAGCAGATTGCTCGGGGTCATGATGGAATTCAGCGTCGCCTGAGTGCACCCGCCTGCGCCAGTGATGGCCACCGCGCTCGCAGCACCGGCCACAAAACCGCCGTAATTGATGGCGCTGCTGGAAGAAATCGCGCCCGCTACGCCTTGGGTCGAAGCCGTCAGCGCCTGAGTGGTCAGGTCGATGAACTTCGGCAGCGCCACCGCGGCCAGAATGCCGAGAATGACGATTACGACCACCAGCTCGATCAGGGTGAAGCCCTTCTGCAAACTCTTCATGGATGTCTCCATATCGTTAAAGGGGGAAGCCAGGACACCTGCTAATTCGGCATCAGGGCCTTAGAAGCAGAAAGCGTGCCAACGTCGAGATACCCGTTCGCGACATAGCCGGGCGGGCCATGGCAGTGCACCAGGGCCGAGTCGGGGACGGTCGGTTCCGGGCGCATCAGGCGCAGTTGGCCCTGTCCGCCTGTAGAGACGGATCGAGCGCGTTGGTGTAGATCGGGGCCGAGTTGACGGCCGCCTCCTGGAAGATGATCGCGCAGTTGGGGTGGTTCGGGTCGCTGGCAATGCGGATCTGGTTCACACCCGCCACCCCGACAACCAGGCCGAGACTGAACTCCGGGGCGGAAATGCCTGCCGCCGGCGCGATCGAAGCGGCAGCGGGATAGCCGTTCACCATGGTGATGGTCACGCCCTCCATGACCACCGCCGTGTTCGTGGCCAGCCCCTGCGTAAGTTGAATCGAGCGCGCCAGTGCCGCTGCGGACTTCATGGACCCGAGCGCGCCGTTCATCTTGGCGATGCGCGCATCGATCTGCAGCGCAACGAACTTCGGGATGGCGACCGCGGCCAGGATCCCGAGTATGGTGATCACTACGATCAATTCGATGAGCGTGAAGCCCCCGGCCTTGATCCGCATCTTGTTCTCCTCGTACGATCGCATCGACAACTCCCCGTGCAAAGCGTTCCACTCGGCCACTGCCCTCTAGAACCAGCGGTACGGCTCCACCAGGACGAACTGCAGCCCGATCACCGTGCTGTCCTCCGCGGCCGTGCCTTCGGGCCGCACCAATTTCACATGCCAGCGCACGCGCGCGCGCGCGCCTGAGACCGGACGAAAGTTCCGATCCAGGTTGAGCACGTACACCAGCTCCGCCCGCGAGCGGTCGAAGTACCAGCTGCCCTTGGGCAGTTCCGCAAACACGTCGCTACCGAATTCGCCGCGATAGCCGACTACCGGCTGGTCCAGCCACTGCATCGGGTTCTCGCGCGCGATCGCCACGTAGTCCAAGTAGTCCAATCGATGGTTGCGCGCGATGAGGTCACCGATGTGCACCTGCAACGCCAGTTTCAGCTTGGTCGCTTCCAGTTCCATGACCGCCTTCTCCGCCGCCTCCTGGTAGAACAGCAGCCGGGTCAGCAGCACCCCGGCAAACACCGCGATGAGCGTCAGACTGACGGCGAGCTCCAGCAGACTGAAGCCGGCACTTCGGCGCCGCGCCGCGATGTTCGCGCCCCGCCCGCGAGTGTATGTGCCCTCTCGCGCACTCCACATGTTTCCTCGTCTGCGTAGACCGCGGCCTTAGCCTTTGCCGAGCGCGGCGCGGCCCAGGTCCCAGATCGGCAGGAACACACCCAGGGCCAGGAGCAGCACCAATACCCCGAGCATCAGGATCAGCACCGGCTCGATCTGCGCACTCAGCGTCTTCAGCTCGTAGTCCGTTTCCCGCGTATACATGTCGGCCACTTCGTCCATCATGTCGTCCAGCGCACCCGACTCCTCGCCCACGAGAATCATCTGCAGCGCCACCGGAGTGAACGCGCCCGCGGCGATCGCGGTACGCAGCACGCTCTCGCCGCGCTCTACCCCCTCGCGCATTTTCTCGATGCGCTGGGCGAGATAGGCGTTGTCCACCACCTGCGCCACCAGCGTCAAGCTTTGCACCGCGGTCACACCGCTGCGGATGGAGAGTGCGAAGCTGCGCGCAAAGCGCGCCAGGGTCGCCTTGAGGATGATCTTGCCGGCGATCGGGATGCGCAGCTTGAAGCGGTCCCAGCGGTAGCGTCCATCGGCTGTCCCCACCCACATCTTGAAGCCGACTGCGCAGCCCACCAGCAGCGCCGCAATCATCCACCAATAGTGGACCGTGAAATTGGAGAAGGCGATCAGCCACTGGGTGACGACCGGCAGCTTCGCCCCGAATCCCTCGTAGACCTTGGCGAAGGCCGGAATCACGAACAGGTTGATCACTGCCACCGCAACGGCCATGACGATGATGACAAAGGTCGGATAGCGCAGCGCCGACTTGACCTGGGTGCGCATGTAGTCCTGGAATTCCAGATGCTCGAACAGGCGTAGAAAGATCTCCTCCAGGCGGCCGGTCGTCTCGCCCACGTATACCATGGATACGTAGAATGGAGAGAAGGCGTCGCCCTGGCGCTGCATCGACGCGGACAGGTCTCTGCCGCTCTCCAGGCTTTCACGCACGCTCTGCAGGACGTCCTTGAAGGTCGGATTGATGCTCGATTCCTGCAGGCCGGCCAGGGCACGGAGAATCGGGACACCGGCCTTGAGCAACGAGTACATCTGGCGGCTGAAGAGCATCAGGTCGATCGGCATGATGCGGGGCTTGCTCAGCACCCAGCCGCGCTTGCCACGCGGCTCCGGCCCGCTGGTCTCGCCGATCTCGACCGGCGTCACCCCGCTGCCGAACAACTGCGCCGCGATGGCCGCACTGTCGGCTCCCTCCAGCACGCCCTGCACCAGCTCACCGCGGGAATCGCGCGCCTTGTAGGCGAAGTAGCTCATGCCCGCTTTAGTCCTCGAGCTGGGAGGAGATCTTCATCGCCTCCTCGACAGTGGTACGGCCCTGCGTGGTCAGCGTCGCCGCATGGCGGCGCAAGGTGTGCCCGTGCATTTGCTTGCGCGCGATCTGCACGAACAGGGACGGGTCGTTGGAGTTGGCCGCCTCCACCACCGGACGGGTCATCTCCAGCATCTCGTACACGCCGGTGCGTCCCAGATAACCGGTGTTGTTGCACTGGGAACAACCGACGCCTTTCAGGTATTTTTGCGAGTCGATGGTCTCGCCCAGCTCGTGGCGCAGCCATTCCCGCTCGGAAGGCAAAAGCTTGCGCTCCTCCACACAGCCCTCGCAGATCAGCCGCACCAGCCGTTGCGCCAAGACCAGATGCAGCGACATCGCCACCATGTAACGCGGTGCACCCATGTCCAGCAGACGGATCGGCGTGCCGATGGCGTCGTTGGTGTGCAGCGTGGACAGCACCATGTGGCCGGTCATGGCAGCGCGCAGGCCCACCTCGACCGTCTCCTGATCGCGCATCTCGCCGACCAGGATCACGTCCGGGTCCTGCCGCAGGGCAGAGCGGAGAATCCGGCCGAAGTTCAAGCCGATCTTCTCCTGCACCTGGACCTGATTGATGCGCGGCAGGCGGTACTCGACCGGGTCTTCCACGGTGATGATCTTGCGCTCCGGTGTGTTGATCTCTTCCAGCGCGGCATACAGCGTGGTGGTCTTGCCGCTGCCGGTCGGGCCGGTCACCAGCACCATCCCGCTCGGCCTGTGCACCACGTCGCGCACCCGCTCGAGAATGCCCGGTGGCATGCCCAGCCGCTCCAGCCCGAGCAACCCGCTGCTCTGGTTGAGCAGGCGCATCACCACCGACTCGCCATACTGCGTCGGCATGGTCGAGATACGCACGTCGACCTGGGCGCCGCGCACCTTGATGTTGAAGCGTCCATCCTGCGGCAGCCGCTTCTCGGAGATGTCGAGGCCAGAGGTGAGCTTGAGGCGCAGCACCATGGCCGAAGCAATCTTGCTGTCCGCCTCGGTCTGCACGTGCAGCACGCCGTCGATGCGGAAGCGGATGATGAGCCTGGTTTCCTGCGGCTCGATGTGGATGTCCGAGGCGCGCACCCCCACTGCATCCTCGAACACGGTTTGCAGCAGCCGCACGACCGGCGCGTCTTCCACGGTGGTGCCCAGCCCCAGCGCCGAGAAATCGATGCCGCCGTCGCCGATCTCCTGTCCCAGCTCCTCGGCCAGGCCGCTGATCTGCTCGGTCCGCCGGTAGACGCGGTCGATGGTCTGGAGCAGTACGCTCTCTGTGACCACCGCGAGCTGGATGTCGCGCTTCAAGAAACGGGCGATCTCGTCGTAAGCGAACAAATCGGTCGGATCGGCCATCGCCACTCGGTAGAACGAGCCGCCGTCTTCCAGGATGATGGCGCGGAAGCGGCGTGCCTGCGTTTCCGGCAGGCGCATGGCGACCTCGGGCTTGAGGCTGAAGTGCTTGAGATTCACGAAGGGAACCTGGAGCTGGCGCGCCAGGGCAGTGGAGATCTGGTCTTCGGACACGAAGCCTTTCTCCACGAATACGCGGCCGAGCTTGCGCCCGCTCTTGCGTTGCTCATCGAGCGCTTGCTGCAGCTGCTCGTCGGTCAACAGGCCCTGCTGCAATAGAATCTCGCCCAGTCGGACCTTTTCCGGTCTTGGCATCCGATGCGCCGCCTAAGTTACAGTGCAACCACTGCTTAAGTAATTTCTTATAATCTGCTTACAGATAATTGATCTGTAAAGATATATGCTTTTCAAAGGGCTGGCAAGCCTATGTTTCACGTCGTTTTGTATCAGCCCGAGATCCCGCCGAATACCGGGAACATCATCCGGCTGTGCTCCAACACCGGCGCCCAGCTGCACCTGGTCAAGCCGCTCGGCTTCCAGCTCGACGACCGACAGCTGCGGCGCGCCGGGCTGGACTACCACGAGTACGCCCCTGTACGGGAGCACGACGACTGGAGCGCCTGCCGGGCGGCCCTGGCCGGAGTCCGGGTGCTGGCGTTCAGCACTCGCGGCGGCCAGCGCTACGACGCCGTGGGCTACGCGCCAGGAGACGCATTCGTGTTCGGCCCCGAGACACGGGGGTTGCCGGCGGAGGTGCTCGCAGGATTCGAGCCCGAACGACGCGTGAGACTGCCGATGCGGCCGGGGAACCGCAGCCTGAACCTGTCGAACGCGGTGGCGGTAGTGGTATACGAGGCTTGGCGGCAGATCGGGTTCGCAGGCGGGGCTTGAGGGACTAAGGACTCGGGAACGTCGCGCGCTGCGCGCGTCCGAGAGAGAGCCTTACCCCCTAGTCCCTAATCCCGATGCTCCGGCTTCGGATCGCGCGACAGCAGCTGGTCGACAGCGGCCAGCGGCGAGAGGTCCTCGTAGAGCACGCCATGCACGGCGTAGACGATGGGCATGTCGGCCCCGACGGCTTGGCCGAGCTTGAATACCTCGCGCGCGCTGTACACGCCTTCGGCCACATGGCCAAGCTCGCGCAGGATGGCCGGCAAGCTTTGCCCCGCCGCCAGCCGCAGGCCGACCTGCCGGTTGCGCGACATGCTCCCGGTGCAGGTGAGGATGAGATCGCCGGCGCCGGACAGGCCCATGAAGGTCTCGAGCCGCCCGCCCAGACGCAGGCCGAGCCGCGTCATTTCCGCCAGACCACGCGTGACCAGCGCGGCGCGGGCGCTTTCGCCGAAGCCCAGGCCGTCGGAGATGCCGGACGCGATAGCAATGACGTTCTTGACCGCCCCCCCCACTTCTACGCCGGTTACGTCATCGCTCGAATAGATGCGCAGGCGCGCGCTGTGCAGCTCGCGCGCCATCCGCGCTGCGAACGGCGCGTCCGAAGCCGCCAGAGTCACTGCGGCAGGAATGCCCCTTGCCACCTCCTCTGCAAAGCTCGGCCCGGAAAGGACGCCACGCGGCACCTCGTCCCGCAGCTCTTCGGCCGCGACCTGGTGCGGCAGCTTGGAGCTGTCGGCTTCAAACCCTTTGCATAGCCAGACCACCGGCAGCGCCGGCCCGGCGGCGGCCACCTCGCGTAGCGTGGCGCGAAGGGCGGCGACGGTGACGCCGAGGATGGCCACCTCGCAGCCAGCCAGCGCCGCAGTCTGATCGCTGGTCAGCCGTAGCGCATCGGGCAGCGCAATACCGGGCAGATAGCGTTGGTTGATGCGCTCGATCTGCATCTGCGTGCACCGCGCCGGGTCCCTGGCCCACAGGGTGACTTCATGCCGTGCGCTGAGCGTGACAGCCAGCGCTGTGCCCCAGGCGCCCGCGCCCAGCACCGCCAGCTTCATAGGCCCCAGACCTGCGTGATGCGGATGTAGCCGGTCGCGCCGTCGCGATGCTTGACGCGGGCCCAGTTGTCGGCGGTCTCGACTACTTCGAGCAGCACATCCTGCTCGACCTGAAACAGCACCGGCGCGCCCTCGCCCGGCGACTGACGGACATCGGCCTTCGGCACGCTGACCATCACCATGCGGCGCGCCGACAGATTCTTCGCCTCGACCCACGCCAGTTCACCGGAAGCATCGCGTACCTTGACCCACGGGTCGAGGGTGACCAGTATTTCGACCGGGTAACCCTGGTTGAGAATGAACAGCTTGCGCGCCTTGGCCGAAGGCCCGTCGTAGAGCACGGCTGCCGCTACACCCACCGAGCGGTAGTCGAGAGCCTGCGCCGGCGCGGCCACAAGCCAAGCAAGGACCGCCACGCACACTGCCACCGGCCACACGCGGAGTCGAATACTAACCGCGCCCTGCGCCGACGGCATAGCGGTTAGTGCGTCGTCGCCGGTGCCGGCTGGGCCTGCTGCATGCGTTGCTGGTAGAGCGCCTCGAAGTTGACCGGGGCCAGCAGGAAGGGCGGAAAGCCCGCGCGCACGATCGCATCGGACACCGCTTCGCGCGCGTACGGGAAGAGGATGTTCGGGCAGGTGACGCCCAGCACCGGTTCGATGCTCTCCCGCGGCAGGTTGCGGATCTGGAAAATCCCCGCCTGCTGGACCTCCACCAGGAACACCGTCTTGTCACCGAGTGTGGCAGTGGTGGTGACAGTCAGCACCGCTTCGTAATGCCCGTCATCGAGCGGGGCAGCGCGGGTCCCGAGCTGGATGTCGACCTTGGGCGTATCGCGCTCGAGAAAGATCTGGGGCGCGTTCGGCACCTCGAGAGACAGATCCCTCACGTAGATCTTCTCGATGGCGAATACGGGTTGCGCTGGGTCTTGATCTTGGGCCATGCCTGCCTCGGGTGCGGGAAAAGCTTAGATTCTAGCCGATGCGGGTTACCCTCAGTTGGGGAAAGTCCGATCAATTCGCGCGACGCGCGCTTCAACCGCGTTACACGGCGTGCCGGGACAGCCACGCACGCAGGCGCGTCGCGTCGAGTGCGCCGGCCGTGCGATCGGCCTCTTGCCCGTGCTTGAACACCAGGAGGCTGGGGATGCTGCGGATGCCATAGCGCTGCGCGATCGCAGGCTCGACTTCGGTATCCAGCTTGGCGAACCGCATCCGTGTCTTGAGCTCCGCCGCGGCCTGCGCGAAGACCGGCGCGAACATCTTGCAGGGGCCGCACCATGCAGCCCAGAAATCCACCGCGACCGGCAGGTCGTTGCGCGAGATGAAGGTGTCGAAGCTCTTGCTGGTCAGCGCAACGGGCTTGCCCTCGAGCAGCGGCGAGTGGCACTTGCCGCACTGGGAATCGTCACCCAGGCGCTCATCGGGAATGCGATTCACGCTGGAACACTGGCGACAAACGATATGCATGGCGTGGCCCTCATACGGCATCGCCCCGCAGCAGCGAGTCCAACCGTCCGGCACGATCCAGCGCGGACAGGTCGTCGAAGCCGCCCACGTGAACCTCGCCGATGTAGATCTGCGGCACGGTGCGGCGCCGGGTGCGTTGCATCATCTCGAGCCGGAGCACGGGATCGAGGTCGACGCGGATCATGTCGATCTCCTGCACACCCTTGGCCCGCAGCAGGCGCTCGGCCATGCTACAGTACGGGCAATAGCCCGTGATGTACATGATCACTTTCAAGCTAGCCTGGATAATTCATGAGGGACTCGGGATGATGGCGAGTCGAGTAGCCCGGCGCAACACTTCGTACCCGGTCTGAATCGCTCGCCAGCCTCAGCACGCGCGACCTTCGTTATCTTCGGGGGCGTCTTCATGAATTATCCAGGCTAGGGCCTTCAGCGGTCCTTTTCAACCGGCATGCCGGCTTGTTGCCAGGCCGCCATGCCCCCGGACAGCGCGACCGGCTCACCGATGCCGTCCTTCTGCAAGCTCCCGCACACCTGGGCCGAGCGACTGCCGGTCTGGCAGACCAGCAGCAAGGGCTTGTTCTTCAGCTTCTCCAGTTCCCTGGTCCGCTCCTTGATCTGTCCGGCCGGAATGTTGCGCGCGTTGGGGATATGACCGGCCTTGAACTCACTCGGCTCGCGCACGTCGACGATCGCAGCATCCTTGCGGTTGATGAGCTGCACCGCTTCCACCACGCCGACCTCGCGCGTGCGGGAGAACAGCCGGGCGACCGATGGCCAGGCGAACAGCGCACCGCTCACCACGGCGGCAATGACCAGCCAAATGTTCTTTTGTACAAATTCTACGATTGCGCCGTCCAGTTGAAATCTCCTTCAGTCGGTGCGCGGCCGCTTCGGTTGCTGGGCGTAGTCCAGCAGCGGCCGCAAGTCGTTGAGCCCGTCTTCGACCCGCCGTCTAACTACCAACAGCGCCGGCTCGCGCTCCCAGGGAAACGACACTACGGCCAGGTCCCACTGCCGCTGTGCCGAAGCCTGATCGCCGCTTAGCGCCAGCAGCATGGCTTGGCGGTAGGCCACGTCGTCGATGGGGAAGAGCTGCATCGCCCGTCCATTGATGATCAGCTTGTCGTGCAGGTGATCGGTGTCGACGCTAATGGTGCGGGCGAGGCCCAGCTCGACATAGGGCGCCAGCAGGGAGCCGCGGTGCACCTCCAGCAACAGGTCCTTCGCCTGGCGGTTGACCTCAGTCGTCGCGTGTATGTACCGATAGCGAAAAGCCAGGAAGTTCTCCAGCACCAGGTAATCGCGAAACAATTGCACGCTCACCAGCCATCCCAGCGCCAGCAAGCCCAGGACGAGAACGCGACCGGTGCGCCCCTGTTGCCCTAGCTGCAATTTTACCGTGCGCGCCTCCCCAAGACCCAGGACGAGCGCGGCCACCCCCAGGAAGAAGGTGTACCAGAGCGGGTACTCCAGCATGCTGTGGATCGCCACTATCAACGCGATCGCCCATATCCACCAAATGGCCGGCGTGCGCTGCTGACGCGCTTGCCCCGCGATCCAAAGCACTGCGCACACCACCAGGAGCACCAAGCCGATCAGGCCGAACTCGGTCAGGACGTGCAACGCGAGGTTGTGTGCATGATCGATGAATCCGGTGAGGCGGGGCTCCGGCATCTGGCCATTGAGCACGAAGTGATGCACGCCGAACTGCCGGAAACCAATACCGAGCGCTGGTGACTCCAGGAACATCAGCAGCGCGGCGTGCCAGATACGCGGCCGCTCCTCACCCGGTCGCTCGTAGCCGGTGTGGCTCGGCTCAGATGTCGCGGGGGTAACGTCGACCATGAGTCCGAGCAACCACGGCAGGAGGAGAAACGCAACTACGGCCCCGGCGGAGAAAGCGAGCAACCGGCGGTTCGCTGCAGAGCGGTCGCGTACCCAGAAACCGGCCGACAACGCGACCAGCACGGCGAGGTAGACCCAGCTCGTTCTCGAACCCGTCAGGCTGAGGACGTACACCAGCGCCAGCGTCGCCGGCACCACCCAGCGCAGCCGCAGCCGGCCGGTGGTGTAGAGATAGGCGACCGACGCCAGGCCGAGTGCGAGGTAGTCGGCGAGTTGGTTGGCCTGGCCCAGGTTGGCCCATACCCGTATCGGCCCGCGCGGCATCATCACCCGTTGCAGGGCATCGCTGTCGATATGCTGGGCCCAGCCGATCAGCGCGCTGATCAGCGCTCCGGCGAGCAAGAACCAGGACAGCGTGGAAGCGACGCGCTCGAGCCCGAGCTCACGCCGGTACAGGCCACCGAGCATCACCAGCCCGGTAGCCCACAGCAGGTACAGCGCCGCGAGCAGGCCCACCTGCCGGTAGGGCAGCCAGCCCAGCAGCATCTGAATCACGATCAACCCGGCGAACCCCAGCAGGAGCAATGCGATGCGCGGCAACTCCAACCGGCCCACGAACGCCGGCAGTGCGCTCATCGCCAGCAACCCCAGCATGGCGGCGATCATCTCGGCGTGGAAGCTGGGTACCGGCGCCGCTTTGAACGGGGCGAGGAAGGGCAGCACGCACATCACGCCCGTTACCCAGAGGCTGATGCGCAGCAGGCGCTCGGGCGTGAACCAGCGCGTGGACTCGGTCGCGGGCGCGGTAAGGCCGACGCCGTCGGCAGCGGGTGCAGCGCTGGACATGGGTGTTGGTTGCGGGGTGGATGACCGTAGGGCCTGGCCGCCCTCGGCGCGAGTCGAGTTTGGTGCAGCGGGGAGCGAGCAACTAGAATAACGTGGAGTCTACCCGTTTACCACCACGAGGCCCGCCATCCCATGTACAAGCTGGTTCTGCTGCGCCACGGAGAAAGCGTCTGGAACAAGGACAATCGGTTCACCGGCTGGACCGATGTAGACCTGTCGGAACAAGGTCTGAAGGAGGCGCGCGAAGCCGGGCGCCTGCTCGAGGAGTCCGGCTTCAGCTTCGATCTCGCTTTTACCTCGGTACTGAAGCGCGCCATCCGCACGCTCTGGCTGGTATTGGACGAGATGGACCTGATGTGGATCCCGGTGCACAACTCCTGGCGGCTGAACGAACGCCATTACGGCGCGCTGCAGGGGTTGAACAAGGGCGAGATGGCGGCACGCTTCGGCGACGAGCAGATCCTGATCTGGCGGCGCAGCTACGACGTGCCGCCGCCGGCATTGGAGCCCAGCGACGAGCGCTGGCCCGGGCGCGACCCCCGCTACCGGGATCTCGGCCCGACCGAACTGCCGGCTACCGAATGCCTGAAGGACACCGTGGCGCGGTTTCTGCCGCACTGGAACGGGAGCATTGCACCGGCGGTCAAAGCCGGTAAGCGCGTGATCGTCGCCGCCCACGGCAACTCCATCCGCGCGCTCATCAAGTATCTGGACAACGTTTCGGACCAGGACATCGTCGGGCTGAACATCCCTACCGGCACGCCCCTGGTGTACGAGCTGGACGCCGAGCTCAAACCACTGCGCCACTACTATCTGGGGGACGAGCAGAAGATCGCTGCCGCAGTCAACGCGGTGGCCGCGCAAGGGAAGGCCGGTTAGGAGTTGATGCGCGGTTTGCGCCCTCGCATCCTCATCGCCCTTCTGGTTTCCGGCCTGGCGGGCGCCGCCGATGCCGGCCCGAGAGACCAGTTGAAGGAGCTGCGCGGCCGCATCGACGAGTTGCAGAGGCAACTGACCGAATCCGAGGAAAGCAAATCCGAGGCGGCCGATGCGCTGCGTGAAACGGAGCGGGCCATCAGCGATGCCAACCGCCGCCTGTTCGA
>JBGPMS010000033.1:0-25361 GCA_041487115.1 Gammaproteobacteria bacterium
CGTGTCGTCGTAATCGTGCACGTGGGAGCTGATGCCGTTCATCAGCGCGGCGTGCAGCGGGTCGATCCGTTCCAGGCGGCCGAAGATGCGGGCAGTCGGCCGTCCGGCGAACGGGGCCAGGGCTCGGATCGCCATATCCACCGCCGGCTCACGGCTGCCGCCTATCGCGCAGCCGACGTAGTTGAGCAGCGCGCGATGGGCCTCGTGCCGCACGTCCGCCGGTATGGCTTCGAGTCGCGCGGACACGATATACGATGCGAGCTCGGTCGTTGCCCCCATTTCCCACCCTCCCACCGCCGATGCTGCCGATCCAACGCGCGAATCTCCTTGCCCGTGCGAGGCGCGCGACATCGACGCTGTTCGGGAGAGCAAGCTGATCGGCACCGTATGAGGTGCCGCGAAGAATTATAGGGACCGGCCGATCAGCAGACAAGATGATTGTCTGACGCTGTGCCTCGGGATTCGAGATCCGTCGCGGCGCCGGCCGCGGCGGGCAGCTCGGGCAGCGGTGTGCGACGACTCCTGCGTCCCGCGCGGGATCAGCCGCGTCCAAACCCGGGCACGCCGAGCGCCGCCAGCTGCTTCTCGGCGGCTTCCGCCCACCCGCGGTTGGCCGCCGGGCTGGCCGGACTCGGATGCAAGATCTGCCCGACGCGCATCTTCCGTGCGAGCGCGCTGTCGACGAGGTTGCCTTCGAGCACGGCGCGGATGCGCTTCTCCGCGAACCCGCCGACGCCGATCGCCCAATCCGGGGCGAGCGCCATGAGCGCCGCGGCGAAGTGGCGATCGCATGCGTTGTATAGGGCGTTCAGCAACGATGCGGGGAGCTTGTCCGGCGTAAAATTGCGTCCGGACGCCTCGAGGAGCGCCAGCGGGCAGTAGTTCAGCACGAACCAGTCGGCGAAGAAGGAATCCGCCGTGCCAAAGCGTTGCGCCGCCCAGCCCCACAAGCGCCGTCCGCTCACTTCCGAGCGCTGGCAGTCGAAGCCTTGGATCGGCCGCTTCGGATGCTCCCGTTTCGGTTTCTGCACGCGAGCGTGGATCCCCATCCAGCCACGCACCGCGGCGATCTCGCCGAACGGGACGCCGGTCTGCATCATGCCGAATGGCCCCGGGTTCATCCCGAGCAACACGACGCGCTTGCGGCCCGCCCCGTACCGGGTGACGTAGGCCTCGTAGGGCGCCCAGGCATACTGATGCGGGTCGTACACGTGCGCCACCGGCGCCGGGAAGTCGAGCGTTGCCAGCGCTCGCGACACGGTTCGCGCCGCGTCGAGCAGGGGCTGTACGCCAGTGTGATGCAAACCTCCGTTCGCGCTGATGTTTCGACTCTGCTGCTCCCGGTCATGTTGAGCGTCGCGCAGCAGAGTCGAAACACGCAACACGAACGGGTTGTTGGAGTTTTGCGTCACCTCTCGCTACGCGAACTTCGCTTGTTCCTGGCGGGCGTAGACCTCGCCCCAGGTCTTCTCCCAGTCGTTGCCGAGGAAGTCCACCGCGCGCCCGTCCGGCTCATAGAAGCGGTTGGGGATCTGGAATATCGTCATCATCAGTCCGCCTTCGGGCCCGGCCCAGGCTTCGTGCCGGCTGCCTGCCGGACGCCACACGAACTCGCCTGCGCGGCACACGCCCTCGCCGCAGACCAGCGTGCCCTCCAGCACGTAGGTCTGCTCGATCAACACGTGCTCGTGGTCCGGCAGCTTCGCCCCCGGCGCCATCCGCATCAGCATGGTAAGCGCGCCGGAGTCGCGGTCGACCATCAGCGTCTTGGTCTCGCACCCCGGGCAGGGGGTCTTCTCCCAGGGCAGTGCCGCGGCATCCACGAAGCGCGAAGCCAGCGGCGGCAGGTTGGCGTGATTGGGGGCTTTCGGCGTCACTGCGCTCATGTGCCTTCTCCTTGGAATGGTGGCCCGATCGCTGTCGCACGGACCGACACGGTCATCCTCGGGCGAGTCGTGAGAGCCGATTATCCATGACTCGGACCCGTCCCGCACTCGGCGGCGGGTTGCGGCGCGTGAACGCGGGTGAGGATCTGCCGCTCCCGATCGGCGGCGCGCTATCGCCGAATGGCGTCAATCCGATCGAGAATCGGCTCGGGAATCCCGCTACTGATGTCCGGTCATGTAGCGCATCCGCTCCGCGATGTTCCTCAGCAGCGACACCACGAATGCCGGCTTCGCCTTCACCAGCGCCAGGAAGTCGTTACGGTTGATGGCGAGGAGCTCGCATTCCGTCTCCGCCACGGCGGTGGCTGCCCGCGGGGACTGGTCCAGCAGAGCCATCTCGCCGACGATTCCGCCTGCTCCGATTCTTTCGACGATCGTGGACTTGATCGACACCGTAATCCGGCCTTGGAGCACGACGTACATGAAAACACCGCCATCGCCTTCGCGCATGATGACGTTCTTGGCCGGAAAGCGCTGCGGCGGGCGGGCGGGAAGCGCCGCGGTCAACTCGTCCAGGAGCTTCTTGTCGAACACCCGCCGCTCGCTCTTCCCGGCCCAGTCCGGCAGGCTGTGCGTCATGCTCAGCATGGCGTCGATCAGGCGCAGCCGGTTGATCATGCTGCTCATCAGCATCAGCGCGAACTCCGGCGTCCCCTGAATGCCCTGCTGGAACTGCTTGGCGTCCAGAGAGACCACGCGGCAGGCGGTCCGGGCCATCGCCGTGGCGGTGCGCGGCTGTTGCGTGATCGCAGCCATCTCGCCGAAAATTTCACCGGCTTTGATGATATCGATCACCTTCTTGCCGCGGATCAGGCTGGCCTCGCCTTCCAGCAGCAGATACATCCTCTCGCCCATGTTGCCTTCGGTGAAGAAGGGCTCGCCCTGGGCCACGGCAACCACCTTGCCGAGCGACTCGAAGCAACTGCGCGCGATAGCCGGGTCGTAGAACTCGCTGCGCGCGGGCCGGGTAAAGTCAAGGTCTTCCATGTCAGGCACCGGAAACTCGAGACATGAGTTTAACCCAGACAGATCGCAGCGCCGAGCCGCCAGCGTAGAGCGGCCGGTAGCGAGGTGCTGGCCAACGGTGTGAAGGGAGACGCCGTCGCGTGGGGAAGAGTTGTTCGAACCGAGCCGGGCGCTACTTGCCCACCGGCGCGCAACGGATCTGATCGTCTTTGAGCACGCAGCGCGCATCGCCGATCTTGAACTGCGCGACCGGTGTACCCTGATCCCTCAGCACCTGGATGGTAGGGTCGGCGGCGCGCGCGGCCCCGTACGCCAGCAGCGCCGCGATCAGCAAAGTCTTCAGCACATTGGTCATGGTCATGGCTCCGTCGGAAGCTCCACTGGCCCGCCGCCCCTTTGTCGTGTTTCCTCGGGGCGCGGGTCGATCCGATGCTGCCAGTCTACGGGGAGACGCGACGCGCCTCTTGAACGCCTTTGGCAAAGCTTTGGACGTTCTTGTCATGTAGAGAACACTTCATAAGCTCATGCCGGCACGGAATAGGCGATCAAGAGCGATCGAGCACAGCCGCGGTCCGCCCGCTATCATCCCGACACTCTTCCCACTGAACCTGGCCCTCGTTCCCAATGAAGATAGAAGCGATCGAAACCATCGTCCTGCGCATCCCCTTCACCACTGGCGGCAGCGCCGATGCCGCCTCCTGGGGCGGCAAGGCGTGGCAAACCGCCGACGCGCTGCTGGTGAAGGTCAGCACCGATCAGGGCCTCACCGGATGGGGCGAGGCGTTCGGCTACAACGCCATTCCATCCACCAAGGCTGCGATCGATCAGATGCTCGCTCCGATGTGCGTGGGGCGCGATCCGCTGGCGATCGAAAGCCTGATGCTCGAACTGCAGCAGAAGCTGCACATCTTCGGGCGCGGCGGCCCGGTCATCTTCGCTCTGTCGGGGCTTGACATCGCGCTGTGGGATATCGCAGGCAAAGCCGCCGGGCAGCCGCTGCACCAGCTGTTGGGCGGATGCAGGCTGGCGCGCCTGCCCTGCTACGCCAGCTTGATCCGCTATACCGACCCGAAGCTCGTGGCAGCCAACGTCGAGCGGGCGCTGGGTCAGGGATTTCGCCACATCAAGCTGCACGAGATCGAAATCGCACCTACGCGCGCGGCGCGCGAATCAGCGGGCGAAAGCGTGGACATCATGCTCGACGTGAACTGCCCGTGGTCTTTGCGGGAGGCGCTGGACATGGCCGCGAAGCTCCAGCCCTTCAACCTGCGCTGGCTGGAAGAGCCGGTGTGGCCGCCGGAGAGCTACGCCGGGCTTGCGGCGGTGCGCGCCAAGGGCGGAATTCCGGTTGCTGCGGGGGAGAACGCGGCCACCTTGCTCCAGTTCCAGCAGCTATTCGAGGCGCACGCCGTGGATTTCGTCCAGCCCAGCCCGACGAAGATGGGCGGCGTTACGGAATTGCGCAAGCTGTTTGCGTTGGCCGCCGCCCACAACATTACGGTGATGCCGCATACCTTCTACGATGGGCCCGGGCTGCTTGCCGGCGTGCACGCCAACGCGGCGCTGGGGCAGGGCTCCCTGGTCGAATGGCGCTACTTCGATCTCGAAGCCCGGCTCTATGGCGATGAGGTGTTGCCGAAGCAGGGTTCGCTCGCGGTACCGCAAGGTCCCGGCCTCGGCGTAGAGCCCGATCCGGAGGTCATTCGACGTTACCGGGTGGGGTGAGCTCTCCGGCCCGCGCTCCGACTAGGCTCACTGGTTGCGGTACGCCCCCGGCGGGAGGCTCGGCACCGTCGCGAACTGCGCCGGCACTGGGCCGGTGAGGCTCTCGAGGAATGCGACGATATCGGCGATATCCTCTTTGCCGAGGTCTCGCCCGAGTTGAAGTCTCGCCATGATCCGCACGGCGTCCCCCAGCTCGGCGACCGAGCCGTCGTGGAAGTAGGGCGGCGTCATCGCGACGTTGCGCAGTTGCTGGACCTTGAAGATAAACGCGTCCGCCTCGTCCTTCGTGTCCTGGAACCGGCCCTTGTCCCGCCCCTTGAACACGTCGATCTCCTTGCTCCCGGTCAATGTCCAGTAGTCCTGGGTCAGGCCGAACTTCTGATACATCTGACCGCCAACCGTGACACCGTTGTGGCAGCCCGAGCAACCGAACGACATGAACTTGTCGAGGCCTTGTTTGGCTTGCGCGTTCAGTGCGCCGGCGTCCCCCTTCAAGTAGTGGTCGAACGGCGCGGGCGTCAGCAAGACGCGCTCATAGGCGCCGATCGCTTTGCCCCAGTTCTCGACGTTGATCGGCTCGGCTTCGCCGGGAAACGCGCGTTCGAACAGGAGCCGGTACCCGGGGATCGAGCGCAGGGTCGCCTCGACTTTGCCGTAGTCCGCGTTGCCGTACGCCAGCGGGCTCACCAGTGCCTTCACCGCCTGTTCTTCGACATCCTTCCGATTGCCGCCGAAGTGCTGGACGAACTGGAGGGCGGTGTTGAACACCGTCGGCGCATTGCGAGGGATCAGCTTGTTGTTGTTCCCGATCGAGCGCGCCAGTGCGTCGGTGCCATACAACGTCGGCTGGTGGCACTTGGCACAGCTCACCCCGCCATCGACCGACACTCTGGGCTCGAAGAACAGGGCTTTTCCGAGCGCTACGCGCTCGGGAGTGAGCGGACGCTCCGGCGTGGCTGCGTCGGGGGGCAAAGGCTTGAACACTTGTTGCGCGCGCTCGAGCAAGTCCCGCTCGGCATCTTCGGCTGCCGCGACCGAGGCAGACGCCGCTACCAGTGCGCCGACGCAACTCAGCAACAGCACGGTCTTCGTTCTTGTCATACGCTTCCCTCCCTTGGGTTCGCACCGATCCCGCAATGGTGCTCGACTTCGTCCGGGCAGCAAGTGAGTGACTCGTCCGCACTGACCCGGAGTTGCACATCGGACTTCGCGCGCCCGCCCTTCCCTTGGCTGCGTGCTCACTTCGGCAGCGGAAACTCCTGCAGGTACTGCGCGTAATCTTCCTCGACATCGATCTGCAGCGCAGCCAGCAGACGCACGACTCCGGTATAAAAGGAAATCGTCATCAGCAGATCGACGAGCTGCTGGTTGTCGAGCCCTTTGCGCAGCTCGGCGAAGGTGTCGTCGGACAGGCTGGGCTGCGCCGTCAACTCACGCGCGGCGCGCAGAATGGCCCGGGCCAGTGGCGGGAGGTCGGTTGCCTGTCCCTTCGTATCCGCTTCGATCGCACGAATATCGGCGTCGGTTACGCCGAACTCGCGGCCGATCTTGATGTGGTGCGAGTACTCGTAGGGCGATCTGGTCAGGTAACCGACCTGAAGTATCGCCATCTCACGCAGCCTCGGGTCGAGTCGGCTGTGGAAGCGAATGTACTTGGCCAGCGTAAGGAAACTGCGCGTCCCGTCGGGGCTGTGGACCATCGCCCGATAGAGGTTGACGTTGCGCGCGAGCAAATCCCGATTCTCGGGAGCCAGATCGGACGGTTCGAGGTAGGGGACGCGTGCCATATTTCGATTCCTCCGCGGAGGAGGCAAGACTAGCATCTCCGCGCGGGATCGTCTTGCCCCGCTATGCCGGCAAGGGGAAACCGACATCTATCGAAGCGGGCAAGCTGCAGGCGCTCGCCTGGCCTTCCAACCACCGACTCTCAGGTGGAGACGAGATCCACTTGCTGCAGCGTCCCGGCGCATCTGGAATCGATCCGCGGCGCAACCCGATACCCGCGATCACTGCATCGCGCGGGGTGGTCTTCGCCGTCAGGGCTTCGGCGCGCCCCAACTGGCGAGGTCGACGCCCTGCACGTCAAAACCCTCGTTGATGGGGCCCTTGGTCCCCCTCAGCTCCATCGTGATGCGCTGGAAGGCATCAGCAAGCTTGAAGCTGATCTTCGCGAGATTCTCCGGATTCGACTTGATCTGCGCGGCGCTATCGGTGACGACGACGTTGCGGCAGATCAGCTCCATGTAGATCTTCGCCGCCAGGTCCGTTACCGGGTCCGTGACGACTTCCTTCATTTTCGAGGACATTTGATCGACCGTCCACAGGGGTGAACGCCCATGGTACGCCGGAAGGCCTGCCGCGCGTGAATCTTAGCCTGCCGGTGGCCCGGGGCCGTGGACGCGATTCCCATGCGTCCCGTTCTCGCAATACAATCCGGAGACCGGCGCGTTTCAGACGCCGACACACAGGAGGAGGCCCATGAGCGGCAGCGAGATCGACCGGCGTTCTTTTCTCAAGGGAGCGGGGCTGGTGGCCCTCGCGGCAACCGGTGGGCTCCACATCCGGGACAGCCGGTCCGAAGGCCAGGTGCCTTATTCGTCGGGCACGCAGGCCCCCAAGCTCATGGCGCCGCGCAATGCCTGCGATTGTCACATGCACATCTACGACAGCCGCTTCCCGGTGGTGCCAACGGCGACCTTGCGACCGCCGGACGCCCATGTCGGCGACTATCGGCTGCTCCAGAAGCGGATCGGCACGACACGCAACGTGGTCGTCCAGCCGTCGACCTACGGCACCGACAACCGGTGCACGCTCGATGCGGTGGCGCAGATCGGTCCCACGGCACGCGCGGTAGCGGTGGTCGATACCAGCGTCTCGGACGCCGAGTTGAAGCGGCTCGCTGGACTAGGTGTATGCGGGATTCGCTTCAACCTGGTCCAGGTTGGTGCGACCACCGTCGATATGATCGAGCCGCTATCGCGGCGGGTAAACGACCTCGGCTGGCACGTGCAGATTCACATGCTCGGCGATCAGATCGTGGCGATCGAGGATCTGCTGCAAAGGGTTGCCGCGCCGATCGTGTTCGATCACATGGGCCGGATCCCGGCGGCGAGCGGCGTGAATCACGCCGCGTTCAGGGTTGTCAGCAGGCTGATCGACAAAGGCAACACGTGGGTGAAGCTGTCGGGCGCTTATATGAACACCAAGGTCGGCCCGCCCAGCTACGCGGACGTGAGCGAGCTGGCACGAGCGTACCTGCAAGCGGCACCCGAGCGCATGGTGTGGGCAACCGATTGGCCGCACCCGACGGAAAAAATCGACAAGCCTGACGATGCCGTCCTGTTCGATCTGATCTCCGATTGGGCGCCTGACGAGCGCACGCGCCACCGGATCCTGGCCGACAATCCGCAGGCGCTGTACGGTTTCCCGAACCCGGGCTGAGCACAGGGAGGCGATCAGAATGCCCACGACAGTTACGCCCGAATTCCAACGCCGAACCATTCTGAAAGTCTCGTGGCGTCTGCTGCCCTTGATCGTCTTGAGCTATCTGGTGGCGTACATCGATCGCACCAATATCTCCTTCGCCGCGCTCAGCATGAACAAGGACCTGGGCCTGAGTGCTTACATGTATGGCTGGGGCGCGGGTATCTTTTTCTTCGGCTATGCCCTGTTCGAGGTTCCGAGCAACATCGTCCTGCAGCGAACCAGCGCGCGCCTGTGGATCGCCCGCATCATGATCACCTGGGGGATCATCTCCGGCTTGATGGCCACTGTCACCGGGCCGATGAGCTTCCTGCTGCTGCGCTTTCTGCTGGGCGTCGCCGAGGCCGGATTCTTCCCCGGCATCATCTTCTACCTGACCTACTGGTTCCCGTCCGCCTATCGCGCCCGCGCGATATCCATCCTGTACGTGGCTATCCCCGTCTCGAATGCAGTGGCCTCGGTAGCCTCCGGTGCCATCCTCGGGATGGACGGCGTGCTGGGCCTTGCCGGCTGGCAGTGGATCTTCATCATCGAGGCGATCCCCGCCGTCGTGCTCGCCTTCGTCGTCCTCTGGCTGATGACCGAGCGCCCGGCGGTCGCGACCTGGCTCACCGCGCAGGAGCGCGATTGGCTCGAAGGCGAGCTGCAGGCGGAGCGCGACAAAGTCGAGAGTCTCGGCCGCGTCGGCGTTCTCCAGTCGTTCACCGACTTGCGCGTCCTGGCACTGGCGCTGATTTACCTGACCGGTGTCACCGCCAGCTACGGCATCGTCTTTTTCCTGCCGCAGATCATCAAGGGGCTGGGTCTGTCGAACATGATGACCGGCCTGGTCACGGCGATCCCGTATACCATCGGTACGGTCGGCCTCCTGCTCTGGGGCTACTCGTCCGACCGGCGGCACGAGCGGCGCTGGCACCTCATCATCGCGACCACCGTTGCTGCGGTCGGGATCGTCGCCGCAGGCTGGCTGAGCCACTCCTACTGGGCGGTCGTCGCGATATCGGTTGCCACGGTGGGCATCTACGGCTCGCGGCCCTCGTTCTGGCCGATGCCGTCGCTGTTCCTCACCGGCGCGGCAGCCGCGGCCGGCATGGCATTCATCAATTCGATCGGCAACCTCGGGGGTTATTTCGGGCCCGTCATCGTGGGCTGGATCAAAGACAGCACCAAGAGCTTCGAAATGGCCCTGTATTTCCTGGCGGCGTGTGCGCTGCTGTCCGCCGTGATCTGTTTCCTCGCCACACGCGCGACGGACACCCGGAAGGCGCTCGAACCGCAGACGCAAAGCGGGTAACCGCAGGGCGCGATACGCATTCAGCACGCAGGGGAGATGCTCCCCGGGGAGACTGACGATGGCCCTGACCTTCCGCAAGCTTCATCCGCATTTCGCTGCCGAAGTGAGCGCGCTCGATCTTGGCCCCGTCCGCGACGGCGAGACGCTCGCCGAGATCCGGGCCGGGATGGACGAGTACGCCGTCCTGGTCTTTCGCGATCAGCCCTTCACCGACCAGGAGCAGCTCGCGTTCGCCCAGCGTCTGGATGGCGCGCTGCACACCAAGACCGGAGCAGCCGCCCTCGGCAAGAATCGTCTCGGCACCGAAGCGCTCGCCGACATCTCGAACGTCGACGAGAACGGGGAGATCCTGAAGTCGGACGACCGCCGCCGCATGTACGCGCTGGGCAATCGCCTCTGGCATACCGACGCGTCGTTCCAGGATCCGCCGGGCCGCTACTCGATGCTCTCGGCGCGGGTCGTCCCAACCGTGTCCGCCGACACGGAATTCGCGGACATGCGGGCGGCCTATGCAGCGCTCGACGCCGAGGCCAAAGCCAGGCTCGAGGGGCTGCGCGTGCACCATTCGATCGCCTACTCCCGGCAAACGCTCGGGTTCGAGTTTTCCGAGGAGGAACAGGAGAAGCTCAAAGGCGCCGTCCATCCGCTCGTTCGCACGCACCCGCGCACCGGCCGCCGATCGCTCTACCTCGCGTCGCATGCCTCACGGGTCATGGACTGGCCGGTCCCGGAAGGGCGGCTCTTGCTGCGCGACTTGATCGAGCACGCGACCCAGCCGGAGTTCGTCTACCGCCATGTCTGGCGTCCCGGCGACCTCGTGATCTGGGACAACCGCGCCACGATGCATCGAGCGCGCGCCTTCGACGACGCGAAGTATCGCCGCGAGCTCCGGCGCGTCACCACGCTCGACATCGAATCGCCCGCCACCTGACCCGGTCGCGCATGTACGAATTGATCAGACCTTCCCTAAAGCCGTGGGACTTGCAGCTCGCTACTCCTGCCGCCCAGGTGGAGTCGCAGGTCCCGGCTCATCCGGCTCGGTCTGGCGCCTGAGCAATTCGTCCACCTGTTCGTCTGTCATCGGGCGGGCGGTCGATGCGGCAAGCGTCGCCCGGTCGTGCCACAAGAAGCCGGGAAGCGCCAGCACCAGAGTGAGCACTGCGAGCTGCGCGAGCAGATACGGCAACAGGGCGCGCACGAACCGGCCGCTGTCGATGTGGCGAGCGAGCCGGTTGCGAAGCATCAGCACGGCGTAGCCGAAAGGCGGTACCAGAAAGCTCGTCTGGAGGATCAACAGCGTCAGCACCGCGACCCAGGTGGCATCGGGCACGCGGATCAGCAACGGGGGGAGCAGCACCGGGACCACGACGAAGATCATTTCGAACGCGTCGAGCACGAAGGCGCACAGTCCGAGAATGAGCATTACCGTTAGGAGCGGCCCATACACGCCGCGTTGCCCCGGCCCAGCCAGCAGCGACGCCACCCAGCGGTCGGTTCCGAAGGCGCGCACGATGAGGGTGAAGACGGTGGCCCCGACCAGCAAGGCGAAGAGCGCACCGGTGACGGCCATCGTATCGCGCAGGATGTCCTTCAGAATCGAGAAGCTGAGCGCCCGGCCTGCCAGAGCGCAGGCGAACAGCGTCACTGCGCCTGCCGCCGCGGCTTCGACGGCGTACAAGTATCCCAGTGCAACGGCCGCGAGGAGCCCAAGAATGAACAGCGCCGTGACTGCGGCGGTCAGCCAGTCGCGCCGGCTCGGAGCGAGGCAAGTCTGCGGACCGGAGACGTCGGATCGCGCACCCGCACGCCAGGTCACCAGCACGTAGAGCAGCAGCAGCACTGCGGCCGGCGCCAGCGCACCACGAAAGATATCCTGCGTATTGATGATACGAACGGCGGTGTGCGTGACGTTCACCGCTTCGGTATGGGCACGCATCATCGCGTCGCTCAGGAGGATGAGCACCAGCGATGGCGGTACGACGACGCCTAGCGTGCTCGCTACAGTCACCAGCGCAGCCCCGCGCTCGGGAGCGATACCGCTCTTGTCGAGCCGCGGCAGCACGGTCCGCGTGAGCATCGCCACGCCGGCTCCGACCGACCCGTTCAGCGGCGCGAGCATGACGCTCAACCCCAATCCTGCCAATGCCGCACCCGCACCCGTGCGGGCGAGCGCCCGCTCGCCGGCACGCAACAGAATGTCCGCGAGCGGCAATCGATTGAGCGCAGCCCCCATCAGCACGTAAAGCGGCATCGCCTGCAGCAGATCGTTCTCCAGCAGCCCGAGCACGCGGGAAGGCAGCGCGGTCAGCAGCGGCCAGGTAAATGCTCCGGCGGCAAGCCCGAGCACACAAGACCCAGCCGCAACGCCGATCAGCACGATCCAGGCGGGCAACCCGGTGGTGACCAGAAACAGCGCCACGGCCGCGAGCATCCAGACCCCTGCCGTTTCCATCAGCCGCTTTCCGGGTCGTGGCTGCGGAACACGTCGATGATGGCCTGCAGGAGCACGAGCAACGCGAGCCAGCCCACCGCAGCCTTGACGACGAAGTATCCGGGGTTGTACGTCTCGGGAAAACGTTCCGCCTGGGCTACGGATTGCCATACCATCGGTGCGACCGCGTAGAGCATGAAGACCGACCACGGCACCAGGACCAACAGGGACGCGAGGCGATACAGACGCGCACGCCTGCCGGGCGGGTAGCTGCGCGCAAGCGCATCGGCGGCAAGGTGGGAGCGCGCGCGCGTCGCATAGGTGATGGCTACGCTCACGTAGAGCGCGAACAGCCACTGTGCCAGATCGTTCGCTTCCCGGGAATAGGCCTGCACCAGCTCGCGCAAGGGCCACTGCAAGAAGAGCAGAAGCGAGACCGGCAACACCAGAGCCAGTCCGCTCGCGGTTACCGCCCCGATCATCCGGTCGAGGATGCCCAGCCAACGCCTGGCCCGATCGAGTCGACGTGTGCTCAACGCTGGGCCTTTGCTGCGGGGATTTTCACCACCTGAGGATCGTAGGCGCATCGCGATGTTTCTGCAGGCTGCACTTTTGCCCCTCCTCGTTCGCCCTGCACCGGGATCGAAGGCGTCCACCCCTTGACACCAGAACCGTTACGGTCACAATTGCATGCGCTTCGACAGCGCTAGTGTCGGGGGTCGAGGGCGCCGTTCTTAGCGCTGGAAGAAGCCGTTTCCGACCAAGCAACCTGGATAGCGGCTGACGTACTGCTCAGATACGCATCCTGCAAGGAGAGCACGAATGGCCAAGGGACAACTTAGAAGCAACAAGGAACAGAAGAAACCCAAGCAACCGAAGCCGAAGCCTGGCGTTCCGGCATCCGCTTTCGCCGCACCACAGGCCAAATCGGGTGCCGGCGGGCCCGGCAAGAAGCGGTAGCAGGCGAGGCTTCTACACCGATCGAAGGTTGCGGAGGCTCCGGCAGGGCGCCGGGTCTCCGATCAGCTACATCGCCCGCTAGTGCCGCGGGTCGGCTCGACTTCTTCGAGCGGCTCGCGGCCAGCGACCTATCGCCGCGCCGGGCGTAGCCGGCACTGCGCAATGCCGGGCACGGCACGCTTTCCCTTCTGACGCATGCACGTGGGCATCACAGCGGTCGCGTCGCGCTTGCTCCGGTCGTCCCCGCTCCGGCACGGGCGTTTTCGGCTCTTCTACATCGGGTCCGTCGGTACCGCGCTCGGCTACACCATGCAGGCGACCGTCGCGGCATGGCTGATGGCCACCTTGACCCCCTCGGCGCTCATGGTAGCGCTGGTGCAGACCGCGAGCACCGCGCCTTCGCTGCTGCTCGGCCTGTTCGCGGGCGCGCTGGCCGATATCGTCGACCGGCGCAGAGTGGTGCTCCTTACGCAGATCCTCCTGCTGGCGGCCACCCTCATCCTCGGGTTCGCGACCATCGCCGGGGTCATCGGCCCGATCTCGTTGCTCGCATTGACCTTTGTAATTGGCGTGGGTTTCACCTTCTATATTCCCGCGCAGCAAGCGCTCGTCAACGACCTCGTCCCGCGCACGGAGCTGCCGCGCGCGGTGACGCTCGCTGCAGTCGCGTTCAACGTTGCCCGCGCCGTTGGGCCGGCGCTCGCGGGGGCGATCGCCGCGTGGCTGGGCTCGGGCAGCGCATTGTTGGCGAGCGCCTTGTTTTTCGTATGGATGATCGTCGCACTGCGCGGATGGCCGCATACGGCCCGCGCCATCCCCGGTGTTCCCGAGACGCTGCTCTCCGGCGTCAAGAGCGGGCTGCGCTATCTGCGGCACTCGCCCCCGCTGCGGGCCTTCGTGATCCGCAATCTGACCTTCACTGTGTGCGCGAGCGCTCTCTGGGCGCTGTTGCCGGTGATCGCCCGCGATCAGCTGGGGCTCGGCGCCGGCGGTTTCGGCATCCTGCTCGGCTTCTTCGGGGCCGGGGCGATCGTAGGCGCGCTGTGGATACCGCGGCACCTGCAGAAGGTCACGTTGAATACGGTGGTCAGCGGAGGGATGCTGCTGTGGTCGGCTGCCGCCCTGGTCATCGCCTTCGCTCCGGGGGTCATCGTCGCTATCGCAGGGACCTGCGCCGCCGGTGCGGCCTGGGTCAGCGTGCTAGCCAGCCTGTCTGCCGGAACTCAGAGCGCTGCACCGGGTTGGGTAAGGGCGCGGGCGGTAGCGACGAACCTGATCGCCATGCAGGCCAGCCTGGCGCTAGGCAGCGTGGCCTGGGGGGCGCTCGCCTCCGCAGCGGGGACACGCGTGGCGTTGATCGTTCCCGCAGGCGTCCTGGTGTTGCTCCTGGTCCTGAGCCGCCGCGTCCGAGTGGCGTTGGGGAACGAGGCCGATGTGACCATGGGCGTGCAGCCGCCGGAGCTGTCCATCGCCGTCGAGCCGAATCCCGACGACGGTCCGGTCCTGATTCAAGTGGAATACAGGATCGAGCCCGAGAATCTCGAATCGTTCCTGCGTGCCATCCGTGAGATCGAGGCCATCCGGCGCCGCAACGGGGCGAACAGCTGGCGCGTGTTCCGCGACCTCGAAGACGAAGGGCGTTTCGTCGAGCGCTTCGTCATCACCTCGTGGGCGGAATATATGCGCCAACGCTCCCGCATGACCGTAACGGACCGGGAGGTGCAAGATCGCGTGGTACAGTTGAATCGACCGGGTGTGCCGGTCCGCGTCTCGCGGCTGATCGGCGTCGGCCCGTCCGAGGCCGTGTCGGACGCCGACCGTGCCGCTCGAGCTTGAGTCGCGCGATCGCTCGGATCAGTGGTGGTCCCGATGCTGCCCCGAAGGCTATTCTCGACCGTGACGCGGCCGCCAACCCTCACGGCCAGACAATCTGGTGCTCTTCCACAAAGACGGGGTCTACGCGCTCGACGTAGTTCTTCAGATCCGCCAGCAGCGTGACACCCTCGGGACTCTTGAGCGCCGCTTGGAAATCGGCCTGAGAATCGAACCAGAGCTCGGAGAAGCCGTCGTATCCGAAGTAGGGATAGTGCTCACGGTCGACGACATTGACAGAGTAGCGCCGTAGCCCGGGCAACCGTTTGGCGAGCGGCGCATGCACGTTCACCCAGTGGGCGACGAACTGCTCATGCGACAGATCGGCCCTTCTACGCTGGAGCCCGATACGCTTGAAGTTTCCCATTCTCCTGTTCCTGTTAGTTGTTTTAGTTGTTGCGGAGCGAGCGTCGCCACCATTCGACCAAGGCGGTCCGATTTTCGGCGCCGGACATGCGAAACAACCGTTCCAGGATCGTTTTCACCGTCGCGGGTGAGATGCCGAGGTCTCGGGCGATGCGCTTATTGGTCCATCCGAGGGCGACGCGCGAGACGATGTCGTATTGGCGTGGCGCCAACGCGATGCGCGGGGTATCGCAATCCAGTGCGGCCGCCGCGCGCAATGGCACAGCGAGTTGCGCCGCAACCTCGGCCAGCGCCGCTCGCTCGGCGGCACGAAAGCCATGCCTGCCATCGCCGGCGTACGGGCGAGCCGGGTAGACGCAGGCGCAACCTGGCGTTGTCCGTAATTTGCATTGCGGTCGCCGCTATCAGCGGCACGGCCGTGCTTTGGCTCTCGACCCTCACGGCAGGCAAGCATTGGGGCCTCCTGGCATTGGCGGACCCGCCGCTATGGGCCGCGACCGTAGCTGGTGTGCTGCTGCTCGATCTCACCGACTATGCGCGCCACAGGTTGAGCCACGCGCTCCCGGTGCTCTGGCGCCTGCACCGTGTCCATCATTCCGATCTCGCGGTCGACGTGACGACCAGCTTGCGCAACCATCCGCTGGAAATCCTGCTGCGTCCGGTGTTTCTGGCCGTGGCGGTGGTCGCCTTCGGTATAGCTCCGCTGTCCGTCCTGTTGCAGCCGGTGATCCAGCTTCCCTTTCTCGTGTTCCAGCACGCCAACATCCATCTTCCGCCGGCGCTGGATCGGGCGCTCGCCCGGCTGATCGTGACACCAGGCATGCATCTCGTCCACCATTCGCGGGCGCAGCGGGAGACGAACAGCAATTATGCCACTCTGCTCACGCTATGGGACCGCATCTTCGGAAGCTTCAGGCCGACGATCGTGCCTGACCGGCTCGGTCTGGATGAGCTCGACCAGCCGCGCAACCAGACCGTGTTCGGCATGCTGGCCACTCCTTGGCGTATGCCGTAGCCGGTCCATATACTCGAAATCCCCCGTTCGCGCTGAAGACTGTTGCACCAGCGGAACGGCTCCGATATCGTTCGTTCTGCCCGCGTCGGCGGCATCGTGCGCTGAGTGGAATTCGGGCTCGTGTGCCGTTCGGAAATCCAACGCCTTTCAGCACGCCACCAGCTCTTGTGCACCGCGTAAGCGTGGCCAGCCCATCGGGAGGAATTACCATGGACGCGAACGTCAGCCGCAGGGAGTTTTTGCGCAATGCCGGGTTGGTAGCCGCTGCTGCCGCCAGCGGGGCCCTTACCCTCGGTCGCGACGATGCCCACGCATCGGCGACGCAGAGCACCACATTGCCGGACTATGAACGCTATGACGGCATCGGCCTCGCCGGACTAGTCAAGGCGCGCCAGGTCAGCGCGCAGGAGTTGCTGGACGTGGCGATGGAGCGGGTCGACCTGCGTAACCCCGCGTTGAATGCGGTCGTCTACCGTATGTACGACCAGGCGCAGGCCGCGGTTGCCGCAGGACTGCCCTCGGGTCCGTTTAGCGGCGTGCCCTACCTGCTGAAGGATCTCGGCATCTTGTACGCTGGTACTGTCACCTCGTCGGGCTCCAGCGCTTTCCGTAATTTTGTTGCCGACCATGACTCGGAGATGGTCACGCGCCTCAAGCGAGCTGGCCTCGTCATCTTCGGTAAGACCCACAGCCCGGAGTTTGGCCTGGCCACCTCCTCTGAATCGCGGCTCTTCGGTGCGACCCGAAACCCCTGGAATCCCGAGTACAGCGCAGGTGGCTCGAGCGGAGGCTCGGCAACAGCAATAGCGGCAGGCATGCTTCCCATGGCCCATGCCACTGACGGCGGCGGCTCGATCCGCATTCCCGCCAGCTGCTGCGGGTTGTTCGGCCTGAAGCCCACGCGGGCGCGCACCCCGATGGGTCCGGATTTTGGCGAGCGGTGGAGCGGCCTGGGTTGCGCTCACGCCATCACACGCTCGGTGCGCGATAGCGCCGCACTACTCGATGCTAGCTCCGGCCCGGATGTGGGAGACCCCTATTGGGCACCCCCGCCGAGCCGCCCCTATCTGCTCGAGGTTGGAGTTTCCCCCGGGCGGCTCCGCATAGCCGTTACCACCAAGGCATGGAACGGCCACGCCGTCGATCCTGAATGCGTCGCGGCTGTCACTGAAGCGGCAAAGCTCTGCGAGAGCCTCGGCCACCATGTGGAGGAGGCCTCGCCGGCGATCGACGAAGTGGCACGCGGCAAAGCCGTCGGGGTTATCGTGACTTCTCAGACCCGTGCCGCACTCCAGCGGGCGGCAGCGGTTCTCGGCCGCCAAGCGACAGCCGAGGATGTAGAGACCATCACGTGGGGATACGTAGAGTTCGCGCGCCAGTTCTCCGCGAGCGACTATGCTGCAGCGATCGATGTTCTGCATCGCACCGGCCGCGACGTCGGCCGTTTCTTCACCCGTTACGACATCCTGCTCACGCCCACCATGTGCACGCCCCCACACAAGCTGGGAGTGATCAGTCTGATGCGGACGGATAGCGACGCCTTTCACAAAGAACTGTTCGGAGACATCGCCTTTACCTCACTGTTCAACACCTCGGGTAACCCGGCCATGTCGGTGCCGCTGCACTGGTCACCGGCAGGGTTGCCGGTGGGGGTGCAGTTCGTCGGGCGGTTCGGCGACGAGGCGACGCTCTTTCACCTGGCGGCGCAACTCGAGGCGGCGCAGCCCTGGGCAAATCGGCGGCCGCCCCCAAGTTCGTAACCAATCCTGCTTGTCCAGGTTCGGCGACGAGATGGAGGCCGATCGATTCAGCCGCCGCGTGCGCCCTGCGTGTTGACGTAGAGGGAGTAGACGCTCTTGCTCGCTGCCATGAACAGACGGTTGCGGTGGGTGCCGCCGAAGCAGAGATTGGCGCAGCGCTCGGGCAGGTTGACGCGGCCTATGAGCCTGCCGTCGGGGTTGTAGATGTTCACGCCGTCGAGTGCCGCGTCTCCCATACCCCACCCCATCCACAGGTTGCCGTCGATGTCGCAGCGCATGCCGTCCGGCGTTCCTGCGCCCACGTCGATGAGCTTGCGCTTGTTGGCGATCTGCCTGCCACCCTCGACGACGTCGTAGACATACAGGTTGCGCGGCGTGCCGCCCGACTCGATCAGGTAGAAGCGGGATTCGTCGGGTGAAAAGCACAGCCCGTTGGGGCGATTGACTTCATTTTCGACGACCGTGACAGCGCCTGACGTGCCGTCGACGCGATACACGTTCATCGGCAGCTCCTGCTGGGCGAGGTAGCCTTCGTAGTAGCCGAGCAGTCCGAAGGGCGGGTCGGTAAACCAGATGGAGCCGTCCGAGTTCACGACGACATCGTTGGGTGAGTTGAGCAATCGGCCATCGTAGCGATCGGCGATCACCGACTGGGTGCCATCGTACTCGGTGCGCGTGACGCGCCGTCCGCCGTGCTCACAGGTGATCAGGCGGCCCTGCCGATCGCGTGTGTTGCCGTTCGCGAAATTGGAAGGTTTGCGGAACACGCTCACCGCGCCGGTTTCTTCCTCCCATTTCATCATCCGGTTGTTCGGTATGTCACTCCAGAGAAGATAGCGCCCATCTCCGAACCAGACCGGTCCCTCGCACCAGCGGAAGCCGTGTGCGATCCGCTCGATGGACGCAAGATTCAGACGGTACCTGGCGAAGCTCTGGTCGAGGACCTGGACGGCGGGATCGGGGTAGCGCTGGCTCGGTTGCCACGAGGGCGCCGCAGCGCCGTTGGGTTCGGGATGCTCGGGGTGCATGCGCTATTCCCGTGGGAGTTGCACGAGCAGCCAGCGCACGGCTACTGCCCCGCTTCGACGACCAGCTTCAGGTTCTCCAGCCCGGCCTTGTAGAGCCCGTTGTAGCGGTCTATCAGCGACTGATCGTCCTGACCGGGGGGCGGCGGGTCCATCCAGTAGGCAAGACGCTTGAAGCGCGCGCTCCACTCCACGATGCTGGTCCCGTTTCCGGCGTCCTTCACCGTCACGACCGGGAAGTAGTCGCTGGCCATCACGGCGCCGTCCACGTATGTGTAGGCCAGGCGCATGTTGTAGGGATCGTACTCGAGCAGGCGCTCGGTGACCTTGCTGCCGTTGCGCCGGGTGATGAGCCGGATCGCGCCAACCTGGTTGTTGGTGCCGACCGTGATCTCGCTGCGCTCGATGAGCGGCAGCCAACGCGGCTGGCCGTTGAAGTTCCCCAACACGGCCCAAACCGCCTCCGGTGGCGCGTTGATGCGGATCGATTGGGCCGCGGTCAGCTCCTTCGCCTCCGCGCCGAAGGCCGGGGGCGCAGTCCACGCCAGCGCCGCCAGCATCACCACCAGAAAGTTCTTCATGGTTCTCCTCCCATTATCTTGCTACCAGAAGAAACGCGACAGTTCTTGTCGTTGCGTGATCCGCGGGTGCGCTGCGTTCGCCCGGGATCGCTGCGGGCCACGCGCTGAAACACCTGGCTGCAGCAGTAGCCGGCTTCGCGCTGGCGCGTGCGCTGAAACCTGTTACTTGACAGCGTGATCCTCGTCTCTCGGCAGCGACGCCGAGAGGCAGCGGCTATCTCAAGACTCTACGCACGTCGAGTGTGCTTCCGGTGGTGTCGTCGATTCGAACACGCACCTGCGTTCCTCGATTCAACGCGTTCGTGACTACGGTCCATACCACGGCGGATTGCGTCTCATCGCGCGCAGCGCCCGACGCGACCGGCTCATCCCAACGCAAGCCGGCACCCTCGGTTGCCAGATGTGCCAGGCCGATCGCTTCCTCTCTCGACAGATACGTCACGACGGGTGCATCCACGCGGTGAACGCGCTTGCGGCTGTCTCGAAATAGCTTCATTTCAGTAGCCCTCTCTGGTGAAGTTGATCGAGTTGCCCGGCTCGCCACCATGTTAATACAAACTCCTGGTGCGTTCACCGCGCTTACAGCCAGTCCTTGGCCCAGCGCGCATACTCGTCGCTTCGCATCACGCGCTTCATCATCTGTTCGCCGGCAATGCCGTCGAGGCGTTCCGCCGGCGTGCCTTCGCGCAGTGCCTTCAACGTATCGTGGACTGCCCGCACTGCAGCCATGAACGGCTGATGCCCTTGCAGGCAAACGCGCACGCCGCGCTCGGCGAGATAGGTGAGATCCAGCAGTTCCTTTCCTGCTCCTCCCAGAATCAAGGGCAAGCGGATAGCGCCGGCGATCGTATCCAGCTCAGACCGCGTCTTCACCCCGACCAGAAAGATCGCATCGACACCGGCCGCCTCGTACGCCTTGGCGCGCACGATGGCATCGGCGACACTCGTGATCGACGCAGCGCTCGTACGTCCGGCGATGGCGAGGCCGAGATCGCCGCGCGCCTCGATCGCCGCGCGCATCTTGCCCACGCCTTCGTCGATCGACAAGAGTTGAGGCTTGCCGTTGCCGCCGAAGGGCTGCGGCAGGGCGGTGTCCTCGATCGAGAGTGCAGCGACACCAGCGGTCTCCAGCTCCTCCACGGTGCGCATCACGTTGAGCGCGTTCCCATAGCCGTGATCGGCGTCGCACAGCAGGGGAAGAGCTCCGGCACGGCAGATGCGGTGCGCCTGGTGGGCGAGCTCGGTCAGCGTGAGAACGATGATGTCGGGCGCGCCAAGCACCGTGAGCGAGGCGATCGACCCCGCGAACATGCCGACTTCGAAGCCCAGGTCTTCCGCGATGCGCGCGGATATCGGATCGAACACCGATCCCGGATAAACGCACTTCGCTCCCGACAAGATCGCGCGGAAGCGCTCCCGACGTTCCGACCAGCGCGACATGGCTTTGCTCCTTCCAGCTCGGTTTGCGGATGGGTCGAAGTGTACCGGGTAAGCTGCCGAGATGGGTGCAGGGACTCCGGATATGCTTCGAACACGCTCTGGCAGTTCGCAAGATGGCGAACCGCGAGTCAATGGACTAGCGAGTCTGCGGGTGCCTGCGCCGGGCCAGCGTGGCAGCCGGGTCCGCCGCCGCTACCGAGCGGACCAGCGCCGGGAAGTAAAGCAGGAGGGTGCCGGTACGCGCGGCGTAGTGGACGTAGAACGATGCCCACAGACCGTGGTTGCCGAACGGCGTCAGCGTCCACCATCCGAGGAGAAAGATCGCAAGCGACAGCAGCATCGCGTTGCGCATCTCCGCCGTGCGGGTCGCCCCGATGAAGATGCCGTCGAGTTGGAAGCACCATACCCCGGCGAGAGGCGCAGCGGCAGCCCAGGGCAGATAGACGCGTGCGGTTGCGCGCACAGCCTCGTCAGCCGCGAGCAGGTCGATGAATGCCGTGCCGACAAGCGCAAAGAACAAGGATGCCAGCAGCGCGACCCCAGCCGCCCACCAGGTGCTCATGCGCGCCGCGGCGGCAAACCCCGCCCGGTCGCCGGCACCCGCTGCCTTCCCGACGAGCGCCTCGGCAGCGAATGCGAGCCCGTCCAGAAAGTATGCCGCGACGGCGAGGAAGTGCATCAGCACCGCGTTGGCGGCCAGAAGCGCGTCGCCCTGCTTCGCGCCCTGGACCACGAACCAGGCGTAGACGAAGATCAGCGCGGCCGAGCGGATCATGATGTCGCGATTGACGGCGATGGTGCGCCGGATGAGGCCTGGTGCCGCGAGCCGCGCCAGGTCCCAGCTCCCGCCGAGGCCACGCAGATGGCGTGCGGCGATCACGAGCCCCACCGCGGCCGCCAGTACCTCGGCCATCACCGTCCCCAGTGCGACCCCCTCTACGCCCATGCCGAGCTCGAACACGAACACAACGTCCAGGGCCATGTTGGTGAGATTGAGCACCAGCTGGAGCAACAGCGCGATGCGCGCCTGGCTCAACCCGACGAACCAGCCCAGCAGCGCGTAGTTCAACAACGTCGCGGGTGCGGCCCAGATCCGGATGTTGTAGTAGTCGCGCGCCAGTGCCTCGACCTTGGGACTGCCCTTTATCAAACCGAAGGCCAGCTCGCGGATGGGCCATTGGAGCGCGATGAGCGCGGCGCCGACGGTGAGCGCGATCAGTACAGCGCGTCCCAGACTGGCACGGATCTCCAGCGCATCGGCGGCACCTAGCGCCTGGGCGGTGAGCCCCGTCGTGCCCATGCGCAGGAAGCCGAAGCCCCAGAACACGAAGCTGAACACGAGCGCGCCCAGCGCCACCGCGCCGATGTAGGCTGGATCGGGAAGTCGGCCCACTACGCCCGTATCGACGATCCCCAGCAGCGGCGTCGAGACGTTGGAGATCATGATGGGCACGGCGATCGAGAGGATCGCCCGATGGGTCACCTGCCCGCGGCCGTCAGCGGTCTGCGTTACTTGTGTCATCGAGGCGGTGTACTGAAGCCGTGCTCGGGCCAGGATTCGTTCGAAGCGAGCCGGCCGGGTATGCAGAACGGGTACGGCCCGGGCATCACTGTCTACGCCGCCGTCTCCACCTTCGCTTCGGAGCGCGGCTCGCTGGTCTTCCGGGCGCTCTTCAGGTTGAGCCAGGTTGCGGCGAACACGATCAGCGCGCCCACGAACACCCAGATTTGCAGCGGCTCGCCGTAGAAGAGGAACCCGACCACAGCGATCAAGGGCAGACGCAGGAAGTCCATCGACACAACCAGTGTCGCGTCGGCCAGCTGGAAGGCGCGGGTCAGGCAGTAGTGGGCTGACAGCGCCGTCACCGCGACCACGCCGACCCACGGCCACGCGGCGAGCGACGGCCAGACCCAGCCGGGCAGGGCCGGGACCAGGCCGAGCGGCAGCTGGATCACGGTCATGTAGAACAGGATGGTAAGCGGCGTCTCGGTGACGGAGAGCCGCTTGGTGAAAATGTGCGATATGGCGTACCCCATCGCGCCCCCGAGGACGGCCAGCGCCGCCGGGCTCACGATTGCGATGCCGGGCCGAAGGATCACGAGGATGCCGGCGAAGCCCATCGCGACGGCCAGGGCGCGCAGACCACTCATTCGTTCGCCGAGGAAGACGGTCGCCAGGATCGCGGTCCAGAGCGGCACCGTGAACTCGATGGCGAAGACCTCCGTCAAGGGGATGAGGGCGATGCCGTAGAACCAGCCGTACTGGCCGCTGAAGTGGGTGAGGTTTCGCATGAGGTGCTTGCCGAAGACCTGGGTTCTCACCTGTGCCCAGCCCGAGCGTTGCAGAAGAACGACCACGACAACGAGTCCGACAAGACTGCGGAAGATAAGGATCTGGAATGTCGTCAGCTCGACCGAGAGTTGACGACCCGCAATAGCCATCGCCATGAAGGAGGCGAGCGCGCCGAACATCCATAGCGCGGCGCGAATCGCGGGCGCGAGGCTTCCATGTGCGCCTGCCGCCATCACAGTGAGCGCACTATCGCTCCAACAGCGTCTGCAGTACCTTGGTACCGCACTGTTTGTCGTAGAGGTTTAGGCAATGGAAGGTCAGGTCGGGGCTGCCGTACAGGTTCGATAGCAGCGACAGCTTCAGCAATTTCGGCGAGGTCAGCTCGGAGAGCCTCAGCAGATCGCGGATGAACACCGCGTCGGCCCAGAGATGCTGGACGGCGAAGTTGGGATCATCGTTCACGATGGTCGGGCGCACCGTGCGGCCGGCCAGCCCGAGGAACTTGTGGAACATCAATCCCTGCTCGGATAAGAAGCGGCACACATCGCCGAACAGGGGCTGGCCACTGTATAGGGGTACGAACTCGACCTCGCTCACCACAGCTACCGTATCGCGCAGCGTTGTGGCCCCGCCCTCCAAGACTTCCAGTTCAGCGCCCTGAATGTCGATCTTGATGAAGTCGACATCCCTCACCCCGGTATCGCCGGCAAACCGATCCAGGCTGATCGTGTCCACCGAGCCAATCGATTTCAGCATCGCCACTTCGAGGTTGTTGAAGCAGCTGAGCAGCGCTTCGTTGGGCTTGAGCAGCGAGGTGCACATGGGATGCACGGTCTCGTACAGCGGGCGGGTTTCCTCTCTGCGGCCGAGCGCGACCGGATAGTAGCGAATTCCGCGCGGCCCTGTCCGGTTCAAATTGGCGCACAGTTGCTTGTCGAGCTCGAAAGCGACGATCTGCGAACCCGGGAACGCGTCCAGCAACGCTCGGAACGGCTCCTTCACGTCACCGACCTGGGCTGCCCCGATCTCCATCATCGTCAGCTTGAGGTCACGGTCGGCCGCCTTGATGACCTCGGCGAGCGTGTTCAACGGCACCATACGCGGTCCTTGCGACGGATAGGTTACATGCTTCTCCGGTACTGCCCGCCCACTTCGAACAGGGCATGGGTGATCTGCCCCAGCGAGCACACCCGCACTGCATCCATCAGCACGGCGAATACGTTCTGGTTGTCGATCACCGCCTGCTGCAGGCGCTCGAGCATCGGGCCGCTGGCGGCACTATGGCGGTCGTGGAACTCGTGCAGCCGCTGCAACTGGCTTTGCTTCTCTTCGTCGCTGGAGCGGATCAGCTCGAGCTTCTCGGGTACCGTCTCGCCGTGCGGGTTGCGGAACGTGTTGACGCCGATGAGGGGGTACGAGCCGTCGTGCTTCTTGTGCTCGTAGTACAGCGACTCCTCCTGGATCTTGCCGCGCTGGTAGCCCAGCTCCATCGCGCCGAGCACGCCGCCGCGCTGGCTGATCGACTCGAACTCCTTCAACACGGCCTCCTCCACCAGCTCGGTCAGCTCCTCGATGATGAAGCTGCCCTGGCTGGAGTTCTCGTTCTTGGCCAGGCCCCACTCGCGGTAGATGATGAGCTGGATCGCCACGGCGCGGCGTACGCTCTCCTCGGTGGGAGTGGTGATCGCCTCGTCGTAGGCATTGGTGTGGAGTGAATTGGCGTTGTCGTAGGTGGCGATCAGCGCCTGCAGCGTGGTGCGGATGTCGTTGAAGGAAATTTCCTGCGCATGCAGCGAGCGGCCGGATGTCTGGCAGTGGTACTTAAGCCTCTGCGAGCGATCGCTCGCACCGTACTTCTCCTTCATCGCCACGGCCCAGATGCGGCGCGCGACGCGCCCGATCACCGTGTACTCGGGATCCATGCCGTTGCTGAAGAAGAACGAAAGGTTGGGCGCGAAGTCGTCGATGTTCATGCCGCGGGCGAGGTAGGCCTCGACGAAGGTGAAGCCGTTCGACAGCGTGAAGGCGAGCTGGCTGATGGGGTTGGCGCCGGCCTCGGCGATGTGGTAGCCCGAGATCGACACCGAGTAGAAGTTCTTCACCCGGTGGCGGATGAAATACTCCTGGATGTCGCCCATCACCTTGAGCGAGAACTCGGTGGAGAAGATGCAGGTGTTCTGCCCCTGGTCCTCCTTCAGGATGTC
>JBGPMS010000034.1:0-24975 GCA_041487115.1 Gammaproteobacteria bacterium
CGGGCGAGGCGGCCAGCAGCGCCGCCACCTTGCCTTTGAACGCGACTGCCGGTGTCTCGTTGGGCTGCGGGCGCGAGATCCAGTCGATGGTGTTCTTCAGCACTGCGCTGATGGAGCTGTTGTACTCGGGGCAACTGAGCAGGAAGCCCTGCCTCGCCACCATCAGCGCTTTCAGTTCGCGTGCTTTGGGCGGCAGCCCCCCCGTTTGCTCCAGGTCGCCATCGAAGAACGGCATGGGAAAATCGCGCAGGTCGATCAGCGTCACCTCTGCACCCGCCTCCTCGGCAGCACGCACGGCGACGCGGATCAGCTTCTTGTTCCAGGAGTGGGTGCGGGTAGCACCGGCGAAGGCGAGGATTTTTGGGGCGGGCATGTGAGGGTGGCGCGGGGTGGGTGTGGATTTGCAGTTTAGCGTTGTTGCCAGTGAATACATGAAGGGTGAAGAGTGAAGGATGATCCCCCTCACCCCAACCCTCTCCCGGACCCTCACCCTACCCTCTCCAGCCCTCACCCTACCCTCTCCCGGAGGGAGAGGGACCTTATGTCTGCGGGGGAGAGGGGGACTTTACTCTTCACCCTTCACCGCTTTCTAGCCGCGTACAACTGATGCAGCGAGATCTTGCGCACTTCCGCCTTGCTCGTCTCGATGTGGGCGCGCAGGAGCAGGACGGCCTGGTCGGCGCGGCGGCGCAGGATGGTGCGCAGGATCTGCCCATGTTCCTGGTAGGTGGCGGTGATGCGATCGGGCTCGGTGAAGTCCAGCCGCCGCAGGATGCGGATACGCTCGGTCACTTCGCGGTGGCAGCGCGACACCTCAGGGTTTCCTGCGGCTGCCACCAGCGACGAATGAAAATCCTCGTCCCGCTGCGCCATCTCGTTGCGATCGCTGGAGCGCTCTTCCACCGGCACCAGCCAGAAGGCCTTGAGGTGGTCGAGCTGCGGGCGCTCCGCACGGTCGCAGAGCTGGCGCACTGCAGCGCTCTCGAGGATGATGCGCAGGTCGTAGAGGTCGTCGAACTGGCGGAAGTCCAGATCGCGCACGCTCCACCCGGCGCGGAAGTGGACCTGCAGATAGCCCTCCTTCTCGAGGCGCTGCAGCCCCTCGCGCACGGGCGTGCGACTGACGTTGAGCCGCGCGGCGACCTGGCCCTCTGTGAAGCGGTCGCCGGGCAGCAGCCGGAAGTCGAATATGTCCTGCTTGATGCTTTGATACACGGCTTCCGCCAGGGAAGGCTTGCGCGCCTCCGCGACCGGCCTGGATTTGCCGGAGCCGCTGCGTGGCTGCACTGTCGCGCGGGTCAACATGCCCTTACGGTACGCGAGGCGAGCCGGGAACGCCAGCCGCCGACAGGTCTCGGCGCCTGGTCTCCGGCGGCGGCATCGGCGCGCCGGTCGCCCCCAACGTCAGCCCCGACGCATGGTGCAGGCGTTGCCCCAGATCGGCCAGGAGCGGGTCGCTGCCGGCACGGCCGATCAGCGTTACGCCGGCAGGGAGCCCGTCCGCGCGCAGGCACACGGGAACCGAGAGCGCCGCCATGTCGAGCAGGTTGACGAAGTTGGTGTAGTAGCCCAGACGCCGGTTGGTGTCGTAGGGCTCGGCCAGCACCTCGGCGATGCGGTAGGCCGTGGGAGTGGTCGGAACGACCATTGTCTCGACCCGGTCCCACAATGGCGCGACGGCCTTCTTGAGCGCTTCCAGCCTGGTGCTGGCCTGAAACACCTGGACCGCCGAATACTTCGCGCCACCGCTGATGATCGTCCTCACCACCTCGTGCATGTCCTGCGCGTGCGTTTCGACGAACAGGCGGATGGCGGTCATCCGCTCGGCTACCCAGGGTCCGTCGTACAGCAACGCGGCGGCTTCCAGCAGCGGCGAGTAGTCCATCTCCACCGGCTGGCCGCCCAGGGATTCGAGCAGCGCGAATGCCGGGCAGGCGGCCGTGGTCGGCACTCCCGCTGCGTCGATGTTGTCTTTGGCGGCATACAGCATGCCATAGAGCGGCAGCCGTTCGATCAGGCCAGAGTCGGCGCGCGCCAGCGCTTCCAGTTCGCGGGCCCGCTGCAACAACTGCTCGGCATCCAGGCGGTGAATCCAGGCCGAGGCCCACTGCGGCTCGGACGAAACCGCCAGAAAACGCTCGACTTCCTGCGTCGGCGTCCGCCGGCCGGCGACAAAGTCGGCGCGCAGGGAGGAGATGTCCGGAGGCATGAGCGCGCGCGGCGAGATCCGGTTCGCGCGCCGCGATCAGGCGCGCCGCGCGGCCCGGACTTCGACGCAGAGCCGAGTCCAGCCGAGCAACGAGCGGCGTCGCAGCGGACAGCGACCGATTCGAACCGCCGTCACTTCAAGCCGCCTTTCCCAACGGATCTGAAGGGGGCTCCGCGTGGCCGGCCATGCAGCGGCCGATCACGCCCACGTCCGCCGCGGCGATGAGGGTTTCGTGCACCAGCCTGCCGTCGAACATCACTACGATGCGGTCCGATAGTTCCAGCAGCTCGTCCAGGTCGCCGCTCACCAGGAGCACGGCCGCGCCGGCATCCCGCGCCGCGAGAATGCGGCCGTGGATCTCGGCTACGGCGGCGAAATCCAGCCCGAACACGGGGTTGGCTGCAATCAGCACGGACACGTCGCCGGACAGTTCGCGCGCCAGCACCGCGCGCTGCACGTTCCCGCCGGAGAGCGTGCGAATCGGCGCATCGGGACCTGGCGTCTTGACTTTGTACTCGCCGATGAGCCGTTTCGACTGCGCGCGCACCGCGCCGCGCCGCAGGAAGCTGCCTGAAGCCAACGGCGGCTGGTCGAAGTTGCGCAGCGCCATGTTGTCGGCAACGCTCAGCGCGCCGACACAGGCGTTGCGTAACGGCTCCTCGGGCAGGCTGAACACGCGGTGCTGGCGCATTTCCGAGCGCCGGGCGTGATACGGCTGGCCCTCGACGCGCAGCTCTCCCGCTAGCGGCGGGCGCTGGCCCATCAACGCTTCCACCAGCTCGCGCTGTCCGTTACCCGCGACGCCTGCCACACCGACGATCTCGCCCGCGCACACCTCCAGCCCGAGATCGCTGACTGCACGCAGGCCGCTATCGTTCTCCACGGTGAGGCCGCTGATCGACAGTCGCACCCGCCGCGCCTGCCCTGCCTGGCCGTTACGTCGCGCCTCGACCGATGGGATGTCGCGCGTGCCGACCATCATCTCGGCCATCGCTGCAGGGGTCAGGTCCGCCACGCGGCCCTCGCCCGCCAGCTGCCCGCGGCGCAGCACCGACACACGGTCGGCGAAGGCCATGACCTCGCGGAACTTGTGGGTGATCATGAGCACCGTCACTTCACCCGCGCGCGCCATGTCCTTGAGCATGCCCAGCACCTCGTCCGCCTCCTGCGGCGTGAGCACCGAGGTGGGCTCGTCGAGGATGGTAAAGCGGCGGCGCAGGTAGAGCTGCTTGAGGATCTCGACCTTCTGCTTCTCGCCCGCCGCCAGGCCCGATACCGGCACGTCCAGCCGGACCTTGAAGGGCACCGTGCGCATGAACGCGTCGAGACGCTCGCGCTCCGTGCGCCAGTTCACGACCAGCGGCACGTCGTCGCGCGACATCACCAGGTTCTCTGCCACCGTCATGCTGGGCACCAACGTGAAATGCTGATACACCATGCCGATCCCCAACGCATGAGCATCCTGCGGCGAGCGGATGTCGCGCTCGCGCTGGTTCACTACGACCGCGCCCGCATCGGGGCGGTAGTAGCCGACCAGGCATTTCACCAGCGTGCTCTTGCCGGCGCCGTTCTCGCCCAGCAAGGCATGGAAGGAGCCCGCCGGCACGGTGATCGAGACGTCGTCCAGGGCCACGAACGTACCGAAGCGCTTGGTCATCCTCAAGCACTCGACCTCGAGGGCGGAGTCGGGCGGTAGCTCGGGCGGAGGGATCAGCATGGCTCGAGGGGCGAGGGATTAGGGACGAGGGGCGAGGGACTAAGGCACGCGTTAAAGATCAACTCAGCGCTTCGATCAGTGCGCCGGAGCTCGACACCGTGCCGAACACGCCACCTTGCATCTTGACCATCTTGATGGCCGCGAGGTGGTTGCCGTAGTCGGTCGCGCCGGCACAATCCTCCAGCAATACGCACTCGAAGCCGCGGTCGTTGGCCTCGCGCATGGTGGTGTGGACGCACACGTCGGTGGTGATGCCGGTCAAGGCGATGTTCTCGATGCCACGCGTGCGCAGGATCAGCTCGAGATCGGTGGCACAGAACGAACCTTTGCCCGGCTTGTCGATGATGACCTCGCCGGGAAGCGGCGCCAATTCCGGGATGATGTCCCAGCCCGGTTCGCCGCGGACGAGGATCTTGCCGCACGGCCCCGGGTCGCCGATGCCCGCGCCGATCTGGCGCGAGCGCCAGCGCTTGTTTGCCGGCAGATCCGACAGGTCTGGCCGATGCCCTTCACGCGTGTGGATGATATGGAATCCGCCTTTGCGCATCGCGGCCAGAACAGAGCGGATGGGCTCGATCGGTGCGCGCGTGAGCGAGAGATCGTAGCCCATCTTGTCGACATAGCCGCCCTTGCCGCAGAAATCGGTCTGCATGTCGATGATGATCAGCGCCGTGTTGTCCGGACGCAGGTCGCCGTTGTACGGCCACGGATAGGGATCGGCCGCGACGAAGCCGCCGTTCGAAGACTCGTTCAATCCACCCCGTCCACCCATGGCCAATCTCCTTCACTACCTTATTTGCTTTCCGTCCCTCTCCCTTTGGGAGAGGGACCGAGGGTGAGGGTCCACGCCTGCATGCTCATCTCGTCACGCTAAGCTCCCCCGGCGCCCCAGCCAGCGTGCGTCGCGGCGAGCAGGTGGCGATCATGATCGCCAGGGTCAGCACATAGGGCGCGGCGTTGAACAAATAGTAGCCGCTGGTTATGCCGACCGACTGCAATGCCGGGCCGAGCGAGCCTGCTCCGCCGAACAGCAACGCCGCGTAGAAGCAATACAGCGGCCGCCAGCGCGCGAAGATCACCAGCGCCACCGCCATCAGGCCCTGGCCGCTGGAGAGGCCCTCGTTCCAGCTTCCCGGATAGTACAGCGACAGGAAGGACCCGCCGACGCCGGCCAGGAATCCCCCCACGGCCGTGGCCAGCACGCGCACCGCATTCACCGGGTAACCCATCGCGCGTGCGGCGTCCGAGCTGTCGCCCACCATCCTGACTACCAGTCCCCACCGCGTGTTGCGGAAGGCCCAGCTCAGCGCCAGGGCGAGCACCACGCCGATGATAAACAGCACGTTGACCTGCAGCGCTGATTGCACCTGCGGCGAGCTGGCCCAGTCGCCCAGGTGGATCGCCGGCAACGTGGGTGCCTTGGGTTGCACGAACGGCTTGCCGAGGAAGAACGCCAGTCCCGTTCCCAGCAGCATCAGCCCGATGCCGACCGCGATATCGTTCACTCGCGGCAGGCTGCAGATCGCGCCGTGCAGCGAGCCCAGCGCGAGCCCGGTCATCCCGGCCACCAGGACGCCCAGCCAAGGATTGCCGGTGAGGTAGGAGACGCCGTAACCGCTCATGGCCCCCATCACCAGGATGCCTTCCAAGCCGAGGTTGATGCGCCCGCTCTTCTCCGTCAGGCACTCGCCGAGGCTCACGAACAGAAACGGCGTACTGACGCGAATCGCTCCGCCCAGCACCGCGACCGGCACGCCCCACCAGCCTAGCTCCACCTTGGAAGCCTCCTCTGCACGTTCAATCCTGGCTCTGCGGCTGAAATGCCTTGAAGCGACCGTACAGCGTCTCGGCCGCCAGGATCACCATGAACGCGATGCCCTGCAGCACCAGCACCGTGGCGTCGGGCAGGTCGAGCCGGCGCTGGAGCAAGCCGCCGCTGGCGGCGATGCCGCCGACCAGAACCGCGACCGGGATCACCGCGATCGGGTTGTGCCGGGCGATGAAGGAGACCAGGATGCCGCTGTACCCATAGCCCGCGATGAGCGAAGCATTGGCACTGCCGTGCACCGCGGCCACCTCCACCATCCCGGCCAGCCCGGCTGCTGACCCTCCCAGGAAGCAGCTCACCAACACCAGCCAACCCACGCGCAACCCTGCAAGACGGGCCGCGCGCACGTTGCCCCCCACGACGCGCAGCGCGAAGCCGAGCACCGTATAGCGCACCAGCACATAGCACACGGCGCAGAACACCAGTCCGTATGCCAATCCCCAGTGCACATCCATCCCGGGCAGGTGCCCGACCATCACAGCCTCCCCGATAGGCGGCGTCGACGGTTTGTTCAGGCTTGCCGGGTCGCGCAGCGGGCCCTCGACGAAATGATTGAACAGCGCGATGGCGATGTAGGTGAGCAGCAGGCTGCTGATCGTCTCGTTCACCCCGCGGTAGTAGCGCAGCGCACCGGCCAGCGAGATCCACAGGCCCCCGACGAGCATGCCAACGAGCGCCATGGCGATCTCGACGGCAACCGGCTGGCCTCCGGACAAGGCGTGGCCAACCACGGCGGCGCCCAGCCCGCCGAGCACCAGCGCCCCCTCGCCGCCGATGACGATCAGCCCCGCCTGCGCCGGGAGCGCGACGCATAGCGCAGTCAAGATCAGCGGCGCCGCCCGCTGCAGCGTGTTCTGCCACGCGAAGGCGTTGGAGAATCCGCCCTTGTAGATGAGCGAATAGACCTCCAGCGGGTTCTTGCCCACCAGCGCCATGAAGGCGCCGAACAGGACCATGGCGACGAACAAAGCGCCGATCGGGATCAGCACTGCCTCGGCGGCGCGGCGCCACCGATCGGACGGGAACGCAGCGATCTGCGCGGTCGCCGGGAGCGTGGCCGAGTTATTCATCGCAGGCAGGAGTCCCGTGTACGCCGGGATGACCGCCGTTGCGTCACGCGCGCCGGGGCCGTCACACCTTCCCGACGACGCCGGCCACCAGGTAGTTCATCTGCTCGAGCACGATGTCGGTCTGCTTTTGCATGGTGCCGCCCGGGATCACGACCTTGCCGGTGTTGTCCTTCAACGGGCCCTTGAAGATCACGAACTCGTCCTTCAGCATCTTGCCCTTGATCCCGTCGGCATCCTTGCGCGCCGCGTCGGACACGGCTTTGCCGTACGGCGATGGCTTGACGAAGCCCTCTTTCAACCCGCCGCGCAAGAAGTTCGTGAACGGCTTGCCCTCCTGCGCCGCCTTGACGTGCACGGTGTACGGCGTGAGCCAGTTCCACTCCGCCCCGGTCAGATAGCCTTTCGGCGCCAGCGCGGACTGGTTGGCGTGGTAGCCGCAAACGAAAATCCCGCGCCGCTCGGCGGTCTCGACGATGACCTTGGGGCTGTCGACGTGCATGGTGATCACGTCCACGCCCTGGTCGATCAGGCTGTTGGCCGCCTCGGCCTCCTTCACCGGCAGCGACCAGTCGCCGGTGAAGATCACCTGCGTCGTGATGGCCGGGTTCACGCTCTGCGCGCCCAGGGTGAAGGCGTTGATGTTGCGCAGGACCTGCGGAATCGGCTTGGCGGCGATGAAGCCGAGCTTCTTGCTCTTGCTGGTGTGGCCGGCGACGACGCCGTTGAGGTACTGGCACTCGTCGATGTAGCCGAAATAGCTGCCCGCATTCTTCGGATGCTTGCCCTCGGTCCACATCCCGCCGCAGTGGGCGAAGCGCACCTTCGGATATTTCTCCGCCATCTTGATCATGTGCGGATCGAAGTACCCGAACGAGGTGGGGAAGATCAGCACGGCACCGTCCTGCTCGATCATGGAGGCCATGGTCTTCTGCACGTCCACCGTTTCCGGAACTTTCTCTTCTTCCACCACGGTTACGCCGGGCAGTTTCTTGATCGCCGCGGCGGCCTGGGCTTGCGCCTGGTTGTAGCCGTAGTCGTCCTTGGGGCCGACGTAGATCACGCCCACTACGATCTTGTCCGCGGCGAGCGCGCGCCCGAGGAGTCCGGGACCGACTGCGCTCGCCACCCCGGCGGCGGCCATGGCTTTGATGAGGTCGCGACGTGTCGTGCTCGGGTGCTTCGTGGACATGGGAACTGCCTCCTTCCTCGTGAGGGTTTGAATGCGGACGTTCGGCCCGATGGTCTGCGGGGCGCTGCTGCACACCGTCTTGTATGCAGCGTGGTGTGCAAGCAGCATGCCGAGCCACTCGGACCCTGCACCATTGGCCTAACCACTCGTCGCAACAGCGATTTCTGCGCAGACCGGCAGTCGACCCCGAACCGAGCACGCTTTGTTCAGGTGCGCAGCGCCGGCGCGGCGCTCCATCTTAGTGCGCCGGCCGCGCGGGAAAGCTTGCTTGAGAAGCAGATCCAGCAGACACGGCCAAAGTGGTGTAGGCCAGTTGCTGCGCCACGGGCACGTGCGGCGGGGCTACATCGGCGTCGCTGGACAGAATGCGACGCTTGCACGCCGCGTCGTGCGCTACTTCGCCTTGCCGGCCGAAAGCGGCGTGCGGGTCATGTCGGTGGAGACGGGGAGCCCGGCCGCAGAAACCGGGTTGGAGGCAGGCGACGTGATCGTGGCCTGGGACGGCAAACCGGTGTCAGGCATCGACGAGCTGCATCGGCTGCTCACGGAGCAGTACGTCGGCGCCGGCGTGGAGATGACCGTTCTGCACCGCACGCAGAAGCTGGCGCTGGCGATTCGCCCGACGGAGCTCCCGACCAGAGGCTGAGAAATCCGAGCGCTGTCGCAGGGGCGACACGCGCAAAGGCTGCGCGCCTGGCGGCACCAGGCCGCCCTTCATTTCGGCGGCTCGATGCTGCGTTGACGCCGGACGAGCTCGACGAAGATCTCCGGGGGCAGCGGTCTGCCAAACAAGAACCCCTGCCCGTAGTTGCAGCCGTAGTTGTTGAGGAAGGAGAGCTGGTGCTCGTCCTCCACCCCCTCGGCGATGACCTTGATGCCCAGGCTCTGGGCCAGTCCGATGATCGCGCGCACGATCGCCGCATCGTTGCGGTCGGTGGTGATATCACGCACGAAGGACTGGTCGATCTTGAGGATGTCCAGCGGCAGGCGCTTCAGATAACTCAAGCTCGAGTAGCCGGTCCCGAAGTCGTCGATGGAGATGGCGATGCCGCGCGACTTCATGCGCTCGAGCGTGGAGATCGAGGCCTCGGCATCGTTCATGATCGCGCTCTCGGTCAGCTCGATCTCGATGAACTGCGGGTCCACCCCCGACTCCGCCATCACGCCCATGACGATGTCGGCCAGATTGCGCTGCTGGAACTGGCGAGCCGACACGTTGACCGCCACCTGCAGCTCGATGCCATCGCGCTGCCAGGCACGCAACTGCTCGCACGCGGCCTTCAGCACCCATTCTCCCAGAGGCAGGATCAGGCCCGAATCCTCCGCCACCGGGATGAACTTTGCCGGCGGGACCAGGCCCCGGGTCGGGTGCTGCCACCTCACCAGCGCCTCGGCCCCGATCACCCTGCCGCTGGCGAGGTCGATCTTGGGCTGGTAGTGCAGGCGCAACTCGCCGCGCTCGATCGCGTGTCGCAGCCCGCTCTCCAGCATCACCTTCTCGCGCACCTCGTGGTTCAAGTCCTCGGTGAAGTAGCGGAAGCTGTTGCGGCCGGAGTCCTTGGCGCTGTACATCGCCGTGTCGGCGTGCTTGACCAGGTCGTCCGAGCTGGCGCCATCGCGCGGAAACAGGCTGATGCCGATGCTGGCCGAGACGAACATCTCCTGCTCGCCGTCGGTGAACGGCGAGGTGAACTCGCTCAGGACGCGCTGCGCCACCTCGCCCACGACCTGCGGGTTGGTCGCGTCCGGAAGCATGATGGTGAACTCGTCCCCGCCCAGCCGCGCCACGGTGTCGGTGTCGCGCAGGCAGTGCGTGAGCCGTTCGGCGACTTGTTTGAGGAGCGTGTCGCCGGTGATGTGGCCGAACGAGTCGTTCACCATCTTGAAGCGGTCGAGATCGATGAACATCAGTGCGACCAGACCGCCGTTGCGCCGCGCCTGGCTGATCGCCTGATGCAGGCGGTCCTGCATCAAGGCACGGTTGGGCAGCCCGGTGAGCACGTCGTGCTGCGACAGATACTCGGCGCGCTTCTCCGCCTTCTTGCGCTCGGACACGTCGCGGGAAGTCAGCACGACGCCGTGTATGCCGGGGTGATCCATGAGGTTGTTGCCCAGCGCCTCGAGGTGAATCCAATGGCCCTTGGCGTGCCGGAAGCGAAACTCGATGGGCGCCATCGGCCCCTCGCCCTGGAGCAAGTCGCCGAAGGCTGCCCTCGCCCGCGCGACGTCCTTGGGATGGATCGAATCGAACGGGAAGCGCCCGATCAGCGAACCGGGCGGGTAGCCGAACACGCGCGATGCCGAGGGAGATTCGTAGAGCGTGAGACCCTGCGGGTCGTGCACCGTGATGATGTCGTGAGAGTGCTGCACGAGTGCCCGGAAGGCTTCGTCGTTTGCATGCAGCGCATCGTTCCGACGCCGAGGCAGCGTCCGCCGGTTGGAACGCGGAGCGCGCCGATCCGGTTGCGAGAGTGGATGGTTTTCGAGGATCACTAGCTGGCTTCGCCGGAACGCTCCGGCGAACAACCCCGTAAAGAGGTTTTTAGTTTAGGTTTATAAGTTAGCGTAGTTTCACAGGATTGTATGAAAAGTCAATGAAATTGTGTAGTAGTTTCGGACGCGTCGTCGCATCGGAGAGACGACGCCGGCCAGCCCCGCCGCCTGGAAGAGACGGTTCCGGCACGGGCCGATCAGGCAAAGCGCGAGCGCTGCATGTCACTGAAGCAGCACGCGACGCGCGCTGCTTCAGCTACTGGGGCAAGGGGTCGACAGCGGGGGCGGCGGCGATGTAAACCGACCCTGCGTCATGCTGCAGGGCGATCGACGTGAGCCGCGCGCCGTGGCACGGCCCGTCGATGCATGCGCCATCCGCAATGCGGTAGATGGCGGTGTGGTGCGCGCACATGAGCAGATCGCCATCGAAGACGTGGAAGCGGTCCGGCTCATAGTTGAGCGGTAGCGAGAAATGCGGACAGCAGTTGTGGAAGGCGAACAAGCGGTCCCCGAGGCGCAGCACGACGACACGGAAGGCGTCCTTGCCTGCGCCGAACACGATCTCCTTGCCCTGCCCGTCGGTCACCTCTTGCGCGCCGCACAACCGCGTGCCCGCAGCCGGTGCCCAGCGCAGTGATCGCCAGTCCGTCATCTGCACTGCGGCGCGCAAGCCTTCACCGGCATACCTCGCGAGGAATGTGGCGATGCCGCCTCTGGCGGGCTCCGGCGTGCTGTTGCACCGCACGGAGAACAGGCGCTTGCATGCGCGTTCTTGATCAGGTTGCCGGCTTCAACCCGAAGTCGAAGCGGATCGTGTAGTAGGGCCGATCCATGCGTTTGCCGTCCGGCGCCACGCCCGGCTCCTGGCGCTTGAATTCCGCCACCAGCGAGTTCTTCACCCCGAACACCGCGTCCGACTCCAGATACGGATCGCCTTCTACGAACACGTGGGTAGCTACGTTCTCGTAACCGGGTGCCGACACGATCATGTGCGTGTGCGCCGGGCGGTAGGGATGGCGCCCCATCTTCAACAGCATCTTGCCCACCGGACCATCGGTCGGTATCGGATAGCTCACCGGCTTGACGGTCCAGAACGAGTAGCGTCCGTCGGCGTCCGTCTTGATCTTGCCGCGGGCGCGCATGCTTTGCCCGTCCTTCAACTGCACGTCGTACCACCCCTCGCCGTCGGTCGACCACAGATCCAGGGTCGCTCCGGGAATCGGCTTGCCATCGGCAGCCCGAACCCGTCCCGAATAGTAGGTGGGCTCGCCTTCGACGCCCTCCGCGATGTTGCCGCCCAGCGGAATCTCCGGAGCGTCGGCCACGTAGAACGGCCCGAGCACCGTGGACTCCGTCGCCCCGGACGGCGAGCGATGGTTCATCGCATCCACCAGCATCGACACGCCGAGGGTGTCCGACAACAGGATGTACTCCTGGCGCTTGTCGTCGCACTTCTGACCCGTGGCGGTCAGAAACTGAATGGCGGTCATCCATTCCTGCTCGGTGAGCTCCACCTCGCGCAGGAACCCGTGCAGATGCTTGACCAGGCTGGTCATGATCCGCTTGAAGCGCGCGTCGCTGGCGCCTTCCAGCTTGGCCAGCACGGCATCTGTAAGATTGGCTTCGGTGAGGTTACGCATGGGTTCTCCTCGGCTGAGCCCTTGGACTCGGCATGTTATCGCTGTGACTCGAAGAAGCGGATCAAGGTCGCACGGACATCCGGATCATCCTGCCAGTAGATCATTTGCGCTTTGGGTGCGACGGCCAGCGTATCGGCCAGCCAGCGATCCAGCAGCGCGGCATCCCATATCTTCCCTTTCAACGCCTCCTTGATACCCTCGGAATAGTTGAAGCCGGGCGCCGCCGCCGCTTCACGGCCGATCAGCCCGAACAGATTCGGGCCCTGGCCATGCTTCTCGCCCTTGTCGAATGTATGGCATTGACTGCATTGGCGAACCGTCAGCTCTCGCGCCGTAGCGAGATCGTCCGCGGCGCGCGCCGGCATCGCCATGCACAGCGCAGCCATGACCACGCCCTTCAGCATGTTGTCTGCAATCGCTCCGAACATCATCAATATCCTCCCGATAGTCCAACTTCGCATCAATCTTTCGTGGCGCTCACGTCCGCGAGGAGCCAACACGGGCGTCAGCCGGCATTGGCTCCGTGCATCGCCTTCAGCCTCTGACCGCCTCCTTGTCCGCCGCATTGGCGGCGCGATAGGCAAACCCGATGATAGGCCCGAGCGTGCCGCCGCCAGCCCAGTAGGCGCGTCCGGACGCGGACGCTACGCAGTTGCCTACCCCGTAGAGCCCCGGGATCGGCTTGTCCGAATTGTCGAGCACCTGCCCCTCGGGATTGGTCTTCGGCCCGCCCTTCGTGTCGAGCGTTCCTCCGGTTACCAGTGCCGCGTAATACGGGCCCTCGCCGCTGATCGGCCACATGGTCGGGTTCTTGCGCCCCGGCTCGTCCTTGACGTTGCCGTTGAAGAGCAGCTCGACAATGCGATCGCCGCGGCCGAAGTCGGGATCCTTCCCGGCTTTCGCAAACTCGTTGTAGCGCGCGATGCTCGCCTTGAGGTTGGCGACGAAATCGGGCGTAATGCGCATGCCGCCGAGCTGACCGGAGTACTTCTGCAGGCGCGCGTCGATGTTCGCGGCCAGTTCCTCCAAGCTCGCGCCCTTGATGACGTGCCGGTCGTCGGTCCCGGGCGGCACGATCAAGCGCCCGTACTCGTGACTCGCCGAATTGTCCTGTGCGCGCTGATCCCAGACCGAGGCCAGCACGAGATACGGGAATTCCGCGTTGGCCCCGTCCCACTCGAAGAACTTTTGCGCCAGCTCGTTGTAGTGCAGCTTTTCGTTGACCACGCGCTTGCCGCGCTTGTCGACGAAGATCATGGAATCCCCTGCGACCGAGAAGCAACCGATCAGCGAGGGGTCTTTCGCGATCGCCTTCTCGAACGAGATCGGGCACATCCACGCGTAGTTCATGTTGCGAAGCTGCACGCCGAGCGTGCTCGAAATACGGATGAAGTCGCCTTCGTTGGTCATCGCGGCGCAACCGCCGTAGGCCGGAATCGAGAGGAAGTTCTGGCGCAACTCCGCATCGTGGGTGAAGCCGCCGGTCGCGAAAATGACGGCCTTGCGCGCGCGCACCCGGTACAGGCCGCTGTCGTTCTTGGCCTCGACGCCGATGACTTCGCCTTTTTCATTCAGTATGACTTTCTGCACGCGATGGCTGGTCTTGATCACGACACCGTCGCGCCGGCACGACGTGGACAAGGTCCGAGTCGCCACCTGCCCGCCGTCGGACATGGACGCCGCACCGTCCTTGGGGAACAGCACACGGCCGGTCGCCCCTATCGTTTCCAACTCCGCGAAGTAGTCCGGCACCGGAGCCACGTGCCGGTAGGGCAACGCGCCCTTCTCCGCCAGCAGCTCCGCGCCTACCCATGAGCTGTCGTATATGGCTTCGCACATGCTGAACTCCCACTCGGAGAGCCCGTAGCGAGGATGGTTGGGGTCGAAGCGCTGCGGTTGGGTCAAGCGCGCCACGTACTTCAAGAAATGGGTTTTGGAATCCGGGATGCCTGCCTTCTGCATGGCGGCGTTGTTCGGCACCCAGTACCAGTAGGCTGCCTTGAACGACGTGCCGCCGAGCGTCGCGGCTTTTTCCAGTACCAGCACCTTGTTGCCGAGCCAGCGCGAGAACAACGCCGCAGGTAAACCGGCTCCCCCGCCGCCGCACACCACGATGTCGTATTCCGCGTCGAAGGTCGCGGCCTGCGCTTCGCTGGCGCTGAGCGTGACGGCGCCCAGGGTAGCCGCGGCCGCGGTTCCCGCGCCGGCGGTCTTGAGAAATTCCCGCCTAGAGGTGCTCACGGTTTCTTCCGATCCTTTCTGGGTAGACATGTCTCCTCCTGTGATGTCGTTGATCGAAGCCACTCCATGCAACAGATGAACTCATTCGGCTGCCAGGCATGAGTCCACATTCAAAATCCCCCCTGCCCTCCTTTGTCAACGGGGGGTCTCTGTCCCCCCTGCCGCCTCTGTCAAAGGGGGTCCTGGCTGGTCAGATGCGTTCGATGACTACCGCGATCCCCTGTCCCACGCCGATGCACATGGTGCACAACGCGTAGCGCCCGCCGGTCCGGTGCAGTTGATACAGCGCCGTCGTGATGAGACGGGCCCCGCTTGCGCCCAAGGGATGGCCGACGGCGATGGCGCCCCCGTTCGGATTGACGCGCGCGTCGTCGTCCGCAATGCCGTGATCGCGCAAAGTCGCGAGCACCTGCGCGGCAAACGCTTCGTTCAGCTCGATGACGCTGATGTCGGCCAGCTCGAGGCCGGTCTTCGCGAGCACTTTGCGCATCGCCGGCGCCGGGCCGATGCCCATGATGCGTGGCGGTACCCCCGCGGTGGCCATGGCCAGCACCCGCGCCTTGGGTTTAAGGCCATGCGTTTTGACGGCCGCCTCGGATGCGAGCAGCAAGGCGCTCGCTCCATCGTTCACGCCCGACGCGTTGCCGGCGGTAACGGTTCCGTCATCGCGCACGATCGGCTTGAGCTTGGCCAGCGCGTCGAGCGTCGTTTCGCGCGGGTGCTCGTCGTCGCGGACCACCGCAGGCTCACCCTTCTTTTGCGCGATGGTCACCGGCACGATCTCGTGCGTGAAGAAACCCTCGGCGCGAGCCTTGGCGTAGCGCTGCTGGCTGCGTAGTGCGTAGGCGTCCTGATCGGCGCGCGCGATCTTGAGCTCGGCCGCCACGTTCTCTGCCGTCTCCGGCATGCTGTCGACGCCGTAGCGCGACTTCATCAGCGGGTTGATGAAGCGCCAGCCGATGGTGGTGTCCTCGACTTTGACCGTGCGGGAGAAAGCAGCGTCGGCCTTCGCCATGACGAACGGCGCGCGCGACATGCTCTCCACGCCGCCCGCGATGATCAGATCAGCTTCGCCGCTGCGGATGGCGCGTGCCGCAGTGCCCACGGCCTCCATGCTCGATCCGCACAGGCGATTGACCGTCACGCCCGGAACATCGACCGGCAGCCCGGCGAGCAGCGCCGCCATGCGCGCGACGTTGCGGTTGTCCTCGCCGGCCTGATTGGCGCAACCGTAGATCACGTCGTCCACCCGGCTCCATTTCACGCCGGTGTTGCGTTCGATCAGCGCCTTGATCGGGATGGCGGCGAGATCGTCGGTGCGCACGGAGGAAAGTCCGCCGCCGTAGCGGCCGATCGGGGTACGGACTGCGTCGCAGATGTAGGCGTCACTCATACTCGTTCCTTGGGTTTTGACTCAATTTCCGGCTGCGTCGGAGGCAGCGGCAACCGGTGCAGCGTCCGCGCTTCCGGCGGTGAACTTCACGCGCCTCTGCACGGGGAAGAAACGCAGGTCGAAGCGCTCCTGAATGAAGCCCCACAGCCCGCGCGGAAACTTCACCATCGCCACTACCGCGACCGCGCCCAGCACGATCAGATAAGCGGAACCGTAGTCGGCCAGCGCCCCGCGCAGCAGGAAGAAAATCAGCGTCCCCAGGATCGGCCCTTCGATGGTGCCGATGCCGCCGATCACCACGATGAAAATGATGTTCGCCGTCCAACCCACGTTGAAGGCGGCGTCCGGTGAGATGCGCACCGTGTTCAGAAAATACAGCGCGCCGGCGATGCCACACCCAACCGCCGAGATGATGTACACCCAGACCTTGGTTGCGGCCACGGCGATGCCCTGGCTCGCGGCGGCGCGCTCGCTGTCGCGAATCGAGGTAAGCGCCAGTCCGTGGCGTGAGCGAAGCAGCAGATAGACCAGCGCAATCGCGCCCACCGCCACCGCCAGCGCGATCCAATAAGTGGCCGATTCGCGCACCGCTTTAGGAAAGGCACGTACCGCGGCCAGGCTCTTGCCCGAGCCGCCGCCGAGGTACGAAGCGTTGGCGATCAACAAGCGGTACACCTCCGCCACCACCCACGTGCCGACCGCGAAGTAGCCCCCTTGCAACCGGAACACGACTTTCGCCGTGGGCAGAGCGATGATCCCCGCGACCAGGCCGGCGATCGGCACGCATAGGAAGGGATTGAGCCCGACGTCGTCGGCCAGCACGAATAGCGCGTAGGCTCCGAGTCCCAGGAACGCCTGCTGCCCGATGGATACCACGCCGCCATAGCCGGCGAGCAGATTCCACATCTGCGCCAGCGTGAGCAGGCAGGCGAGCTCCACCACCGTTCGCATCCAACTCGACTCGCCCCACCAGGGCAGCGAGGCAAGCGCAACGACCCCGATCGCGGCGGCGATGGCCCCGGCGTGGCTGGCTCTGGTGGCTCGTTCGACCGTGAAGCTCATCTTGGTTTGCGTGTTCGCCGATGCGCAACCAGCGGCTTCATCCCGTCATTTTTCACGTCTTAACCTCTTGCCCTTGTCACTTGGTGCGCGGAAACAAGCCAGTGGGCTTGAACAGCAGCACCCCGAGGAACGCCAGATGCCCGGTGAGCACGCCCCAGCCCGGATCCATGCGGAAACCGATGGCCTGCGCCACCCCCAGCACGACCCCTCCCGCGAGCGTGCCCCAGAAAGAGCCGAGCCCGCCGATGATCACCGCCTCGAAGGCGAACAGCAGCCGGTCGGGTCCGTCGGTCGGGCCGAACGTGGTGCGGATGCCGTAGAACACCGCGGCCACGGCAACGATGGCCAGTGCGCTGCCCATCGCCAGCGCGTATACGTGCCGGTCGTTCACGCCCATGAGTTGCACCGCCTCGGGGTCGTCGGAGGTGGCGCGGAAAGCACGGCCCAGTGGGCTGCGGCCGAACATCAATTCGAGGCCGACGGTGAGCGCGATAGCCACCCCCAGCACGAGCAGCGGGAAGTACCCCACCGCGATGTCGGCGCCCAGATGAAAGCTCCCGGTCTCGAAGCCGCCCAGCCGCAACGCGCGGGGGTCGGCCGAGAACGTCTGCAGCAGCGCGTTCTGGATCATGATCGACAGGCCGAAGGTGACCAGCAGCGGGGGCAGGATGTCCGTGCCCAGGGTGAAATTGAGCAGCCCGCGCTGCAAGACATAGCCCAGAACGAACATCGCCGGCACGCAGACCACGAGCGCGGTGAGCGGCCCCAGTCCGCTGCCATCCACTATTACCAGCGCAAGGTAAGCGCCCAGGACGATGAGGTCGCCGTGCGCGATGTTTACCAGCCGCATCACGCCGAAGATCAGCGATAGGCCCATGGCGAACAGCGCATACAGTCCGCCGAGCAGCACGCCTTGGATGAGGGTGTCGGCCCAGCCGATCATGACGCCACCCCTTCCTCTCGCAAAGGGGAGCAAGCTTGCCGGCGCCACGAAGTCATCCCCCCTTTGTCAATGGGGGGCAGGGGGGATTTGCTTTTCACTCTTCACTCTTCACCTGTTCAGACCCCGAAGTACGCTCGCGACACCTGTTCGCGGGTGAGATCCTGCGACTTCCCTGACAGCGACACCCGCCCCTCCTGCAAGCAGTAGAGGCGATTGGACATGCGCATGGCCAGGCCCACATCCTGTTCCACGATGACCAGCGTGATGCCCTCGCCGACGATGGCCGGCACGGCGTCGTAGATATCCTTGATGACGACCGGCGCCAGACCCAGCGACATCTCGTCGCAGATCAGCAGCTTCGGGTTGGCCATCAGCGCACGCCCGATGGCCACCATCTGCTGCTGCCCGCCGGACAGCGACGTGCTGGGCGCGCTGCGCCTCTCGCCCAGAATGGGAAACAGGCGATACACGCGCTCCAGAGTCCACGGCCCGCGCCGCTTGCGGTAGCCACCGAGCAGCAGGTTCTCCTCGACGCTGAGGCTCGCGAACAGCCGCCGCCCCTCGGGGACCATGGAGATCCCCAGTCCCAGGATCCCGTACGCCGGCTGCCCACCGATGGGTTGGCCCTCGAAGCGCACGGAATCCTTCTGCGTCGAGACCAGACCGGTGATCGCCTTCAGCAGCGTGGACTTGCCCGCGCCGTTGGCGCCGATCACTGCGACGATCTCGCCGGCGGAAATCTCCAGCTCGATGCCGAACAGCGCCTGGAAGTCGCCGTAGAAGGCGGTGAGGTTGTGGGTGGAGAGCATTACACCGCCGCCTCTGTTCTGGGCCGGCAAGACGCAAAGGGCTGTGCGTCGGCGGTTCGAAGTATTCGCCGTGCTCGCATCCCCGACCTCAGGGTCGGGGCCCCTGCTCGGTAGCTCATACTTCTATCCCCATATACACCCGCTGCACCTCGGGGCTCGCCATCACCTCGCGCGGCTCCCCTTGCGCGATCAGCGCACCGAAGTTCAGCACCACCAGCCGCTGCACACAGGCCAACAATGCGTGCACCACGTGCTCGATCCAGATGATGGCCACGCCCTGCGCCCGGATACCGAGGATCGTGTCCACCAAAGCACGCGCCTCGTGCTCGGTGAGGCCGCCGGCTATTTCGTCCAGCAGCAGCACGCGCGGGCGCGTGGCCAGCGCGCGGGCGAGCTCGAGGCGCTTGCGATCCAGCAGGGTGAGCGAACCCGCAAGTTGATTGGCGCGCCGCGTCAGTGCGGTGCGCGCCAGGATATCCACGCACACACCGCCCGCTTCCACCTCGCTCATCCCGCCACCGAAGACCGCGGCCACCAGCAAGTTCTCGAATACCGTCATGCCCGAGAACGGGTGCGGAATCTGGTAAGAGCGGCCGATGCCTGCGCGGCAGCGGCGATGCGGGGCCAGCGCGGTGATATCGTCGCCTCCGAGCAGTACGCGGCCCGCATCGGGCTGCAAGTCGCCGCTGATGAGGTTAAACAGCGTGGTCTTGCCGGCGCCGTTCGGACCGAGGATGCCGAGCGCCTCGTCGCCTTGCAGCGCCAGGCTCACGTTGTCGGCGACCTTCAGCGCGCCGAAGCTCTTGGAAACGCCCTCCAGGGCGAGAAGTGCGGTCATGTGTAGCGACTAGACGTCTCGGATGAGCGCCACGTGCCCTCTCCCCGTCAGGGACAGGCGGGCGTATGCCTGCGGCCTCTACCGTGCGCCGCAGACGGCCCCCTCACCCTCTCCGATAGAGGGCCGAGGGAGCTTGTGCCTGCCGGAGATCGAGAGCTGTTGCCTCGAGTCAGAGGATGGGCTTGAGCCTTCCGCCGACCGGAATGCCGGGCGCGGTGACGTTGTTGACGATCACCAGATCGAACTTGAACTTCTTGCCCTTCACCCATTGGCCGCCGACCAGCGGGGTCTTGGCCACGTTCTTGACCGGTCCCTTGCCCCAGGCGATGGGACCGACGATGGTGTTGAGGTTGGTCGCCACCAACGCGTCGCGGATCGCGCCCTTGTCGTCGACGCTCTTGCTGCGCTTGAGCGTGTCCGCCGCCACTTCGAACAGCGCGTGCACGAACCCGATCGGCTGCGTCCACTGCTTGCCGGTTGCGCTCTCGTATTCCTCGGCGAGCTTCTTGGCGCTGGCACCGTTGAGCGAAGACTTGAACGGATGCGACGGGCTCCACCACACTTCGGTCGATAATCCATCGGCGATGTCGCCGATGGCTTCCACCGCGGGCGGGAACAGCAGCGCCTTGCCCACCGACGCGATCCGGGGCTTGAAGCCCTGCTGGCGCGCCTGGGTCCAGAAGGTCCGGAAGTCGGGCGGGATCACCACACCGGTGACGATCTCGCATTCACCCTTCTTGAACGCCGCGATCTGGGCACTGAAGTCGGATGTGAGGTTCTGGTAGCGGCCCGGATCGAGCAGGCTGTAGCCCTTGTCCTTGAGCGGCTTGGGAAAGCCGCGCTCCGGGTCACCCCAGGCGTTGCCGTCACCGTCGTTGGGGAACAGGCCACCCACTTTCTTGTTGGTGGGAAGCGAGCCCCACATGGCGGTGAACACCCCGATGATGTCCTCCAATCCCCAGAAGAAATGGTAGGTCCAGTTGAAGCCCTGATCCGGTTTGCCGCCGCGGGCGAAGAACCAGGGTTGCCAGGGCGCGACGGTGGAGATGCAGGGCACCTCGTTCAGCTCGCACTGGTCGGACACCGGATTGGTCGTCTCCGGCGTGGAGGCCACCACCATCAGATCGATCTTGTCCTTCAGGATCAGATCGCCCGCCACCTCGGCCGCACGGTTCGGATTGGATTGGCTGTCCTTGACGATGATCTCGACCGGGTACACCGAGTTGCCGATCTTGATGCCGCCCTTGAGCGCCTCGATGACACCGGCCAGTACGAATTTGTCGCCTTCCCCGAACGCGGCCAGCGGCCCGGTCTGCGGCGACACGTAGCCGATCTTGATCTTGCGGCCGGACTGCGCGAACACCCACGGGTTGAAACCCAGCATGCTGGCCGCGCCAGCGGCCAGCGCGGCCGCGCCGGTCGTCCGGATCACCCGGCGGCGGCCACCGTCGGGGATCTGCACTGCTTCACCAGTCTTTTTCTCGCTCATTCCTGCCTCCTGTGAGTTGGGTGTTGTGATTGTGGTACGCCCGGCTGGTTCAGGCCGGTTCGCGGCCGTGATACGCGTCATCGAGCAGCTTGCGGATCGCCCCGTACTCCACCGGGCGAGGGTTGTAGTAAGGCGATTTTGTCGCGATTTCCGCGGCGCGGTCGAGGTCGGTCTCCCGCATTCCGATGTCCTTCAGCGCCAGCGGTGCTCCGAGAGCGCGAGCGAGAGCATACAGCGCCAGCGCTGCATTCTCGGCGTCGAGGGCATCTGCGGCGAGTTGCATCGCCTCGGGCGCCGCCGCACGGTTGTAGGCTACGGCATGAGGCAGGACCACCGTGTGGGTCTCGGCATGCGGCAGGTTGAAGCTGCCGCCCAGCGTGTGGCACAGCTTGTGGTGCAGAGCCATCCCCACACTGCCGAGCACCGCACCGCACAGCCACGCGCCATACAGGCACCGGCTGCGGCCTTCGAGGTCCAGGGGATCGGCGACCACCCGTGGCAGTCCCTGTGCCAGCGCGCGAATGCCTTCCGTAGCGAGCAAAGAGGTGATCGGGTTCGCGTCCTCCGCGTACAAGCCCTCAACCGCGTGGGCGATCGCGTTCATCCCGCTGGTCGCCGAAAGCCCCGTCGGCAAGCCCAGGGTGAGCGTGGGGTCGTAGATGACGGTCCGGGGCAGCACGCGGGAGTCGCGACCCGTCTTCTTGAGCCCACCCTCGGTGATGCCGTAGATCGGGGTCATCTCCGATCCCGCATAAGTGGTGGGAATGGCGAGAATCGGCAGACTGGACTCCAATGCGATGGCCTTGCCCAGGCCGGTGGTGGACCCGCCTCCCACGGCGACCGCGCAGTCTGCATCGAGCCGCCGCGCTTCGTCACGCGCTGCGCGGGCGGTCTCGATCGGCACATGCATCACCGCCTGATCGAAGATGCCCGCGCAGCGAGCCCCCAGCCGCGCAGCAACGTCTTGCGCCTGCTCCCGCTGCTGCGGTGTGCACAGCACCAGCGCCCGGCGCGCCCCCAGGCGCTCGATCTCCTCGCTCAGCTTGGCGAGCGAACCGGTCCCGAACACCACTCGGCCCGGCAGCGCGTTGTGGGTGAAAGCGCGCATGCTATACCCGCGTTGCTTTATGCAACATCACTTGTCCGGCTTGGCCGGGTTCCACAGGACCTGGCCGGTGACACTCTTCTCGTAGGCGAGGCCCTTCGGATAGTAAGTCAGCTCGAGCTGAGTGCCCCAGGGCGCGAGGAAATAGACCCAGGTCTCCCCGGCGGTCGGGCCTTGCGTCATCTTGGTCGGCGCTCCCTGCACCCGCACGCCCTTGCTCTTCAGATAAGCAACGGCGGCATCCATGTCATCGACCAAAAACCCGATGTGATGCCCGCCGATGTCACTGTTCCCGGGATAGGCGGTGTTCTGCTGCGGCGGCCGATAGTCGAACAGCTCGATGTTGGTGCCGTACCCGCACCGGATCATCGTGAGCTTGGGGATCTCGGTGCGGGCCGGCACGCCCAGGTGCACCTCCATCCAGTCGTCGTCCGACTTGAACGGACCGATCGTCGTGTAGGCCTTGCAGCCGATCACCTCGGTAAAGAAAGTCAGGGCCTCTTGCAGGTCGGGCACGGTCAGCCCGAAGTGATCCGGCCCGCGCAGGCCGGGGATTCCGTCCGCATAAGAAAACAGCGGCATGACCAGTCCAATGGCCGCTGAAATGATGAGCTTGCGCATGCCGATCTCCTCCTCTGGTTAACTATTATTGGAACTGACCCCCCGCTTAGGCGGGTGAGCCTGACTGCGCTGTTGGGGTCTTCAATCCTTACGCATAATCGCTTTCACGCTCGTACAGCAAAGGAACACCGGTCACCCGGTTCAACTCCTCGATGGACATCCCCGGGACCATCTCCAGCACACGCAGGCCCTGCGGCGTGACATCGATAACGGCCAGATCGGTGTAGATGCGGTTCACGCACGCGACGCCAGTCAGCGGATAGGTGCAGGACTGCACGATCTTGCTTTGGCCGCTCTTGGTCAGATGCTCCATCATGACGAACACCTGCTTGGCGCCGATCGCGAGGTCCATCGCTCCGCCCACTGCGGGAATAGCGTCCGCGGCACCGGTGTGCCAGTTGGCGAGGTCGCCGTTCACAGCGACCTGGAACGCGCCCAGCACGCAGATGTCGAGATGCCCACCGCGCATCATCCCGAAGGAATCGGCTTGATGGAAAAACGCCGCGCCGGGCAGCACCGTGACCGGCTGCTTGCCGGCATTGATGAGATCCGAGTCCTCGTCGCCCGTTGCCGGCGCCGGCCCCATGCCGAGCAGCCCGTTCTCGCTGTGCAGAAGGATCTCGCGGTTCTTCGGGAGGTGATTGGCGACCAGCGTGGGAAGCCCGATGCCCAGGTTCACGTAGGCACCGTCGGGGATATCGCGCGCTACCCGTGCCGCCATCTGGTCCCGGTTCAGCTTTTCCATGCGTTCCTCCTCTTCGCCGATCTATCTATGCCGCGGCTCGCAAGCCGGTGCTGGACCGCGGGACGCGAACTACCCGTTTTACGAAGATGCCCGGCGTGATGATAGCTTCCGGGTCCAACTCCCCCAGTTCGACGATCTCGTGCACCTGCACGACGGTGCATCTGGCCGCAGTGGCCATGACCGGGCCGAAGTTGCGTGCGGTCTTCCGATACACCAGGTTGCCCCAGCGGTCGGCGCGCTCGGCCTTGATCAATGCGTAATCGGCGTGGATCGGGTGCTCGAGCACGTACGCGCGGCCATCGATCAGGCGCGTCTCCTTGCCCTCCGCCAACTGCGTCCCGTAGCCGGTCGGCGTGAAGAAGGCACCGATTCCCGCACCCGCGGCGCGGATCCGCTCGGCGAGGTTCCCCTGCGGCACCAGCTCGAGCTCGACCTCACCAGCACGATAGAGCGCGTCGAACACGTGAGAGTCGGTCTGACGCGGGAACGAGCAGAGGATCTTGCGCACACGCCGCGCCTTGAGCAACGCCGCCAGGCCGGTCTCGCCGTTGCCGGCGTTGTTGTTGACGATGGTGAGATCACCGGCCCCCTGATCGATGAGCGCATCGATCAGCTCGCTCGGCATGCCCGCCGTGCCGAAGCCGCTGAGCATGACAGTAGCGCCGTCGGGGATGCCCGCGACCGCTTCCTCTACCGATGCGACGATCTTGTTGATCATGATGCCGTCAGCGCGGGTAGTACGGCGGGAGCTGCGCATCCACGTTGACCCACACCGACTTCGCTTCGGTGTAGTCGTGCATCGCCTCGAAACCCATCTCGCGTCCGTAGCCCGATTGGCCCACGCCGCCGAAGGGTGAGCCGGGGTTCACGCGCTTGTAGCAATTGATCCACACCATCCCGCTGCGCATCGCGGCGGCCACACGATGGGCCCGAGACAGGTTGGTGGTCCACAGCCCGCCGCCCAGCCCATAGTCGGTGCCGTTGGCGATCGCGATCACCTCCTCGTCGTCGCGGAAGGTGGTAACGGTGACGAAGGGGCCGAACACCTCCTCCTGCGACACGCGGTCGCCAGGTTTCGCGCGCACGACGGTAGGCTCCACGTAGCAGCCCTTGGCCAACTCGTCGCGCTCGGGCATCTTCCCGCCGAGCAGGACTTCGCCGCCCTCTTCTCGCGCGACTTTGACGTAGCTCAAGACGCGATCGCGGTGCTGCTGTGATGTAAGCGGCCCCATCTCGGTGGCAGGGTCGAGCGGATTGCCGAGCTTGATGGAACGCGCCAGAGCCAGGAACTTCTCGAGAAAAGCGTCGGCGATCTTCTCATGCAGGATCAGGCGCGATCCTGCGATGCAAGCCTGACCCTGGTTGTGGAATATCGCAAACGCCGAACCGTTTACCGCCGCCACCAGATTGGCATCGTCGAACACGATGTTGGCGCCCTTGCCGCCCAGCTCGAGCTGCACCCGTTTGAGGTTTCCAGCCGAGGCCTGCACGATCTTGCGGCCGGTGGCGGTCGATCCGGTGAAGGCGATCTTGTCCACTCCCGGATGCTCGGCCAGGTACTGACCCGCCACGTTGCCGTAGCC
>JBGPMS010000035.1:0-24819 GCA_041487115.1 Gammaproteobacteria bacterium
GGCGGCGGAATCTTCAATGGCAGATTCAAACCCGTCGCGCCGGATGAGGATGCAGTTGGCGGTCAGACCCACGGTTTTGTCTTCCTGAACGGCCAGCGCCATGGGGTTGCGCGCGTGTTCGCGCGTAGCCCCGTCGATGATTTGGAACACTTCAGCCAGGGGATGACCCAGGGCCTCCTGGCAGGACCAGCCCGTCATACCCTCGGCCACGATATTGAGATAGGTTACGTTGCCCTCGACGTCGGTGCTCAGCACCGCGTCGCCAATGGAGTTGAGGGTGACTTGCGCGCGCTCCTTTTCGATGAATAAGGCCTCCTCCCCCGTCTTGCGCGCGATCGCGCTGCGCAGAATCCGCGGCAACCAGTAGGCATCCAGACGATCGGTCAACAGAAGCTCCTGCGCCCCGCGCTGGGTGGCTTGCCGGGCGAGGTCCTCATTTTCCAGGTTAGCCAGGACTAGGATCGGGATCAGCGGAGCGACCTCGAACAGCGCATCAAAGCTCTCGATGCCGCCGCTATCGGGCAGGGATAGATCGAGTAACACCGCGGCTACCCCTTCTTTCCTCAGTCGCTTGACGCCAGCGGCGAGCCGCCTGACCCGTTCCACGCGCCATTGGTTGTCGGTTGGGTCCGACAACGCCTGGCGAATCAGCCTGACATCAGCGGCAGCATTCGAGATCAGAAGAACGGTGAGCGTAGTGTTGTTCATCGCAACGGCCTTGAAGGCTCTCTTTGAGATCGAAAGAGCCCTCACAATGTTCCCTCCCATCGCTTCCCGGTCCGGCGCGAGAGTCCCGCTCGCGCTGTAATGATTAAACTGCGCGCGTCAACGGCGATTGACGCTTAACAATTTGTTCTGTCATGCGTTCTCTCAGGTCTCGGATCGAGGGATCCGCTGTTGGCCTGAGCTCCACTGCACTTTCTGCCAACGACCACAGCCTGCCGAGCAAGACCGCCAGACCATTCACGCTGGGCCGAGATCGCAGGAATAAGCTAAGCCCAATCCCCTGCCCCGCTCTGTACGCTAGCTCACATACGCGTGTCGTTTCGGTCAGTTCGGTCAGCCACAGCTCCCGCGCATCGGTGGCCAGTTCGCTATGTACGCTAGCGCATATAGCTATGTGCGATAGCGCGCATAAGATAGCGCGCATAAGAGAGGGCTGCATCGCAAACGTGCTAGCTTGTGGACTGTAACGGTCAATTCGAAGTGGACTGTAGCGGTCAATTCGGCCGTTTAGAGTCCGCTAGTTGGAAGTCTTCAACAGCCGCTCGATGTACCGAGCCACGAGGTTGCATCCACAGCGACGCAAGCGGGAATCAGTCGGATCACTCTTAAGAGAGGTCGAGAGGTCGCGGGTGCCCCAACGCGTATCCCTGGCCGTAGTCGACGCCGATTTGTCTGAGCTTCAGCAGGATCGCTTGGCTCTCCACCCACTCCGCGATGGTCTTGATGCCCATGATGTGCCCGATATGATGGACGGCTTCCACCATCGCATGGTCGATGTCGTCCTCCGCCAGACCCCTGACGAAGCCACCATCGATTTTCAGATAGTCGACGGGCAGGGCCTTCAGGTAACTGAACGATGACAACCCGGTGCCGAAATCGTCCAGGGCAAACTGGCACCCAAGCGCCTTCAGTGTGTCGATGAAGCGCAGCGCATGTGCCAGCTCCGAAATGGCGGAGGTCTCGGTGATTTCGAAGCAAAGCTTACCTGGCGCCACCCGAGTCGCACTGACCTGTTCGGTCACGAACTCCAGAAAGTCGGCCGCGCCCAGTGACTGCCCCGATATGTTGATGGCGAACGTGACATCCCCCCCGCTAGCCAGGGTGGCAGACAGCGCCTGCAAGCTTCTTCTCACCACCCAGCGATCGAGGGGAAGCATCAGACCATAGCGCTCAGCCGCTGGAAGAAAGATTTCGGGCAGTACGATGCGACCAGCTTCATCCAGCATTCGGATCAGAATCTCTCCCCGCGCCCCCTGGGGCGCAGTGGAGCTCAACGGCATGATCGGTTGGTAGTACAGGCGGAAGCGCTCATCGGCCAGCGCCTGCTGGATGCGTGGCATCCAGCGCATCTCGCCGTCGCGCTCCGCCAGGACGGTGTCGCCGGGCTGATAGACATGGACGCGGTTTCTGCCTTTGTCTTTGGCGGCGTAGCAGGAGCTGTCGGCGGCGCTGAATACGCCAGCCAGCGTTTCACCCGCCTGCGTGATGGGGACCAGCCCTATGCTCACGCCGATGGTGAAGCTCTTGTCGTTCCAGCCGAAACGGAAGCCTTGCAGCAACTCCAGCAAGGAATGGGCGATGCGCTCGGCCTCAATGATGGAGCAATGCTCGAGCAGGACACCGAATTCATCGCCACCTAACCGCGCAAGAATATCTCGCGCACGCAGCTTGGTACGCAAGAGAGCCGAAATTTGCCGCAGCAAGTCGTCTCCCGCGGCATGACCGCAGGTGTCATTGACCACCTTGAACTGATCGAGATCGAGGTACAGCAGGGCATGCGGAACGTGCGGGCTGGCCGAGCCCAGCAGGTGGGTCAGGCGGCGCTCGAATTCATGCCGATTTACGAGACCCGTAAGCGTATCGTGGGTCGCTTGATGGGACAGCTGCTGCGTAAGCTTGCGCTCCTCCGTGACATCTCGAAAAACCAGGACGACGCCGATGCCCGTGTTGTCGCTGTCGCGGATCGACGCGACCGACATGTCGATATTGAGCTCGCTCTGATCGCGGCAGATCAGCAGGCTGCGGTTCCCCGGTCTGACAGTCTCATCGCCCTCGAGACACCGACCGACGGGGTCTTCGGCCGGCTCGCGCGTGAGCTCATCGAGGATACGAAATATCTCGGTGAGCGGGTGGCCTCTCGCCGCTGAGTCGTCCCAGCCGGTCAGACGCTCGGCGACCGTGTTGAGGTAGGTGATGTGGGCCCTTGCATCCGTGGTGATGACAGCATCCCCGATGCTGGCCAAAGTGACACGAAACAACTCCTTTTCCGTCCGCAAGACCGCGTTGGTCTGTGCCAGCTGTGCGGTGCGCTCCTGGACTTTGCATTCCAGATCGTCATAAGCGCGACGCAGCGCGTCTTCGGTGCGCCGCCTCTCCTGCATCTGCCCTTCCAGCTCCCGGTTGATCGCCTGCTGGCGGTCCCGCGCCGCACTCAGATCCTCCAGGAGCTCCCCATTGTCGAAGCGCAACAGGAGCGATTCGGTCACCGATTTGTAGTGGCGTGCCGAGATCAGCGACATCATCGCAATGAACAACATCAGCATCGAGCTCATTGCCACGAACGCTTCGCCTTCCTGGAGCATGAACTTGATCGCGAACGGCAAGATCGCCGGCACCAGGAATGCCGCATACGCACCGCGAAACGACGACAAGGTCGACATGCCGCCAGCGGCCAGGCCGGCCAGCACGAAGACCAGGAACATCTCTGCGATGACATCGTTCGGTGAAATCGGAAACACGCCGCCGATTCCCCATATCACGCCCGATATCACCACGCCGACTAGAAAGCGGCGTCCCCACGGGCCGACTTCCGAAACCGGCGGCTTGGCCCTGAGGTACGCCCGCCTCAGCCATACCCGAGCCAATGTGGTGACGGCCAAGCCGAGCAGCCAGGCAGCGAGCCACAGTCGCGATACATGGGACCACAGGACGTAGACGACCAGGCCGCCAACGATCGTTGTGGCGATCAGTGCGGAGGGAAGTTGTTCGAAGAGAAGACGGATTTGCTCGGCGTGGACCTGCTGGAGATGTCGGTTTGGATCCAGCCGCGGCGGTGCGCGGGAAGCAATCGATCCTCTCCTGCCGCCAGTGCGCGCAAGCCATCCGCGAAGGCTTGTAAACCGCCAGCGACTCATCGCAACCCACTCTCTCAATGATGGCGGCGTCCGCGGCGCGTAGCGAGGTAGGCCGACACGCCTTCATAACGCGGATTACTATAGCACGCGATGATCGCCGTTTCGCAGTTTCGTGTCCCTGGGGAGCCGCGGTGCCGGCGGGCGGGCCGCATCACGGCTTTCGGCGGGGGCGGCTACAACCGCGCCAACCTCGCCAAGGCCTGGTGCGGCGTGCTGCGTGAACTGATCAGCGCTTAGCGACGGGACCGCTGTCCGAGGGAGGGGTCCAGCCCCCACCCAGCGCCTGGAACAGATCCGCCGTAGCGGCCAGTTGCTCGCGTTGTGCTGCGACGCGATCCAAGTCCGCATCGAGCAGGCTGCGCTCGGCGTCGAGCGCGTCGAGGAGACTCGCTTCGCCGGCCTGGTAGCGCATAGCGGCGAGGCGGACGGAGGTGCGCAACGCCGCGATCCTGGTCTGCTCCGCCGCCAGGCGCTCGGCCGATTTGCGGCTCGCCACCAACGCATCCTTCACTTCCCGGAACGCGTTCTGCACCACGCCCTGGTACTGCGCCAGCATTTGTTCGCGGCGCGCAGTGGCTGCGTCTACCCGACCCGAGGTCCGGCCCGCGTCGAACACGGTTTGCGCCGCTGAAGCGGAAAACTGCCACAGGCGCGACGGTGCGCTGAACAGGTTCGACAGCGAATCGCTCTCGAAGCCGAACACACCGGTGAGCGAAATCGATGGATAGTACGCGGCGCGCGCGACACCGATGCGCGCATTCGCCGCGACCAGGACCTGCTCCGCCTGGCAAAGATCGGGCCGCCGCGCCAGCAGATCAGAGGGCAGGCCAGACGGCACCGCCGGAGGCAGCGCCAGCGCTTCCAGCACCGCCCCGCGCTCGACGCCCGATTCGAGCAGATCGCGCGGGCTGCGGCCGAGCAGCACCGCCAGCGCGGACTCCTGCAGCGCCTGCTGCTGTTCGAGGACCGGCAGCAGCGCCTTGGCGGCCAACGTCTCCGCTTCGATCTGACGGTACTGAAGCTCGGAGGCCTCGCCTGCATCGAAGCGCATTTTCTCGAGAGCGAGCGCCTGGGAACGGGTGTCGATGCGCTGGCGCGTGATCTCCACTTGCGCGTCCAGGGCGCGCAAATTGAAGTAGGCACGCGTAACGGTGGCCGCCAGCGAGAGCTGCACCGCGTCGCGTGCCGACTCGGAAGCGAGCAGCTCCGCGCGTGCCGCCTCGGTGGCGCGGCGGTATTTGCCCCAGAAGTCGATCTCCCACGACGCGTTGAGCGTCGCAGTGTAGTCGTCGTATACCGGATTGAAGCCCGGGAACGCCGTTGCGCTGTTCTGTGAAAAGCGGTTGCGCGAAGCTGCTGCGCCGGCCGTGACCTCGGGCAGTCGATCGGCGCGCGCGACCGTCAGCTGCGCGCGCGCTTCATCCACGCGGGCGGCTGCGACGCGCAGATCGGTGTTGTGCGCCAAGGCTTCGTCGACCAGCAGGACCAGATGCGGGTCGTTGTATAGCGCCCACCAGCGCACCGCAATCGGCGCGTCGGTGGATTGACCGGGCCAGGCCGCTGGCACCTGGACGTCGGGCTTGCGGTAGTCGGGGCCGACTGTCATGCAGCCGGTGAGGCACGCCAGCAGCGACAGGGGGGCAAGAGCAGATCTAAACATTGCCGTCCTCCTTCTTCACCGGAGTGCGGTGTGGAACCTCGGCCGACTGCGCCATCGCCTGCTTGTGATGCTCGATCTCGGCGCGGATCTGCGCCGTCGAGCGCTTCTCGGTCAGGTGACGGTCGGTGAGCAGCTTGAAGAACATGGGCACGAAAAAGATGGCCAGGAACGTCGCCGCCAGCATGCCGCCCATGACGCCGGTACCGACCGCGGTGCGCGCGCCGGCGCCCGCACCGGTCGAGAACGCGAGCGGGCTGACGCCGAGAATGAAGGCGAGCGAGGTCATCAGGATCGGCCGGAAGCGCAGCCTGGCCGCTTCGATCGCGGCGGCCGAGGGCGACAGCCCCTCGTGATATTTGAGTGAGGCATACTCGACGATCAGGATGGCGTTCTTCGCTGCCAGGCCCAGCAGCGTCACCAGGCCGATCTGGAAGTACACGTCGTTGGTCATGCCCCGCAACCACACCGCGGCCAGCGCACCGAAGGTCCCGAACGGCAGCGCCATCAGGACCGAGAACGGGAGCGACCATTTTTCATACTGCGCGGCGAGGATCAAGAACACCATGACGACCGCCAGACCGAGCGCCAGGGTCGAAGTGCCGCTCGCCCTCTTCTCCTGGAACGAGGCGCCGCCCCAGTCGTAGCCGAAATCGGCCGGCAGCACTTGATCGGCGATCCTCTCGACCACCTGGATCGCCTGGCCCGAGGACACGCCGGGGGCGCCCTGGCCCAGCAGCTTCACCGCCGGCAGATTGTTGAAGCGGTCGAGCGAGTCCGGCCCGGACGTGTAGCGCACCGCAGCCAGCGCCCGCACCGGCACCATGCCGCCTTTGTCGGAACGGATATAGAGCTCTCCGATCGAATCCGGACGCTTGCGGAAAGCCGGCTCGGCCGACATGAGCACCTGCCAGGTGCGGCCGAACTTGTTGAAGTCGTTGACGTAGTAGGAGCCCAACGTGGCCGACAGCGTATCGAACAGATCGTTGAGCTGCACACCGAACGCCTTGGCTTTTTCCCGGTCCACGTCCACCGATAGCTGCGGTACGCTGGCGCGCCACAACGTCTGCACGCCCGCGAGCATCGGGTCCTTGTTCGCGGCCGCGAGGAACTTCCCCATTTCCTGCGCCAGGCGCTGCGACCCGCCTTCGCCCCGGTTCTGGATGTAGAACTCGAAGCCCCCCGCGTTGCCCAGGCCGAAGATGGGCGGCGGCGCGAAGGCCAGCACCAGCCCTTCCTTGATGTTCGCCGTCTTGGCAAAGTAATCGCCGACCAATTGCTGCGTGCCGACACCGGGGCGCTCGTCCCAGTGTTTCTGCGTCACGAAGATGGTCGCCGCGTTGTTGCGGAAGCCGCCGCCGAGGAAGTCGAGACCGGTGAAGGCCACGGCATATTCGTTGGCGGGGTTGGACTGCACCGCCTTCAGCACCTCGGTTACCACTTTGTCCGTGCGCTGGAGGGTCGCGCCGTCGGGCAGGAACACGGCGCCGATGTAGTAACCCTGGTCCTCATCCGGCACCAGGCTGCCCGGCGTGATGCGCCAAAGTCCGACGGCTACCACGACCATGACGGCGAACAACGCGACGCCGATGGCGCCGCGGCGGATGATCCAGGCAGCGCCGCCGGTGTAGTGGCCGGTGACGCGGCGGAACCAGTCGTTGAACCAGCGGAAGAAGCGTCCCGGCGACCGGTGGTCGCGCTTGAGGATCAGCACGCACAGCGACGGCGTGAGCGTCAGCGCGATGATGCCGGAGAGCACCACGGCGATGGCGATGGTGACCGCGAACTGGCGGTACAGCTCGCCGGTCAGCCCGCCGAGGAAAGCGATCGGCACGAATACGGCACACAACGTCAGCACGATGGCGATGACCGGACCGGTGACCTCGGTCATGGCCTTGATCGCCGCCTCACGCGCGCTCTTGTGCTCCTCGTGCATGATGCGCTCGACGTTCTCCAGCACCACGATGGCGTCGTCCACCACGATGCCGATCGCGAGCACCATGCCGAACAGCGTCAGCGTGTTGATCGAGTAGCCCAGCAGGAACAGTCCGGCGAAGGTCCCGATCAGCGATACCGGCACCGCGGCGAACGGGATGAGGGTAGCGCGCCAGTTTTGCAGGAACAGGTACACCACCAGGAACACCAGCGCCATGGCCTCCAGCAGCGTCTTGACCACCTCTCGAATCGAGACCTCGACGAAGCGGGTGGTGTCGTACACGATCTGATACTGCATGCCCGCCGGGAAGCGCGTGGACAACTGCTTCATCGTCTTCGCGACGTCCTTGGCGACGTCGAGCGCGTTGGCGCCCGGTTGCAGGAAGATGCCGAGCAGGGCCGATTCCTTGCCGTTGACCCGGCCGATGAAGTCGTAGTCCTTGGAGGCCAGCTCGATGCGTGCCACGTCCTTCAGCCGCAGCGCGGAACCATCGGCATTGGAACGGACGATGATGTTCTCGAACTCCTTCACGTCCGCCAGGCGGCCCTTGGTGGTGATGGTGTACACCAGCTCTTGCGGCCCGCCGGTCGGGGCCTGGCCGATCTTGCCGGCCGCGAACTGGGCGTTCTGCTCGTTCAGCACGCGCAGCAGGTCGCCGGTCGTCAACTTCAGCTGGGTCATGCGGTCCGGCCGCACCCAGATGCGCATGGCGTAGTCTTTGGCGCCGAAGATCTGCACGTTGGTCGTGCCCGGAATGCGCTTGATCGTGTCGAGCACGTTCAGCGTCACGAAGTTGCTGACGTACAGATCGTCGAAGGTGCCGTCGGGCGAGTTGAATGCCAGCACCTGCAGGAACGACGAGGAGTTTTTGTCCACCGTCACGCCCTGACGCCGCACCTCCTGGGGGAGGCGGGCTTCCGCCTGCTTGACGCGGTTGTTGACGTTCAACGCGGCTTGGTCGACGTTGGTGCCGATCTCGAAGGTGACGTTGATCTCCACCGCGCCGTTGGACGACGAGTTCGATGCCATGTACAGCATCCGCTCTACGCCGTTGATCTGATTTTCCAGCGGAGCGGCGACGGTCTGCTCGAGCACCTCGGCCGAAGCGCCGGGATAGACCGCACGCACGGTGACAACCGGCGGGGCGATCTCCGGATACTGCGCGATGGGCAGCACGCGCATCGAGGCGAGACCTGCCAGCACCAGGAAGATCGACAGCACCGCCGCAAAGATCGGGCGGTCGATGAAGAAGCGGGAGAACATGGATCGATCTCCCTTTTACTTGGCGCTCTGTTGCGGTTGCGCCGAGCCGGCGCCGGGCTTGGCCGGGCCAGGTTGCGCCGGCGTGGCGGCGGCCGCGTCCACGACCTTCACCGGTGCACCGGGACGCGCCTTCACCATGCCGTCCACGATCACCCGGTCGCCGGGCTTGAGGCCGCCGGTAATGACCCAGTCCTCGCCCGACCAGTCACCGACCTCGACCGGGCGCGGCTCCACCACGCCCTGTGCGTTCACGGTCAAGACAATCTTCGTATTGGGCCCTTCCAGCACGGCGCGCTGCGGAATGGCGATCGCGCCGAGGCGGACGCCGCCGGAGAGTTGCACCCGCGCGAACTGCCCGGGGCGCAGCAAGCCGTCCGGGTTGGGGACGACCGCGCGGGTCTCGATGGTGCCGGTGTCCGGATTGACGCGCACATCGGTGAAATCCACCTTCCCCGTCCGCTTGTACTCGGTGCCATCGGCGAGCTTCAGCTTCACGTCGAACTTCCCGTCTTTGGGCAACGCCAGCCGTCCCTCGGACACGGCGCGCGTGAACTTGAGGTGCTCGCTCTCGGTGAAACTGAAGATCACGTGGATCGGGTCGATCTGCGAGATCGTCGTGAGCAGGGTCTGCTGCGCCTGCACCAGGCTGCCTTCGGACTGCAGGGCGCGGCTGGTGATCCCGCTGATCGGTGCCTCGACACGCGTGTACTGGAGATCCAGGCGTGCTTCGGTCAGGCGCGCCTTGGCGGCCGTGACGTCGGCTGTCGCGATCTGCTCGGCGGAAACGGCGTCGTCGTAGTCGCGCTGACTGGTGGCTCTCGCCTCGTACAGCGGCTTGAGGCGCGCGGCGGTGCGCTGCGCCTGAGCGCGATGCGCTTCGGCGCTCGCCAGCTCAGCCTCGACGCGCGCGACGGTAGCCTGGAACGGCGCCGGGTCAATGGTGAACAGGCTGGCTCGTGCAGCGACCGGTGTGCCCTCACGATAGTTCCAGTGTTGCAGGATGCCGGTCACGCGCGGGCGGACCTCCACCTGGCGTATGCCGGAGATCTGGCCGACCTGCTCGAACGTGGCCGGCAGATCGCGTGCTTGCACGACAACCACGTTGACCTCGGGCGGCGGCATCTGGCCGGATTGCGCCGACGGCTTGCCGCAGGCGGCCAGCAGCGAGCCGGCAACCGCGAGGACGGCAGGAAGGGCTAGCGAGGGCAGCGAAAAACGGTTCACGGATGGCTCCCGATCATATTGGTGACGCGCCAGCAGCCCTCCGGCTTTGGCTAGCGCTGGCTAGAGCGCGAGCGAGACAGGGTTGATCCTCGAGGCAAACTCGAAGCCTACCGGGCTTCGCGCGCCGGGGCGGCAGGACTAACGCCAGCTCTTGCCCAGCGACCGAGCCGGTACGCCCGGCACTCAAACGGCGAGTTTACATACATCCTAGAATGTATGTAAAGTAGCTGCAGATCTCATCACGGCAGGCACCCGCTGCCGCTCCGGGAGCGCTTGCCACGTCGAGCAACCGGCTGCGCCGCTGCATCCTTCATTGTTGCCCGGCGCGTTGTTGGACCGGGAAGTGAGAGGAGAGCGAGGATGGCGAGGAGAACCAAAGAAGAGGCGCTGGAGACGCGCTGCCGTATCATCGATACGGCGGAGCGGGTATTCAGTCAGAAAGGAGTGGCACGCTCGTCGCTGGCCGGCATCGCCGATGCGGCGGGCGTTACCCGTGGCGCGATCTATTGGCACTTCAGGAACAAGGGCGATCTGTTCACCGCCATGCTGGACCGTGTGGTCCTGCCCATGGAGGAGATGATCCGCAAGGCCGCGGACGAGTCCACCGCGGATCCGCTGGCGAGCCTGCGGGCCTGCTGCGTGCACGCGCTGCGCCAGACGGTGAACGACGCGCAATGCCGCCGGGTGTTCGAGATCCTGACGCGCAAGTGCGAGTACGTGGACGAGCTCCACAGCCTGACCGAACGCATCCTGCAGTGCCGTGCACAGGGGCTCGACATGATGGAGCGGGCGCTGCGCAACGCCGTGCGCAAAGGTCAGCTTCCCCGCCACCTCAACACCCGGCGCGCGGCGCTGGGGTTGCACGCGTTCGTCGACGGACTGATCTACGACTGGCTGATCGCCCCGCGCTCCTTCGCCCTGGGCAAGGAAGCGGAGGCGCTGATGGAACAGTATCTCGACGGGCTGAGGTATGCGCCGGGGCCGGCGCGCCCCCGGCAGCCGCGGCGCAGTGCATCGCCCGCTGCCGGCAGACGTGTCGCCTAATCCAGGGCCGAGCAGTCTGGCGCTCGCGTTGTGGTTGCATCAGGCTGCTACCCCGGCGTTTGCGCGTGCTGCTCGCGCTGGGACACGCCCTCCCCGGAAGTGCGTGGAACGCTCACGTAGAACACCGCCCCCGCCTCCGGCTGGGAGTGGTAGCCGATTTCGCCGGCCATGCGCTCGATCAGGGCCTTGGAGATGGATAGACCCAGACCGCTGCCGCTGCGGCGGCGCCGGTCCATGCTGTCAGCCTGCGCGAAGCGCTGGAAGATGCGGCCGCGGAATTCGGGCGCAACGCCCGGCCCCCGGTCCTTCACCGATATCCGTATGTGGCTTTCGCTGGCCTCGGCGGAGACCAGAACCGACTCGCCAGGCGGCGAGAACTTGGCCGCGTTGGACATCAGGTTCGTGACCACCTGCAGCAGCCGGTCCGGATCCACCCACATGTACGCTTCGCGAGGCGCGCTTTCCAATGCCAGCGTCACGCCGTATTTGAGCGCGTAAGCGCTGTTGAGCTCGACTGCGCGCTCGAGGAACTGGCCCACCGGAACCGACGCATAGCGGAAGCCGTGCAGCCCTTTTTCCACCCGCTCCAGATCCAGGATGCTGTCCACCAGGCCCGACAGGCGTGCCGCGTTGCGGTACGCAATGTCGAGAAAGCGGCGCGCTTCCGGGGGGATGTGCGCGGCGTGCTCCTCGAGCACGACGTCCAGCGCACCCAGTATCGAGGTGAGAGGCGTGCGCAGCTCGTGGCTGACGGTGGAGACGAACTCGGACTGACGCCGCTCGACGTCTTTGCGGTCCGTGACATCGGAGCTGGTCCCGGTCAAGCGCAGCGCGGAGCCGTCGTCGCTGCGCTCCACCACGCGGGCGTGGGTCTCGATCCACTTCCAGTTGCCCGACGGGGTGCGAATGCGGTATTCGTTGCGCAGGAACGGGCGGGCGCCGGCCAGCGTCTCGCGCAGCGCCGACTCCAGTCCATCCAGGTCTTCCGGGTGTACCAGCGTGCGCAGCTGGTCGATGGTGGTCACCGCCTGGGCCGCAGGACCGCCGATGATGCGGCCCCACTGCTCGCTCACGTAGATCTCGCCTCTCGGCACGTCCCAGTCGAGCAGCGCATCGCCCGAGCCTTCCAGCGCCAGCTCGAGGCGCTCCCGGCTGCGCTGGAGCGCCGCCTCGGCCAGACGCTCGATCGTCACGTCCTCGACCACGTGCACATAGCCGAGCAGGTAGCCGCCGTCGAGGATGGGTGCGGCGTGCAGACGGCTCCAGATCACGGTGCCGTCCGCATGCTCGTAGCGGTGTTCCGAGTTGAACGGTGCGTGCGAGCGCGCCGCCGCGTTCCATGCTTGCAAGACCCGATCGCGATCCTCTGCATGCAGCGCCTGGCTCCACCCCGCACCCATGACCTGGTCGGGCGCGAGCCCGGCCAGCTTGTGAAAGTTGGCGTTGCTGAAGATGCAGTTGCCCTTGCCGTCGACCACGAACAGGCCGAGCGGCGAAGCCTCGCTGATGGCGCGCAGGCGCGCCTCGCTTTCGCGCAGCGCACGCATGCCCTTGCGGCGGTCGGTCACGTCGATGATCGTGCCGGTGATCCCATCGATCTTTCCCTGCGCGTCCAGGGTGGGATAGGCGAAGATCTCCACCCAGCACGACAGCCCGTCGCTGCGCAACAGGCGGGCCGGATGACGCGAGGAGTAGATGTCACCGCGCAGCAGCGACTGGAATGCTTCCAGATGCCGCGTCCGGTCCTCTGGATGGATGAAGTCGGCGACCGGCCGGGTGAGGGACAGGTCCACCGGGTGGCCGGTCAGCGCAGTCCAGCCGGCGTCCAGACGTGTCCAGTTCCCGTAGGGGTCGGCGGAGTACGCCACCTCCTGCTCGTCGGGCTGCCCGCGAGGATGGGCCAGCGATAGTAGAAGAGGGTTGTTCTGTGCCATGCGCCTAGTCTGGACAATTCATGAAGACGCCTCCGAAGATAACGAAGGTGGCGCGCGCTAAGGCTTGTGAGCGATTCATACCGGCGGTCGCGATCAACTCAGGCGGGCGCCGTCCCGGCTTCCTGCCATGCCAATGCCGGCGGCGATGGGCCAACCAAGACGGAAGGTTAAACGAACCTCGCGCTCAGGCCAACGGCAGCGTCGAAAATAGTGGCGCCCGGGTGGCGCTGACGGCAGGTCAGAAGCGCAGACGGAGCCCGAGTCGGATCTCGGGCTTCAGGCCTTCGATGCCGCGGTCCTCTATGAGGGCGTTGTAGTTGATGGCCCAAGAGGGGGTGATCCAGTGCTCACCGACGACCCCGACATTGGTGCTCTCGACGGGCGTCAGGGCGTTCAGTGGCTGGCTGCTGTCGAACGAGCGCCCGACGGTGTACGACAGGCCCACCGAACTGCGCGCAGCGTAGAAGTAGTTGAGCTGTAGCCGGTGGCTGGTGGCGGTCGCGCCCCCTTCGGCACGCCCGGAGGAAACCGTGTAGGCGCCACGGTACCGGTCCCAGAAGCGCTCGAAGGTCAGCGTGCCGAGGTCGGCACCCAGACTCGGGCCGCTGGCTGGAGCGGGCAACGAAGTCAGTCCCAGTCCAAGGCCCGGTTTGGTCGCCTCCGGCGCGGCTACCCCCAGGTCACTGTGGCGGATCCCGGCTTGCATGCCCCAGCCTTTGCCGAATTGCGTGCCGAGTTGTCCCATCACCGAGCGCTCGGACACACCCAGGGACCCCGGCACGAGGCTGGTCTCCACCAGCGACGACAGGCTCTGGGACAGGGGACGCCAGTAGCCGGTGGCAGTCTCCGGCGCATTCAATCCCAGGGGGTCGCCCGGCAGAGTTTGAGCGTAGGCCGCACCGGTGTCGAAGGGCCGCGCACCGCCCTCGAGGCTCAAACGGCGCCAATCGGCAAAGCCACTATCCGGTCGCAGCGACTCGAATCGGGTGTCGCGCGAGACCGAGCGCCTGGCGACACCGTCCGAAGGCTGAGCTTGCAGGGGTGCAGCGATGCAGAGAAAGAGCGTGGCGGCTGAGGTGAGGCAGAACCAGCGTTTCATGGGCACCTCCGGGGATCACCCGGTATTCGGCTCCGCAACCAAATAACCGCAACCAAGTACGCCTAGAGTAAGCCGATGCGGGAGCCGAAGCAACGTTTCAATGCTAGCGGAAATCGAACAGATTCAAACAGCTTTGACACAAATTTGACCGCGGTCAACACTCGATTGCACCGCACTGGAACGGGGCGTTGATGGCTTAGCATGCACCAGGGTTTGGCGTCAGCGCTTGTACAGAATTGTGAACTAGTTAGTAAGCATATGATAGATAAATAAAAAATTGGTGGCACGAGGGTTGCTGACCGAACCAGGGGTCAAGGCAGGCTGGGCCTGCGGCCGATCATACGGAAAGAGCGGAGGAGCGCGCCGAGTTTGGCGCCGGGCGAGGTGAATTTCGGCCAGATCATCAAGCACGTGGTCCACAGCGCGCAAGGCGAGCCGGACCTGTCCGAGGAAGATGCGCACGCGCTGTTCTCCGCGATGCTCGACGGTGGGGTGCCGGATCTCGAGCTGGGCGCGCTGCTCACCGCGCTGCGCATGAGGACCGAGTCCGCGACCGAACTGCTTGGGTTCTACCGTGCAATGAGCGAGCGGCTGTACACGCTGCAAGCGCCCGCCGGCAGACTGGCTCCGCTGGTCGTACCCGCCTACGGCGGGGCTCGCAGCGAGCACAATCTGCTCCCGCTGCTGGGGCTTCTGCTGCGCCGGCTCGGGGTGCCGGTCCTGTTCCACGGCACCCTCGAAGGCAGCGGACGCGTGGCGAGCGTGTATATCCTGCGCGAGCTGGGCATCATGCCCAGCGCCTCATTGGCGCACGCGCAGAAGGCGCTGGACGACGAATTGCTGGCTTTCGTCCCGGTGGCAGCGCTGTGCCCGGGACTGGCGAGCCTGCTGGCGTTGCGCCATCGCCTGGGTGTGCGCAACTCGGCGCATAGCGTGGCCAAGTTGATCGAGCCCTTCGAGGGCCAGGGTGTGCGCCTGTCCGGCGCGGGAACCCTGGAGCAGGTGGACCGGCTCGGCGCATTCTTCGCGGCGACCGGACTGCCGGCCCTGCTGCTCCGAAGCACCGACGGCGAACCGTTCGCCGATCCGCGCCGGCGCCCGAAGATCGAATGGTTCGATCAGGGCGAGCGCCACATCCTATTCGAAGAGGAAGCGGGCCCGGAGAAGCCTGTGCCGGGGCTGCCCGCCAGCATCGAAGCGCACGCCACTGCCGCGTGGATCAAGCAGGCGCTGGCGGGAGAAGTGCCGATTCCCCATCCGCTGGTCAACCAACTCGCCTGCTGTCTCTACGTATGCGGATACACCGAAGACATGAACCAGGCCAAGGCGATCGCCGCAGTCGAAACCGGCAGTCTCGGACCGTTGGGCCGCCGCCGTCCCCAGCAGACCCGCAGCAGTCGCGTGGCGCCGCGGTAGTCCTACGTGGCCGTTCTCGAATCCCTAGTCTGCCGGTCCATCGTCGCCCCGCTTCCCGCCGGCGCCGCCGAGCGCCCGCTGGAGGTGCGGCTCGGTTGCGCCAGCCATGCGGCCCCGGGCAAGCCCAACGAAGACTGCTATGTCGTCGTAACTCCATCCGATGCCGATGGAATGGGCCGCGGGCTGGTCCTGGCGGTGGCCGACGGGGTGAGCGGCAGCAGCTCGGCACGCATGGTGGTGCAGGCCACAGTGCGCAGCCTGGCAGGCGACTACTTCGCCACCCCGGAACCCTGGAGCGTGGGGCGCTCTCTGAATCGGCTCCTGCGTGCAGCGAACGACTGGTTGTGGGCGCAGAACGCTCGCCAGCCCAACCAGGACGCAGTAGTCATTGCCGTGAGCCTGATGGTGCTGCGGGATCAACACTACTACCTTGCCCACGTGGGGCATACGCGGGTTTACCGTGCGCGGGGCAAAGTGTTCAAGCAGCTCACCGTGGACCACACCTGGCAGCGCGGCGACATGCGCCACGTTCTACGCCGTGCGGTGGGGCTGGACACTCACCTGGTGGTGGATTTCGCCGACGGGGAACTTCAGGCCGGCGACACCTTTCTGATGGCAACCGACGGCGTGTGGGAGGTCCTGGGCGATCGCGCCATCACCGAGATCGTGCGCCGCGGACTGGAGCCACAGCCTGCGGCTCAGTCGCTGGTGACCGCTGCCAGTGAGTACCAGGCCGCCTACATGGGACGTAACGACACCACCGCGATCGTGCTGCGTGTTGACGAAGCCGGCTAGCCCACTGCCCGGCTTGTTGGCGTCGGACGCTTTGGCTGGAGTCCCGCCCTCGCGCTGAGGGGCCAGCCAAACCAGGATTGGGAGTTCGCGGCCAAGAATCTGGGCTGAGCCCTGGCCCGGGGAGGCGGATCACGCTTGCGGCGCATAAACAACTTGCCATTCCAGGCCGGTCTTCATATTGTGGAAGGGGGGACCCCCCGACACAACCACAACGGAGGAGACCATGAAAAACCCGCTCGATTCGCTCTGGGGCACGGTCATATCAGGACTCGTGCTGACCCTGATCTTGTATTGGATCGTCAAACTGGGCCTGGGGAGCTGACCATGGACTGGGGCGATTTCATCCAACACGGGCTGGTGCGCTGGCTGCACATCGGGGCGGGAGTGATGTGGATCGGCTTGCTGTACTACTTCAACTTCGTGCAGGTGGCCGCACTCAAGGCGGCCCAGGCGGACAATACGGCGGCCGGCATCACCAAGCACGTTGCGCCCAGGGCGTTGCTGTTTTTCCGGTGGGCGGCGGTGGTGACGTGGCTGGCCGGCGCCGCCATCCTCGGCAATCATTTCCTGGAGGCTTTCCTGTTCCAGCAGAAGATCTACGCACCCATCGGGGTGGGGGCGTGGCTGGGCACCATCATGCTCTTCAACGTGTGGGTGCTGATCTGGCCGAATCAGAAGAAAATACTGGGGCTCACGCCGGCCTCGGACGAAGAGAAGGCCAAGGCACGCCGGACCGCGTTCCTCGCCTCGCGTATCAATACCGTGCTGTCGTTGCCGCTGCTGTTCTTCATGAGCGCCAGCGGCGGGGTGTTCCGCACCGCGTTCTTCGGCGTTTGAGCTTCCTTTCAGCCACAGAGAGCACGCAGTGATCTACCGTGTGCTCTGTGGCTGACGGGTCTGTCACTGCGAGGGCGGCAGCCGCTCGATCCCCTCGACGCGATCGCCCCGCTTGATCCCGCGCTTCCTGAACCAGCCCTGGTTCATCTCCAGCGAGTAGGCCGCAGCCGCGGCCGCCATGTGGGTGTCTTCGGTCTGCGGCTGCATGTCCTCTATGTTCAGGATGCGTCCGGTGCGGTCGATAAAAGCGACCGACAGCGGGAGCAGCGTGTTCTTCATCCACATGGCATGGCGGTCCTCGGCGTCGTACAGGAACAGCATGCCCTGGTTCTCCGGCAGGCTATCGCGGAACATGAGCCCGGTGCGCCGGGTGTCCGGCGTGTTGGCCACCTCGACCCGGATCGCATGCCCCTTGATCTTGAGGGGATAGGTGAGTAGCGGGTCGGCGCGCGCGGCGCCCGGTGTGTGTAACGCCAACGCCGCGACGAGTAAGGCGAATGCAAGTCTCAAGTCAATCCTCTCCGTGCGATGCCGCCGGGGCCGGCGGGCCTGCTCAAGTATCCCAGCCGCAGGCCGATAAATCCACCGACAACCACCAACCCTGGCGTCGACGGCCGTGCACCGCCCCTCCCCGCTGGCCGCCGCCTTCCCACCCATTGGTAGTGTCCTGTCCCACTAATTCGTGGCCGAAAACCCGACGAGAATCGGCGCCATGCTGTGTTGCGAATCCTCGCCAGGTGTGCAACCTGGCTGTGGTTCGCGCCTTGCCTGACGCCGATTTCGCGGGTTTTCCGACCGGTGATGGTGTGCTACCGATCGCGTCCCGGCCCGCGCTCTCGACTGCGGAAGTTATCCCACGAATCAATGGGACAGGACACTAGATTCGACTGGGCCCGGCCCCTGGCGGCGCTCCGGCAGGGCTGGGTGCCGCTGGTCGTCCTCGCGCTGTCCCTGGCGGGAGTGGCGTGGTGGTGGTCGAGCCTGCGCAGCGATTCCGAGGCTATAGCCGCCGAGCGGCTGCGGCACAAAGCCGGCGAGCTCACCCTCAAGCTCAACGAGCGCATGCGCGGCAACGAGCAAATCCTGTGGGGTGCCGCTGGCCTGTTCGCATCCAGCAATCGCGTCAGCCGGGAAGAGTGGCATACCTACGTGGAGCAGCTGGGGCTGCCGCAGCGCTACCCGGGGATCCTGGCCATCGGCTATGCGCAGCGATTCCGCTCGGCACACCTTCCCTCTCACCTGCGCTCCGTGCATGCCGAGGGGTTTCCCGCCTACCGGCTGCGGCCGGAAGGGAGCCGCCAGGAATACTCTCCCGTCGTTTACGTCGAGCCGTTCGCGGGCCGCAACCTGCGCGCGTTCGGCTACGACATGCTGGCCGAGCCGGTGCAGCGGGAGGCGCTCGACCGTGCTCGCGATTCGGGCCTGTCCGCCATCTCCGGGCGGGTGGCGCTGCTGCAGGACCTCTCCGCCACGCCGAGCGCCGGGCTGTTGGTCTACGTTCCGGTCTTTCGACGCGGCGCCGCGGCGACCACGGTGGCGCAGCGACGTGCAGCTCTCCGGGGCTACGTGTATGTCGCCTACTTTGCCGACGAACTGCTCCGCGGCCTGATGGGACCCGACATGCGGGGGGTCGACGTCGAGATCTTCGACGGCGATCACAGGTCGCAGGCTGCGCTGTTGTTCGACGGGGATGGTGTCTACACCATTGGCCGGGACGCCTCCCGGACGGGCCCGCAGATTACCGATAGCGTCAGCGTCGGCGGACGGCACTGGCGCATCGAGTATCGGGCCAAGCCGGAGTTTGTGGCCGGAATCGCCGGCCAGGGTCCACGGCTGGTGCTCGCGTTGGGAGCGCTCGCGAGCCTGCTGCTGTTCGGCCTTCTCCTGGTGACCACCCACACCAAGAACCGCGCGCACGGCATCGCACGCCGCCTGACCGCCGAGCTACAGGCCCGGCAGGCGGAGCTGCAGGCGATCCACGACAGCTCGCCGGTCGGCGTATTCAGTACCTCGCTCGACGGCCGCACCCTCTACCTCAACGCCAAGGGCCGGGAGATCACCGGCCTGGAGCCGGAACTGCTGAGCGACTTGGGCTGGGTCGCGCACCTGCACCCCGAGGAGCGGAGACCGGTCCTGGAGGCCTGGCGCGCCGCCTTCGATCGGCGCGAGCTGTTCGACAGCGACCAGCGTTTCGTCCGCCCCGACGGACGCGTGGTCTGGGTGAGGGTCAAAGCCGGGCCGATCGCCGTGGGCGAAGTAGCGAGGGGCTATTCGGGAACCATCGAGGACATTACCGCGAACAGGGATGCGGAGGCGGCACTGGAGGCAGCCAAGCGGTTCCTCGATGCGGTGGTCAACGCGATCCCGCAGCCGGTGTTCGTCAAGGACCAGCGGCACCGCTGGGTGCTGGTCAACCGCGCCTTCAGCGCGCTGCACGGCAAAGCACGGCACGAGCTCCTGGGCAAGACCGATTTCGACGTGTTTGCGCCGGAGACAGCCGCGATCCACTGGGCCGAGGACGATCAAGCGCTGTCCGAGCCGCGGCCCGTGGTGGTGGAGGAGGCGGTGGCTTCCGCGGCCGGGCAAGTGCAGTGGATGCTCAAGACCATGCGCGGGGTCACGCTGTCCGACGGCAGCACCTACGTCGTCGGCGTGGCGGCGGACATCTCGATGCGCAAAGAGATGGAGGAGGCGTTGCGCGCGAGCCAGTCGCGCCTGCGTCTGGTCAATGCCATCAGCGTCCAGATCACCGCCGGTATGCCGATCGAGACCATCGTTCAGGCCGGCGTGCTGGGATTGACCAGTCTGCTCCCGGGACTGCGCGCGGGCTATGGGACGCTCGATCCGGCGGGCCGGCTGCGCATGATCTGCTCCGAGGGCGCCCCCGACATGCCCAGCCTGGCGGGCCGGGAAGCCAATCTCACCGGCGCGCCGGAGTATTTGCGCCAGATGCGCGGAGATCTGCCGGTGGTTGTGCGCGATGCCGACACCGACGCCAGATTGCAGCCGCCGCTTCCGCTGTTGGCGGCGGTCGGGACGCGCGCTTTCATCGATGTGCCGATCCATCACGGCGCCGAAGTGGTCGGCGTGCTGTGCGTGGATGCGGAGCTGCCGCGAGACTGGACGCCGCTCGAGATCGAAACCATGCAGGAGATCGGCGAAGCCATCGGCGCGGCGCTGCGCCAAGCCCGCGCCGAAACCCATCGACGCCAGGCCGAGCTGGCGGCCGAGCGCGGCCGCCAGCTCCTGGACAATCTCCTGAACGCCTTGCCGCTGCCGGTCTTCGTCAAGGACCATCGCCACCGCTTCGTCATCATGAACGACGCGGTGTGCGCTTTCCTCGGCGTGACGCGCGACCAGGTCGTGGGCAAGACCGACTTCGACATCTTCGAGCGCCATCAGGCGGAGTGGTTCTGGCGGCAGGACGAAGCGGCCTTTACCGAGGATGCGCCGATCGAATACGAAGAGGAGTTCGGCACGGTCAATGGCCAGACGCGCTGGGTGGTGAAGACCAAGCGCGGGGTGAGCCTGGGCGATGGCGACCGCTGGCTGGTGGGTGCGATCATGGACATCACCGAGCGGCGCAAGGGTGAGCTCGAGCTGGCGCACGCACGCGAGCTCGTCCGCGCCGTCCTCGACGCGGTACCGGTGGTCGTGTCCCTCAAGGACGATCGGCACCGCATCATCCTGGTCAACCAGGCCATTGAGGATTTCCACGGCAAGCCCGAGGCGGAGTTCGTCGGGAAGACGGACTACGACATCTATCCGCGGGAGGTGGCCGACCGCGTACGTGCCCAGGACGAGCAGGTGCGCGACGGCGATAACCTGCTCACCTTCGAAGAGCAATTCCAGACCGCAGCCGGCGAGCCGCGCTGGGTGATGAAGCGCAAGCGCGGGTTGACCATGCCAGGCGGCAAACGCGGGGTAGTGACCGCCATGTACGACATCACCGAGCGCGTGAGAGCGGAGGAAGAGCTCCGACGGCACCGCGACAACCTCCAGCAGCTGGTCGACGAGCGGACGCGCGGGCTGGTCCTGGCCAAGGAGGTGGCCGAGCGGGCCAACCGGGCCAAGTCGGAGTTCCTGGCCAATATGTCCCACGAGCTGCGTACGCCCATGCACGCGATTCTGTCCTACGCGCGGCTCGCGATCGAGAAGCTGGCGCGAGGAGACGTGCCGAGGCACAAGCTGCAACAATATCTCGGCCGCATCGATCAGGGCGGCGAGCGGTTGCTGAAGCTCCTCAACGACCTGCTCGACCTGTCGAAGCTGGAGGCGGGCAAGATGGTCTACTCGATGGCGCTGTGCGACCTGGAAGATGTGTCGCGCGCTGCCCTGACCCAGTTCGAGGGCCTCGCGCGGGCAGGCGGCATCACGCTGTTGCTGGAGGCGCCGCCCGAGGATTGCCAGGCCTGGTGCGACCCGGACCGGATCGGTCAGGTATTGGCGAACCTGCTGTCCAATGCCATCAAGTTCTCGCGGGCCGGCGACACCGTGCGCGTGCGGTTGGCGCCAGCGGAGCTGGCCCGCGGGGACGACCAGGTACCCGCGCTGCAGGTGAGCGTCAGCGACCAGGGCGTCGGGATTCCGGAGACGGAACTGGAGTCGGTGTTCGACAAGTTCGTCCAGAGCAGCAGCACCAACACCGGATCGGGCGGCACCGGGCTCGGCCTTTCCATTTCCAAGCAGATCGTCGAGGATCACGGCGGCCGGATGCAGGCCACCAACAATCGTGGCGGGGGCACCGTAATCACCTTCCTGCTGTCGCGCGCGGGCCCGTACCCCGATGCAGGCCCGGGCCCAGCCGGCGCCGGGATGGCGGAGCTGCTGTGAGGAGCCCCGCCCGCCTGCTCGTGGTCGACGACGAGGAGATCAACCGCGAAATCATCGCCGAGTACCTGGAGGGCATGGACTACGACCTGACCATGGCCGATAGTGGCGAGCAGGCGCTGGCGCACCTGCGCGCGGAAGGCGCCTTCGACGCGGTCATCCTCGACCGCATGATGCCCGGTGTCGATGGCCTGGAAGTCCTGCGGCGCATGCAGGGGGATGCGCTGCTGCGCGCCGTCCCCGTCATCATGCAGACCGCAGCGGCCGGCCACGAGCAGGTGGCCGAGGGGTTGCGGCTGGGGGCGTACTATTATCTGACCAAGCCCTATCATCGCGACGCATTGCTAGCCGTGGTGCGCTCGGCGCTCGACATGGTCCGGCGACGGCGCGAGCTGACGCAGGAGGTCGAGGGGTACCGGGGCATCATCGGCCTGATCGTGGACGGCCGCTTCCGGCTGAGCTCGCTGCCGGAGGCACAGTCGCTGGCCGCCGCCATCAGCACGCTCGGCGCGGAGGCGGCCAGCGCTGCGCTCGGGCTCTCCGAGCTGATGATCAATGCCATCGAGCACGGTAATCTAGGTATTGGCTTCCACGAGAAGGCGGGCCTGCTTGCAGCCAATCGCTGGGAGGCCGAGGTTCAGACGCGGCTCGCACTGCCCGCCAACGCAGGCAAGTTCGTCGAAATCCATCTTTGGCGCGAGCCCGGCAGTCTGCGCGTGGCCATCCGAGACCAAGGCCCCGGCTTCGACTGGCGCCGCTATTTGTCGGTCGACGAGTCGCGCGCGCTCTATCCCAACGGCCGCGGCATCGCGATGGCCCGCCATATCGCGTTCCGCAGCCTGGAGTTCATCGAGCCGGGCAACGAGGTCATCGCCACGCTCGTTACGCCAGGATAAGCGGATCATCGCGGACCGGCCGGCAGTCGCTTCCGGGACGCAACCTAAGCGCGCAGGATTGCGCGGTCGAGGCGCCCGGCCGGGCAGACGGATGGGTCGTTGCGCCGTGCGCGCAAGGCTGCTCGGTGCCGACGCGCTCCGGTTTCTGAAACGAGTCGTCGCGCCCACCCTTCGATCTTGTGCATCGCAATATCGGCGCGTGTTTGCGGGCGCTGTCATTGGTGGAAACCTGTTGACAATGCCGAGGGGTTTCTTTAACTTGAAGCCGCTGTATTCCATGTGCAGCGCGCTCTTTGAGCCGGTCGTTTCACGGTTTCAAACAAGCAATAAATCAAACCTCGCAAAGCGTCCAGATAATAGGATGCGATGCGCATACTTTCGGGAGGTGTTATCAATGGTGAAGCAACTGTCGCTCAAGCAAGCGGCGTTGTCCCTCGCTGCCGTTGCGGCGCTGGGTACCTCGGGGTATGTCTCCGCACAGGGTGTGGATTCGCTTGAGTCCAAGCTTTATCCGAACTACGTGACGGACGACATGCTTCTCAACGCCGACAAGGATCCTAACAACTGGCTCCTGTATGGACGTGATTACCAGACGACCCGCTACAGCCCGCTGACGCAGATCAACCAGGAGAATGTCAAGAAGCTGCACGCCGTATGGAACCTGTCGTTCGGCGTCCTAGAAGGGCAGGACAGCCAGGCGGTCGCGGTCAACGGCACCATCTACGTGACCACGTCGTTCAATCGGGTGATCTCGGTCGACGCCCGGACCGGCACAGTCAACTGGAAGTACGAGCGTGAGTTGCCGGGCGATGTTTTCCCGAAGTTGTGCTGTGACGTCGTGAACCGCGGCGTGGCCGTATACAAGAACAAGGTGTATCTGGCCACTCTGGACGCCCATATCGTGGCGCTCGATAACGCCAGCGGCAAGGTCGTCTGGGACAAGAAGATGGGTGACTACACCTACGCCGAGACGTTCACCATCATGCCGATGGCCCTGCGCGGCAAGATCATCTTCGGAACGGCTGGTGCCGAGTATGGCGTGCGTGGCTGGATCAAGGCCATCAACGCCGATACCGGCGAGCTGGTGTGGCAGACCTACACGATCCCGGGACCGGGTGAGCCCGGCCACGATACCTGGCCCGGCGACTCGTGGAAGTATGGCGGCGGCTCGGCATGGATCACGGGTTCCTACGACAAGGAGACCAACCACCTGTTCTGGCCGGTCGGCAACCCCGGCCCGGACTTCGACCGGAGCGTGCGTCTGGGCGACAACCTGTTCACCAACAGCAACCTGGTGATGGATCCCGACACCGGCAAGATCCTCTCGTACTTCAACTACACGCCGAACGATCCGTATGACTACGACGGCGTGAACGAGATGATCCTGGTCGACATAGGTGGCAAGAAGCTGTGGCTGCACGGCTCGCGCAACGGCCATGTCTATGGTATCGACCGCGAAAACACCACCGCGGGCAAGGCCGGCAAGGAGCACAAGTGCGTGTGGGTCACGGCTCTGCAGCGTGTGAACTGGACCAAGCCGATCACTCCAGCCAACAACTGCAAGCCGATCTACAACTATCCTGAGAAGGACGTGGTGTACGACAAGGTGACCACCGATATCGCCCCCTCGCTGGACGGCGGTAAAGAATGGCATCCGATGTCTTACAGCCATCGCACCAAGATGGTCTATGTCCCGGTGTACGACTTCGCCATGGACCTCCAGGCGAAGAAAATGGAATGGAAGCGCGGCGAGTGGTATCTTGGTGCCAAGGTCATCAACTTCAACGCGGGCGCGGGTCATGCCAAAGCGTTCGATGCGGCGACCGGCAAGCTGGTGTGGGACCGCGCGATGAGCTACCCCGCGACGGGTGGCATGATGTCTACTGCTGGCGGACTGGTATTTTTCGGCGATCCGGAAGGCAACTTCCATGCTGTGAGGGACGATACGGGTGAAGACCTCTGGACATACCAGACAGGCTCGGGCGTCCACGGCAACCCGACTACCTTCACGGCCAACGGCAAGCAGTA
>JBGPMS010000036.1:0-24529 GCA_041487115.1 Gammaproteobacteria bacterium
AATCGGCCTGCGGCGGAAGGGGAACCGGCCCGGAATCAGGCGAAAGTCAGCTCTTGGCGTTGATCTGCTTCGTCGGCGATACCTTCCGCACCGCCCAGTTCCGCGAGCACGTCGCGGAGCGCAGCGACCGTTTCGTCGATCTGCGCGCGGGTGATGATCAACGGCGGGGCGAAGCGCACCACGGTATGGTGCGTGTCCTTCGTGAGCACGCCCCGCTCCAGCAGTCTCTCGCATACCAGCCGGGCAGTGACCGGCCCGGGCTCGAACTCGACACCGATCAGCAGCCCCTTGCCGCGCACCTCGCGGATCAGTGGGCTCTCAATGGTGCGCAACTGTCGCATGAAATAGTCGCCGAGCTCCGCGGCGCGTTCGGGCAGACGATCTTCCAGCAGCACGTCGATCGCGGCAAGCGCCACGGCGGCGGCCAGGGCGTTGCCGCCGAAGGTGCTGCCGTGGTCACCCGGGCGGAACACGTCCATCACATCGCGCCGGGCGAGGAAGGCCGAGACCGGGAGCAGTCCCCCGCCGAGCGCCTTGCCCAGGATCAGCCCGTCGGGCCTGACGCCTTCATGCTCGCTGGCCAGCATTCGGCCGGTGCGTCCCAGGCCGGTCTGCACTTCGTCGCAGATCAACAGGACGTCGTGGTTGCGGCAGATCTCGGCGCAGCGCGCAAGGTAGCCTGCCGGGGGCACGATGATGCCACCCTCGCCCTGAATGGGCTCCACCAGGAACGCGGCGGTGTTGGGGGTGATGGCGCGCTCCAGTGCATCGGCATCGCCGAAGGGAACGTGCTTGAAGCCGGGCGGGAAAGGCCCGAAGCCGTCCCGGTATTGCGCCTCGGAGGACATGGCGATGATGGCGATGGAGCGGCCATGGAAGTTGCCGTCGCAGGCGATGATCTCGACTTCGTCCTGAGGAATGCCTTTGACCCTGGTCCCCCACTTGCGCGCTGCTTTGAGCGCCACCTCCACCGCTTCCAGGCCGGTGTTGGCCGGCAACACCGCTTCCTGCCCGGTGACTTCGCACAGGCGCTCGAACAGGAGCGGCAAGCGATCGTTGCGATAGGCACGCGAGGTCACGTTGAGCGTGCCGGCCTGTTGGGCGAGCACGCGGAGGAGACGAGGATGGCAGTGGCCGTGGCTGACCGCCGAGTAGGCGCTCATCATGTCCAGGTAGCGGCGGCCGTGCTCGTCCCACAGATGCACGCCCTCGCCGCGCACCAGCGTCACCGGCAGTGGATCGTAGTTGTGCGCGCCATAGCGCCACTCGAGCTCGTGAATGCCGCGCCGGTCTTCGCGTACCTTCCCGGCGCCCAACAGGGCGATGGCGAGATCCGCGGTCACTGTCGCAGTGCGGCCTTCGGTGTCGGCGGACGGGTTGTATTCCGCAATCTCGGCCGCGACCAGCTGCGGGTCACTGCTCACCGCTGCCAGCGCGTGCGCCAGTGCCGCACACTCCAGGCCCCACGGCACCGGTGAGCCCACGCCTGGCGCCTCGGCCGGGTCGATTACGTCGAGATCGATGGTGACGCCGAATCCCGCCGTGCCTTGACTCACAATCGCGTGCGCTTCCGCCAAGACTTCGCAGAGTCCGCGCTGGTCGATCTCGTCCATTGGAAAGACGCGCACCCCGAGGCCGGAAAGGAATTCCGCTTCACCTGGCTCGAAGCTGCGTACGCCAACCACACACACGTGTTCGGGCGCGAGCGGATGACCGTCCATCAATGCGACCAGAGAGGGCTCGCCGTGGCCCAGCAGGCAGGCGAGCGGCATGCCGTGCAGTGCGCCGCTTGGCGACGTGGTGGGCGTGTGGGCATCCATGTGGGCGTCGATCCAGATCAAGCCCAGCGGGCCGCGCGGCCTGAGCGCGGCGGCAACGCCGCTCCAGGTGCCGATCGCGCAGGAATGATCGCCACCGAATACGAGCGGAAAGGCGCCACGCGCGGTGATTGTACGGACGCGCTGAGACAGGGGTGCGCACAGGTTACGCACGGCCGCGATGTCGTCCTCGATCGGCTCGGCTGGAATCGTGGCTTCCCAAATCGGGTCGAGGCCGCCGCGCCATAGGCGCGTGGCAAGGTCCGAGCGGCGCAGGGCCTCCGGGCCCGCTTCGCAGCCGCGATCCCCGGCACCGCGCCCGGAGGCGGCACCAACGATGGAGACGGTACGGTTGAGCATGATGGCAACTCCCTATCGCATCGAGACGCGAGCTTCGCGTCTCGAGGGCGCATCCCCGTTACCCTCCCATCCCTGTGGTAAGCATCACATATGCCAGCGGATATATCTCTATTGTCTTAGTTGGACTTCCGAGAGCGGTTTAACGTTCCGTCGGGCAACGCCCGGCTGTAGCCATATGTCCATATACCCTGTTCGCTCAGTGAGATACACCGAGAATGGGGTGACTTCCGGAGCGCCGCTGAACGCTTCGCAGAGATAAGGTCTCCGGGCAGCGCGGACGAGGGGGCCTCACGCTCTCGGACCCTCAGCCTACCTCTCCCAGTACCCTCACCCTACCCTCTCCCAGAGGGCCCAGAGGGAGAGGGGTCTTATGTCTGCCCGAGAGGGACCTTATGTCTGCTGGCCTCCACAGTTGCGCACGTACGGGTTTTCCACAATGGTGCGCAGGGGCCGGTCGGCATATCGTTGCACCCTCATCTACGGAGGGCAACACATGGATCTGCTGAAGGTTGGAGCTGGCGAACAAGGCGGGTGGCGCCAGGCGATGGCGAAGCTCGTGCTCGGGACCGCGCTGATTGCGCTGGCGGCACTAGGGATCGCCGCTCAACGTGCAGACCGGCACACGGCGACTCACGTCGACGAGGCCGTGCGCAGCCACCTCGCTCTGGCTGCGCTGACGCGCATGACTTTAGCCATCGGCCATGCGAGCTCCGCCGCCGGGCAACTCGTCTCGCCGTCCGCGAGAGGGCGGGGTAAGGATGTGCATCCAGACTATGCCGGACTGGACGAAGGCCTGTCCGTGCTGTGGCGCCTAGCGGCGGACAACGCGATCGAGCAGGTGCAGGTTGCACGGATCCACGCGGTCGTCGTCGACCAGTTACGCGCCGCCGGCCACGCCCCCGGTTGGTGGAAGGCCGGCGGCCTGCCGCGCTCCGAACCAGCATTCCAGGGCGAGCGGCTGCGCGAAGTCTGGCAACAACTGGGCAGTGTGTTAGCCGAGTTGCACGCTGCTCAGTGGCACAGACTGGAACTGGGGCTGCAGCGGCAGATGGATGCGCAACGTGTGAGCGCTGGGTTGCGGGCCGGTATCTGGACGGCCACTACCGTGCTGGTGCTGGCCATTCTGAATCTCGTCCTGGGGCAGAACGGCTTAAGTACAGTGCCGGTGCAAGAGGCGCGCGGTGGCGGCACCATCCCGCGTATCCATCATATACATGCTGGGCGCGCCGTTGCCTGGGCGATGCCGGTGGTGTGCGCCGGCGTGTTCCAGGCAGAGCGAGCGTTGATGTCGGCAACGGCAAGAGGCGCGCGGATGGTCTCAGCGACATGCCGGGGCTTCCGGCAGTCGCTTCGGAGCGCTCCGGTGCTGCGGCTGACATGAACGGCCCTGCCGGAACTTTCGGCGGGCTCCGGTCGTCTCAAGATGCGTGATGTGGCGTGAGCGTATATAAATGAATGTTCCTGCATCGAGCCGCATGCTGCTATTCTTGCGCGTGTGATCCGTGTGTCGCGTGATCCGGGCAGCGTAGAGCGCTCGGCCTCACAAGTGACCACATGCTGGTGCATGGGGTGAAGGGCGAGTTGCTCACGCGAAACCGGTTGCTCGTCCCGCTGGCGGCAGTTCGCCGTGAGTGCTGGTACTGTTTTCCTCGCTGCACATCTGCTTTGTCCGCGCACCGCGCGCTGTCTCGTCTCCCGGGTGTTTCTCGTCGCTTCTGCGAGCAGCGGCACCATCCTGGGTCGGCTGCCGCATCAATTTGGTACTGCTTCGGCCCCTCCTCGCGCAATGTCCGTCGAATTCTTTCAATAGAACCTTTGATTAGTGGTGCTGGCAAGGAAGCTGCTTATGATGAGCCGGAACGCAGCGTAGCGGACTATGTTGGCACTAGGCCGGAGCGATCCGCGCCGAGCTGGCGAGCGAGATCGATGAAGGCATCGCCAACGCGCGAGATGCTGCGGCGCGAGTCGATGAGTTCCGTATACGCAAACGGGTCTGGTGCGTTAAGGAGCGCGACAGCACGACCGAAGCGTACGCGATGGCGACTCGGTTCGAACGTGGGCGAGTTGCCGTGGACTCAAGAACACGTCACGGCGACCGTTGATGTTGAATCTGACCTGGGGGCAACGGTCGTACAAAAAATAAGAAGGGAGAGTCTGGCCGATGCACTGATACGGATTAGGAGAAAGGCGTCATGATCAAGATTGCTGCGGGATACAAAGCCAGGTACTCGGCGGGCCAGGAAGACGAAATGTCCCTGGAGGAGTACCTGGATCTGTGCCGGAAAGATCCCGGCGTCTACGCGACCGCCGCGGAGCGCATGCTGGCGGCGATCGGCGAGCCCGAGCTCATCGATACCCGTCTCGATCAGCGGCTCTCGCGCATCTTCTCCAACCGTCTCATCAAGCGCTATCCCGCGTTCGCCGAGTTCTACGGCATGGAAGACGCGATCTCGCAGATCGTCGCCTTCTTCAAGCATGCCGCGCAAGGCCTGGAAGAGAGAAAGCAGATCCTGTATCTGCTGGGGCCGGTCGGCGGCGGGAAGTCGTCCATTGCCGAGCGGCTCAAGCAATTGATGGAGCGCAAGCCCATCTACGGGCTGAAGGGTTCGCCGGTCAATGAATCCCCGCTCGGATTGTTCGCGCCCGAAGAGTACAGCGATGCTCTGGAGGCCGACTATGGCGTCCCGCGCCGCTATCTCACCGGGATCATGTCGCCCTGGGCCATCAAGCGCCTGGAGGAATTCAACGGCGACATCAACCAGTTCCGCGTGGCACGCATCCATCCTTCGGTGCTGCGCCAGACCGCCATCGCCAAGACCGAGCCGGGCGACGAGAACAATCAGGACATCTCGTCGCTGGTGGGCAAGGTAGACATTCGCAAGCTCGACAAATTCGCCCAGGACGACCCGGATGCCTACAGCTACTCCGGCGGCCTGTGCCTGGCCAACCAGGGCATGCTCGAGTTTGTCGAAATGTTCAAGGCGCCGATCAAAATGCTGCATCCGTTGCTCACGGCGACCCAGGAAGGCAACTTCAAAGGAACTGAAGGATTCTCGGCGATTCCGTTCAACGGCATCATCCTGGCGCACAGCAACGAGTCGGAGTGGCAGTCGTTCCGCAACAACCGCCACAACGAGGCCTTCCTCGACCGCATCTATATCGTGAAGGTGCCCTACTGCCTCCAGATGTCGGAGGAGGTGAAGATCTACGAGAAATTGCTGCGCAACAGCGCACTGTCCAACGCGCCCTGCGCTCCGGGCACTTTGGACATGATGGCGCAGTTCTCCGTGCTGTCCCGCCTCAAGGAGCCGGAGAACTCCAGCATGTACTCGAAGATGCGGGTGTACGACGGCGAGAGCCTGAAGGACACCGACCCCAAGGCCAAGTCCTACCAGGAGTACCGCGACTACGCCGGACCGGATGAAGGCATGTCCGGGATCTCCACTCGGTTTGCCTACAAGATCCTGTCCACCGTGTTCAACTACGACCAGACCGAGGTCGCGGCCAATCCGGTGCATCTGATGTACGTGCTGGAGCAGCGCATCGGCCGCGAGGACTTTGCGGACGAGATCAAGCGCAAGTACCTCGAGTTCATCAAAGGCCACCTGGCGCCGCGCTATGCCGAGTTCATCGGCAAGGAGATCCAGACCGCCTACCTGGAGTCCTACTCCGAGTACGGCCAGAACATCTTCGACCGCTACGTGACCTATTCGGACTGCTGGATCCAGGACGAGGACTTCCGCGACCCGGATACCGGCGAGTTCTTCGATCGTGGGGCTCTCAACACCGAGCTGGAGAAGATCGAGAAGCCGGCCGGCATCGCCAACCCGAAGGATTTCCGCAACGAGATTGTCAACTTCGTGCTGCGCGCGCGCGCCAACAACGCCGGCAAGAATCCCGCGTGGAGCAGTTACGAGAAGCTGCGCGAGGTGATCGAGAAGAAGATGTTCTCCAGCACCGAGGACCTGCTACCGGTGATCTCCTTCAACGCCAAGGCTTCGGCCGAGGACCAGAAGAAGCACCAGAACTTCGTCGACCGCATGGTGGCCAAGGGCTACACCGAGAAACAGGTGCGGCTGCTGTCCGAGTGGTACCTGCGGGTGCAGAAGTCATCTTAAGGAGTGGACAGTGAAGGGTGAAGAGTGAAGGCCAGACCGCCGGCCTCCTCGAGCCCCTAACAACAACATGAACTACCTCATCGATCGGCGCCTGAACGGACGCAACAAGAGCGCTGTCAACCGCGAGCGGTTCATCCGCCGCTATAAGGATCATATCCGGCGCTCGGTCAAGGGCATGATCGCCGAGCGCTCCATCAAGGACATGGCCAAGGGCGGCGACGTCAAGGTCCCGGCCAAGGACATCTCGGAGCCCAACTTCCGCTACGGCTCGGGTGGCGACTGGGAATCGGTCCATCCCGGCAACAAGGAGTTCGTGCGCGGCGACAAGATCCCGCGTCCCGAGGGCGGCGGCCGCGGCAGTGGCGGCACGGACTCCGGCTCCGGCGAGGCCGTGGACGAGTTCGTTTTCACCCTGTCGCGCGACGAGTTCCTGAGCATTTTCTTCGAAGACCTCGAGCTGCCGAACCTGATGCGCACGGCCATCGCCGAAGCGCAGGACAAGAAGCTGGTGCGCGCCGGCTACGTCAAGGAAGGCACGCCTTCCAACCTGAGCGTGATTCGTACTATGAAGACGGCCCTGGCGCGACGCATCGCCCTGGGCGGGCCGCTCAAGGACGAGCTGGAAGAAGCGCGGGCGGAACTGGAGGTGGCGGCGCGCGCCGGCAAGCCACGGACACACATCGCCGACATCGAAACTCGAATACTCGATCTGGAGGGGCGCCTGCAGCGTCTGCCCTTTCTCGACGACGTGGACCTGCGCTACCGTCACCGCGTGTCGGTACCGAAGCCGTCCGCACGTGCCGTCATGTTCTGCCTCATGGACGTGTCCGCGTCCATGGACGAGCGCAAGAAGGATCTGGCCAAGCGCTTCTTCACCCTGCTCTATCTGTTCCTGACCCGCAAATACGAGCGCGTCGAGCTGGTCTTCATCCGCCACACCGACGAAGCCCAGGAAGTCGACGAGGACACCTTCTTCTACGACACCCAGAGCGGCGGCACGGTGGTGTACTCCGCGCTGGAGCTGATGCAGCAGATCTGCGCGGCGCGTTACCCGAGATCCGAGTGGAACATCTACGGGGCCCAGGCCTCCGATGGCGACGCGTTCGGTGCCGACCCGGCCAAGAGCGCGCGCTTCCTGCGCGAGCACCTGCTGCCGCTGACGCGCTACTTCGCCTACATCGAGTGCCCGGACGAGAACCAGTCGGGCAACAGCAGCCTGTGGGTGGAATACGAAGAGTTGCAGCGTCCCGAACACGACTTCGCCATGCGGCGCGTCTACAGCGCTACGGAGATCTACCCGGTGTTCCGCGATCTGTTCCGCAAGGAGAAGGTGTGAACGCCCGCATCCATGGACCGCTGCCGCACGGTCCCGAGTGGGAGTTCGACCTGCTCGAGCAGTACGACGCGGCGATCGCCGGAACCGCCGCGGAGTTCGCGCTCGACACCTATCCGAACCAGATCGAGATCATCAACTCGGAGCAGATGCTGGACGCCTACGCCTCCAGCGGCCTGCCGCTAGGCTACCCGCACTGGTCCTACGGCAAGGCCTTCATCCGCCACGACCAGGCCTATCGCAAAGGCTATCAAGGCCTGGCCTACGAGATCGTGATCAACTCCAGCCCCTGCATCGCCTACCTGATGGAGGAGAACTCGCTGATGATGCAGGCGCTGGTGATCGCCCATGCCAGCTACGGCCACAACTCGTTTTTCAAGGGCAACTATCTGTTCAGGCAATTCACGCAGGCGGATGCGATCCTCGACTACCTGGTGTTCGCCCGGCGCTACGTGATGGAGTGCGAGCAGCGCCACGGCACCGCCGAAGTGGAAGAGGTGATCGATTCGTGCCACGCGCTGATGGATTACGGCGTGGACCGGTATCGGCGGCCGCAGCAGCAGTCGGCGAAAGAGAAAGAAGCGCGCAAGAGCGAGATGGAAGAGCACCAGCGCCGCGAGTTCAACGACCTGTGGCGCACGCTGCCCCCCACCGCTCCGTTGGCAAGCGATACCGCGGCGGCCGTGTTTCCGGCTGAGCCCGAGGAGAACGTGCTCTACTTCGTGGAGAAGCACTCGCCCAGGTTGGCGCCGTGGCAGCGCGAGCTGGTGCGCATCGTCCGTAAGCTGGCCCAGTACTTCTACCCGCAGACCCAGACCAAGGTGATGAACGAAGGCTGGGCGACGTTCTGGCATTACACCTTGTTGAACCGCATGTACGAAAAGAAGATCGTGGACGATGCCTTCATGATCGAGTTCCTGCACAACCACACCAACGTGATAGCGCAGAGAGGCTTCGATCAGCCCGGTTACCACGGCATGAATCCTTACGCGCTGGGCTTCGCGATGATGCAGGACATCCGCCGCATCTGCGAGAACCCGACCGCGGAGGATGCCGCCTGGTTCCCGGAGCTCGCCCGAACCGACTGGCGCAAGTCGCTCGACTTCGCCATGCGCAATTTCAAGGACGAGTCCTTCATCGCCCAGTACCTGTCACCGCGCCTGATACGCGAGTTCAGGCTGTTCGTGGTCGCCGATCACATCGGCAAGGCGGAGCTCGAGGTGGACAGCATCCACAATGAGCAAGGCTACCGGCGCGTGCGCCGGATGCTGGCCGATCAGTACAAGCGCGAAAACATCCTTCCGGAAATCCAGGTGGCACGCTACGAGCGCGACGGCGACCGCTCCCTCACGCTGCGCAACCAGATATTCCGCGGCCGGCCGCTGGCCGACGACGAGGCCAACGAGGTTCTGCGCCATCTCGGACGGCTGTGGGGCTTCCCGGTGCGCCTCGAGGCGGTCGACGCGGAAGGGCGCATCGACGGCTATCGCGAGTGGCGGCCTTAGGCTGCATCCCTCACAGCTTTACCCCCACCCTCTCCGCTCCACTCAACAGTTCCCTCTCCCCTTGAGGGAGAGGGCTAGGGATTTCTACACCAACAGCGGCGCCTGCGCCGCTTCCAGCCCCAGCAGCGCGCGCTTGCGATCCAGCCCGCCGGCATAGCCGGTGAGCGAGCCATCGCGCCCGATCACGCGATGGCAAGGAACGATGATCGAGATCGGATTGCGCCCGACCGCTGCTGCCGCCGCGCGTACGCTGCGCGGGGTGCCGAGCGATTCCGCCAGCCCGCCGTAAGTCACCGTCGTGCCGCAGGGAATCGTGCCGAGCGCACGCCACACGCTCTCTTGAAAGGGTGTGCCTGCTGGCGCGAGCGGAAGGTCGAAGCGGGTGCGCTCGCCGGCAAAGTACTCGGCGAGCTGGACTTCAACTTGCGCAAAGAGCGCGCAGCTCGGATCTTCCGTCCAATCGCTGCGCGGCACCGCCTCGCACTTTTGCCCGACGAAATAGAGCCCGTCGAGCGACGCTGCGTCCGCAGTGAGCAGGATGCGTCCGAGCGGGCTGTCCACATACCTATGGCGCTTCACGGCTTGGTGTCCTCCAGGGATTTCCACAAGTGCATGACGGCGTACGCACGCCAGGGCTGCCATTGCGCAGCGTGCTCGAGCGCTCTGCGCGGATCCTTCTCTCCCATCGCCTTGAGCACCCCGTAGTCGGTGTGCGGGAAGGCGTCGGGCCAGGACAGCGCACGCATGGCGATATACTGCGCGGTCCATTCGCCGATCCCCGGCAGGCTCCGCAACCGGTCCAGCGTCGCTTCCACTTCGGCGCCCGCTTCCAGTCGGAGCTGGCCTTTCGATACGACCGCGGCCAGAGTCACGATGGCCCGGGCGCGCGCTGACACGACCCCGATCGCTGCGATGTCGGAGGCCTTCAGCGCGGCGATCCTCACCGCCGACGGGAACAAGGAGCGCAGCGCCGGGACCGGCATTTCGATCGCGTCGCCGAACGTTGCCGCAAAGCGACCGGCCAGCGTCCGCGCGGCCTTGACCGTGATCTGCTGGCCGAGGATCGCGCGTACGGCGAGCTCGAAGCCATCGACGGCGCCGGGCAATCGCAACCCTGGGCGATGCGCCGCGAGCGCACCTAGCGCAGCGGCGATCTCGGTCGGGTCGCAGGACAGATCGAACAGCCGTTTCACGCGCGCAAGAACTGCCGGAATGACCCGCGCCAGCGATGCCGAGACCGTCACTTCGAGCGCCGCTTTTCGCCTGGCCGGCACGACGGCGATCCATCCCGTATGCGTCTTCCCCGCTTGCTCGAGGCGAAGCGTACGGCCGTATATCCCGGCATCGACTTGTTCCACGCCCTCGATCGCCCGCGTGGCGAGAAACGAAAGCAGCGCATCCCAGTCGAATGGTGGACGAAAGCCGAGCGTGAATTTCAGAGCGTCGGCCGCCCGCCCGCCATCGGCTGCCGTGCGCAGATCCGAGGGGCTGAGCCGGTAACGTTCGCGGAACAGCGCGTTGAAACGGCGCAGGCTGCCGAATCCGCTGGCCAGCGCGATCTCGGTGACCGGCAAGCCGGTGTCTGTCAACAGCCGCTTGGCCAGCAGCAGACGATGTGTCTGGGCGAGCTCCACGGGTGATACGCCGAACTCCGTCTGGAACACCCGGCGCAGATGACGGTCGGTTACGGCGAGCCGAGTCGCCAGTGCCTCGATGCCGATCTCATTCAGCAGCCCGTCCTCGATCAGACTGGCGGCCGATTGTGCCAGCCGCGCGCGCGCATCGATGCTGGCATTGCCGGGCGCGAGCTCGGGGCGGCAGCGCAGGCAGGGACGGAAGCCCGACGACTCGGCCGCCGCGGCGCTGAGAAAGAACCGGCAGTTCTCCTGCTTGGGCGACTTGACGGTGCAGACGGGACGGCAGTAGATCCGGGTGGAGGAGACGCCGACGAAAAAGCGGCCATCGAAGCGAGAGTCGCGGGCTTTGAGCGCCTGGTAGCAGCGTTGCGGGTCGAGCAGCATGGCCGGATTGTAGGCGATCGATGTACGGAACGCTCGCCGTTTTCGGACGTCGAATTTCCCGCTGCGGTGACATGAGGCTCCGGGAGCGCTGGATACGAAGCAGGACTCGAGGCGACGCCGGGCTATAATCGCCGACGGGTTGCCAGCCCCGGAAGGAAAACCGATGAAGATCGCCGTGGAATCCGTCGTTGCCAGCCAGGACGTGCTGGGTGAATGCACTATCTGGTGCGACCGGGATCAAGTGTTGTGGTGGGTGGATATCCGCGGGCCATCGCTCAAGCGCTACAACCCGGCCAACGGGGAGATCCGCGGCCTCGCGCTGTCCGAAGCGATCGGCAGCTTTGGTCTCACCCGCTCGGGCAAGACGATGATTGCCGGCATGAAGTCGGGACTCTATTTTCTCGATCCGCAATCCGGCGCGCTGAAGCTGGTCGCAGCGCCGGAGCAGCATATCCCTCAGAACCGCTTCAACGACGGACGCTGCGATCGCGCCGGCCGTTTCTGGGCCGGCACCATGAGCGACGGGCCGCGCGAGCCGGTCGGCTCACTCTACCGCCTCGACCCGGACGGCCGCTGCACCTTTATTCGCGGCGAACTGTTCGTCCCCAACAGTATCGCCTGGACCCCGGATGACCGCGTGATGTACTTCGCCGACACGCACCGCCATCTGATCTGGGCTTACGACTTCGACCTGGCGCAAGGCGTCATGCGCAACGAGCGCGTGTTCGCCGACTGCAGCGACCATCCCGGGCGCCCCGACGGCTCCTGCGTGGACGCCGCCGGCTGCCTGTGGAACGCGGAGTACGGCGGGTCGCGAGTCGTGCGCTATGCGCCGGACGGCCGCATCGACCAGGTAGTCGAGCTGCCGGTTTCCAACATCACCTGTTGCTGTTTCGGCGGCAAGGGCCTGGATACCCTCTACATCTCTACCGCGCGCCAGAAGATGACGCTCGAGCAACTGGCGCGGGAACCGCTGGCCGGAAACATCTTCGCTTGCCGCCCGGGTGCGCGCGGCCTGCCCGAGGCGCGTTTCGCGGCGTAGGCGCTGGAGGTCAGCGCGACCGCCGGGCCTGCTGGTAGTCTGACCGGGGTTCTGCGTAGTGCCTTGGGTCGGCGTTTGAAGGGAAGAACGACCCCGGCGTCATCAGCCGATTTTCCCATTCCTTGAAGCGGCGGCCTTTTGGTCGTTCTCGTTTCTTTTGCCCTGGACGGTCAGCCATTCGGGGAGCGGCCGGCCCGCCGCGTGCTCGATGACGTACTGCCGAATGAGCTTTCGGACCACCTGAGAGGGCGTCAAATCCTGCGCGGCGCAAATCTCCTCGAAGATCTTCTTCTTTCGAGGATCAATCAGGATGGTCAGCCTCGCCGTCCTGATTTCGATTTGGTTGGAACGCGGCATGTTAATTAAATTGTAATTGCAAACAAGGTTGAGAGCAATATAATTCAAAGGCGACCCTAGATATACAAAGCCAAGCCGGATGTAAAGGCCAAGCCGGGTGGAGGAGGATGTTGGTGCCGCGCGCAGGGGGCATTTGGCTCACGCGACGCAAGTCAATGCCGACGATCACGCGGGCGTCGCAGTGTCTTTGCAGGCTAACGGTCGTCCTCGAAAACGTGCGACGCCGGCACCGAGAACCAAGCCGGCCTTCGGTGCGGCTCCTTCATTCCCCGACGGCCTGCTCATTTGCCCGCACAAAGTCGTTTCCAAATGTATTGGCGAAATCCTGTGAAGCGTGGTCCATGCGCTTCTCCAGCCCTTTTGCCATCGGCCTCAAAGATGTTCGCAGTGCAGCAGGACATGGGTTGTGAATCGAGAACTACCAGGACTGCGGGAGCTGCCGAGCCCGTTTCTGAGAGAGTCGGGGATGCTACGGCTCATGGAGTCCGCGGATAGCCGACAAGAGGAGCTTTACGAGCGCATCGTGGGAGGAACATACGACAAACCCTATATCCTGGAAGACGGCGCGTTGCGCTGCCTCTGCTTTGGTATCGACAACATTCAAAGCGCGATGCGGATCTCCGACCCCTATGCTCTCGATCTCGCTTATACGCAAGAGATGATGGCGTTCTTGCTGTTCAACTGCCAGCCGAGAAGGATCGCGCTCATTGGGCTCGGGGGCGGCTCTATCGCGAAGTATTGCTACCGATACCTTTCTGCGGCACGCATTGCTGCTGTTGAGAGCGATCCTGGCGTGATCGCATTGCGGAACGAGTTTCTCATCCCGCGCGACGATTTCCGCTTTTCCGTAATTCAGGCCGACGGGGCGGCCTACCTGTCAGGGCTTCGGAGAAGGGTCGACGCGCTGTTGGTTGACGCGTTTGACCGCGACGGTATTCCCCCTTCTCTGGCGAATCCCCGGTTCTATGAGAACGCGCGGCGTTGTTTAAGCCCAACGGGTATGCTCGTCATGAACCTGGCCGGGGAACGGACCGCTTGTCTTTCCCATCTCCGCTGGATACGTGACGTCTTCGGTGAGTCAGTCATCGCGGCGCCTATCGATGACAGCAGCAATTGCGTGGTCTTCGCTTCAAAGGACAGACATTTTGAGCCTCAATGGAAATGGCTTTCGAGCCAGGCGAGAAGACTCGAGGACCTGTTCGGTCTGGAGTTCTGTACCTATGTCAAGCAACTGAAGCAGTGCTATGAATTCAAGGTCTGGGACGCCTAGGGTAATTTCTTGAGATATTCGGCGACACGTGAAGAGCGCTAACGCAAATATCCAAGGCGTTCTCGACAAGCTGGTCGAATGCACGACCCGGGGTGTGCAGGTAGAACTGATGCTTCGCGACGGGCACAGGATCAGGAGCTTCCGAATGCACGAGGTGATCGCTCCGCAAGGCGCACTGTCCGCTCCGGGCGAAGCCCGGGCACGCGGTATTGTCTGGCCGCAGCACGGGACGCGTCGTGATGAATACATTCAGGTGCGGGACATCGAATTGATCCGCGCAGAGCAGGTGACCCCATACTTCGCATCGGAGGAATTTTTCGAGAGGCATCCGCTTCCCCCGAGTTGGGTACGGTTGGCGAGATGTCCCGCGGCCCCGAAAGGGTAAGGATCCGCGGTCTCGAGGCACGTTTGGCAGTAAGGGCTTCGAACCTCTGGGCCGGCGGCAGCTCAACAGCCGCGTCTCCCCGTTGACGATCCGCCAAAGCCGAGGAGAGACGAGATGGGAGAAGAACAATCGTTCTCGCAACTGGTCCTGGTCTTCGCGATCGCCATAGCGATTGTTGTCGGTGTGGTTTTGGTTTCGATACTTTTTTAGACCGGCGCCTCTGGGCTCCGGCAATTATTGCGCTGCGGGCTTTGCCGGTAAGCTGCTCTCCTTGCTGATCTGGGCAGGAACCTCGCGGTCCACGTGCTCGAGCAGTGCTAGCAGGCCTTTGAGCAGCGCGATGGGCGAAGGAGGACAACCGCGAATGTGCAAGTCAACCGGGAGGACCGCGGAGACGCCGCCGACGCAAGCATAGCTGCCCGAAAAGAGGCCCCCGTCTCGGGCACAGTCACCGACAGCGACAACCCACTTCGGGTGAGGAGTCGCATGATAGGTGCGCTCGAGTGCCTCGCGCATGTTGGTGGTGACTGGACCCGTTACGAGCAGCACGTCGGCATGGCGCGGCGAGGCGACGAACCGAATCCCAAATCGCTCCAGATCGTATTGGACGTTGTTGAGAGCGTGTATTTCCAGCTCGCAGCCATTGCAGGACCCAGCATCGACCTCTCGAATGGAAAGCGTGCGACCCAATCGCCATCGGGCCGCGCTGTCGAGCTGCGCTGCGAGCTCCTTCATGGCGGCTTCGTCTTTGAGCGGCGCTGCCTCGGTCAGCGGACCGTGCACGAGGCTCTTGAACAGGAGTCTACGCATCGGCGTTCAACTTATAAATCGTGGCCCGAATACGAGCAATTGAAGGACTTGTTGCAAAGGGGAAAGTCAGCCACGATGTTGCCTTCGATCACAGCCTCGAGCAACGGCCATTGGAACCATGACGGATCGCGCAAGTGGCAGCGCTCGACGCTGCCATCCTCGCCAAGCTGGACCCATGCCAGAACATCCCCGCGAAAGCCCTCGACCAGCGCCACGCCTTCACCCGCGTGGATGTCGGGTCGCGTCGGCTGGGCACCTCGGATCGCACCGGAGGGCAGTTGCCGCAGAATCTGATCGATGATTTGCATGCTCTGCTCGACTTCGCGTATGCGGATCCAGAGGCGAGCATTCACGTCACCGTCTTGCAGAACGGGTACCTCGAACTGTAGCGCATCGTACGGCGGATAGCCCGGCGTCCGTCTCGCATCGAACGCCCGTCCGGAAGCCCGACCGACATAGCCTCCCGCCCCGAACTGTCGCGCGAGCGCCGGTGTAAGGATTCCCGTCCCGACGGTGCGGTCCTGCAGCGAAGCCGTGTTGTCGTAGAGCTCGATAAGCTCGGGAAAGTGTGCGCGGATATTGGTGATGAGAGTTGCGATCGCCTCTGCCCCGTCGCCCGGCAAATCGCAAAGTACCCCACCGGGCACGATACGATCCATCATGAGCCGATGGCCGAAACACCTGTCTGCCACTCGAAGCACATGTTCGCGCAGAAAGCCGAACTGGGCATGCAGCATGGCGAACGCAGCATCGTTGCATACGGCGCCCAGATCGCCTAAGTGATTTGCCAGCCTTTCCAATTCGGCCATGAGTGCCCGCAGCCAGACCGCGCGCCGTGGAATCTCGGACCCGAGCGCCGCCTCGATTGCCCGCGCAAAGGCCAAGGCGTAGGCCACCGTGCTGTCACCGGAAACCCGCCCGGCAAGCACGGACGCACGCTCAACTGATAGCCCAGCCATGAGCGACTCGATCCCTTTGTGCACGTAGCCCAGTCGCTCCTCGAGCCGCACGATCGTCTCGCCGTTCGCGGTGAAGCGGAAGTGACCCGGTTCGATGATGCCCGCATGAACGGGGCCGACCGCGATCTGATGCAGGCCTTCGCCTTGGGCCGGCAGGAACGCATATCGATCAGCCGCGCCCGCATCGCCCGTCACCCCAAGAGGGCATCGCAGGCGCCACGTACCGTGATCCAGCCATGGACGCGCGTCCAGGAGACCTTCGGGCTCCAGCCCTACCAGGTCGCGGACCGCCCGCTCAAGCCGAATGGCAGGCGAGTGCAGACGCCCTACGGAAGGGAAGCGGTTGTCTTGGCACGCCAAGCTGAGGACCATCGGCCCGTCGTGCCCTGGACCGATCATCGCCATGTGCACAAACTGTTTGGCGCCCCAGAGCCCCAGCAAAGTGAACTGCGTTTCTTCGAGCAGGCTGATCGCCTGCTCCCAGAGCTCCCGGCCGACGACGACGCGGGGCCACGGTCGATGCGCCTCGACTAGCTGACCTTTCTCCATCACGTGGTGCAAGCTCGTCATGCCTGGCATGGCTTGGCCCATCTAACCCAGTAAGCCGGCGACATGCTGAAACCAGGAAACCAGGGCGGGCGGAAGATAGATCCCGGCAGCCACGACCAGCGCCAGATGGGCGAACATCGGAACGAACGAAGCCTCGCAAGGAGCGTCGCTCCCGTATGGGTCCCCAAACGCGAGCGCATTGAGCCGCAGCAACAGCGCACCCAACGCCACGAGCAGCCCAAGCGCCAACGCGACTGCGAGCGCGGGCTGACGGGCAAAAGTCGACGTGATGATCAGGAACTCGCTCATGAAGATGCCCATGGGCGGGAGCCCGACTATGGTGATCACGCCGAGGACCAGCCCCCACCCCAGAACTGGATGCGACACCGTCAGGCCCCGAATCTCGGCCATCGTCTGCGTGCCCTTCACTTGTGCGATGTGGCCGACGGAAAAGAAGATGGCCGACTTGGTCAAGCTGTGAAAGGTCATGTGCAGCAGCCCGGCGAAGTTCGCGAGCGGCCCACCCATCCCAAAGGCGAAGGTGATGATTCCCATGTGCTCGATCGAAGAGTAGGCGAACATCCGCTTGATGTCGTGCCGCCGATACAACATGAAGGCCGCGAACAGCACGGAGATCAAACCCAGGGTGACCATCAGCGGTCCTGGTGCCAGCGCCCCTGGGTTGGCAGACATCACCATCTTGAAGCGAAGGACCGCAAACAGCGCGACGTTCAGAAGCAACCCGGACAGCACGGCCGAAATCGGCGTCGGTCCTTCTGCATGCGCGTCCGGGAGCCATGCATGCATGGGGGCAAGCCCGACTTTCGTCCCGTAACCCAGCAGCAGGAACACGAAGGCAAGATTGAGCAGGGCAGGATCAAAAGCCGGAGCCCTCTTCACCAGCACATCCCACGCCATTGCGTCCAGGCCCTCGCCCACGACCGACTGCGCGGCGAGATAGACCAGGATCGTCCCGAACAAAGCCAGCGCAATGCCGACGCTACCCAGAATGAAATACTTCCAAGCCGCCTCGAGGGCGGCCGGGGTGCGATAGATTCCGACCATCAACACCGTGGTCAGTGTCGCCAGTTCGACGGCAACCCACATCAGCCCCACGTTATTTGCCAGCAGAGCCAGGTTCATCGCGAACATGAGCGTCTGATACATGGCATGGTAGAAGCGAAGATAGACGGGCGTCAGGCGCCCCTTCTCGAGCTCGTGCGCGATGTAGCTGGCGCTGAACGCGCTGGTCGTGAACCCCACGAACGTCGTGAGCACGATGAACACGACGTTGACGTCATCGACGATGAGAAACGGCCCGCGCTCGGGCCGCACGAAGAACAGGCCAGTCGAGGCCAGGAACGTGAGCAGAGCTCCCAGGGCGTTGAGCCGCGCCGTGACCCGGTCATCGGGGAACAGGGCCAGAAGCGCCGCGCTGCACATCGGGATCACCAGGATCGCCTTCGCCAGCAACGGGCCCAAAGCGTTCATGACCGCTCACCGCGGAAACGCTCCAGGGCGTGCACGTCCACCGTGTCGAAGCGCTCCCGGATCCGGAACAGAAAAATCCCAATCACGATCAATGCAACGAGAATGGAGAACGTCACGCTGATCTCCACGACGAGCGGCATGCCCTTGGCCGCAGTTGCGGCCAGGATCAGCCCGTTTTCGATCGACATGAACCCGATGACCTGACTGACTGCGTTGCGCCGCGAAATCATCATCAGCAGGCCAAGCAGGATCACCGACAACGAAAAGGCGAGGTCCTCACGCGCGAGCGTGCCGGCCTGGGCCGTGATCGGCAACATGACCATGATGGAGAGCGCCACCAGCCCAATGCCCGCCAGCATCGTTTGTCCGATTCCTCCGACGGTCTCGATAGTCCGGTGGATCCCCAGGCGCACGATGATTCGATGCAGCGCCACCGGAATGATGATGGCTTTGACGACCAGCGCGATAGCCGCTGTGATGTAAAGATGTGGAGCGAGCTGGACGTAGGCTTGCCACGCGACCGATAGGGAGACCACGAGCGCGTGCAGCGCGAAGGTATTGAGAAGGCCGAACATGCGGTCTTGATACAAGAGCAAGAAGCTGACGAGCACCAGTCCGCCAGCGAGCAGATGGGCAACGTCCAGCATGAGACGGTCCATTACACGCTCTGCGAAACAAACAGAAGCAACGCGCCCAGAAGCCCAAGCATGAGCGCCGCGCCGAGGAAGTCCGAAACCCGAAACACCCGCATCTTTGCCGTTACGGTCTCGAAGACGGCCAGCAGGAAGCCGCCAACGGCCAGCTTGGCGATGTACGTCACCAGCCCCACCGCATAGGCAGTGAAGCCTTGACCGGCCGTGGCGATACCCCACGGCACGAAAACACAACCGATCAAAGACAAGTAGAGCAATAGCTTGAGCGAGACAGCCGCTTCGATCACCGCGAGATGGCGTCCCGAGTACTCGAGAATCATGGCCTCGTGGATCATCGTCAGCTCGAGATGGGTCGCCGGATTATCGACCGGGATCCTCGCATTCTCTGCGATTGCCACCATGATCAGCCCGACGAGCGACATCGCAAGAGACACGCGCAGCCCCACGTTGGGTCCCTGCATGAACGCGGAGACGGACGAAAGCTGCGTCGAACCCGCCAGGAGCGACACGGTGAATACCACCATCAGCATCGCCGGTTCAGCCAGCGAAGCGATCATCATCTCTCGGCTCGAGCCGATCCCGCCGAAACTGGTGCCGATATCGAGCCCCGCCAGCGCCAGGACAAAGCGTGCGCTGCCCAAGAGGGCAACGATCGCAATCAGGTCAGCTGCATGACTCAGCACCAGGCCGGTAGCGAATGTGGGCACCAGAGCTGCGGCGACCAAGGTCGTAGAGAAGACAAGGTAGGGCGCGACACGAAACAGCCACGAGGCGTTGTCTGCCAGCACGACCTCTTTGCGGATCAACTTGATGAGATCGCGGTAGGGCTGCAGTACCGGGGGGCCGCGGCGACGGAGCAAGTGCGCTTTGACTTTGCGGACGTAGCCGGTCAGCAATGGTGCGATCAAGAGCACCAGCGCAACGTGAGCCAGCTGAACCAGCGCATCCAGAATCAATGCCATACCGCCAATACCATCAGCAGCACTACGAGCGCACCGAACACGAGGCTCAGATAGGCTCGGATGGTCCACGACTGTACTCGGTTCAGGCGGTCCGCGGCGAAGCCTACGAGGCTCCCGACCGGCGCGTACATGGCATCCCACGCCAGGTCCCGGAGATACACGTGGAATCTAGCGGGCCGCATATCCCCCGGCGGAGGTATGTGGACCTCCTCGCGCGCTCGGAATGCAAAAGTGCCGAACACCCGACGAATCGGCTGGGCGAAACTATCGGCGGTGTACTGAGTGGATGGGCTCGCATCCGGGAACCCGCAGTCCCACGCGGCGGACCGTCTCAGCGCGCGTGAGGCCCAGCGATGGATGACATACGCCGCCAGCCATGCCGATGCCGCAATCAGGATAAACAGCACAAGGCCGTTGTAGGAGCTTCGGCTCTCTGCGATCGGCACGATCGTGAGCCAATCCAATTGCCTCTGCTCCGGCAGCTGTGCGCCCAGCAGCTGCTGCGCGACCGGGGCGAGCGCATCGATGAAATACCCCGGCACGACTCCAGCGATCAAGCAGAGCAGAGCTAGAGCGAACATCGCGGTCAGCGAAAAGACATCGGTTTCCTTGGCCTGCTGCGCAACGTTTGTCCTGGGTCGTCCGAGAAAGGTCACGCCGAATGCTTTGACGAAGCAACCTGCAGCGAGCGCCGCAGACAGAGCAAGCATGGCGCCGATCGCGGGGGCGAGAAATTTAAGCATCCACTGTGGGAGCTTGGGGCTCAGGAGAATCGCCTGGAAAGTGAGCCACTCGGAAACGAACCCGTTGAACGGAGGGAGTGCGGAGATGGCCGTCGAGCCCACCAGGAAGGCAAAGGCGGTGAGAGGCATGCGGTGGATGAGGCCGCCCAGGCGCTCCATGTCGCGCTCGCCGGTCGCAGTCAGTACTGCACCGGATCCGAAAAATAGCAGGCTCTTGAAGACGGAATGGTTGAAGACGTGCAGCAGAGCCGCGGTCAGCGCGAGCGCCGCCGCCGATCGCATATCGTTGGCCTGAAAAGAGAGCGCGAGGCCAAGCCCGATGAAAATAATGCCGATGTTCTCGACCGTGTGATAGGCGAGCAAGCGCTTGAGATCGTGCTGCATCAGCGCATACAACACACCCAGGACGGCGGTGATGCCACCGAAGGTGAGCACCACAGCACCCCACCACCACACGGGAGGACCCAGGAGGTCGAGGACAATGCGCACGAAACCGTACACCGCGACCTTTGTCATCACGCCGCTCATGAGCGCCGATACGTGACTGGGAGCGGCCGGGTGGGCGAGTGGCAGCCAAACGTGTAACGGCACGAGGCCGGCCTTGGATCCGGCCCCAACCAGGGCCAAAGCGAGAACGGCAGCGGACACGGTTGCTGAGGGGGGCGCGCTGCGGATCGCATCGAAGCTGTAGGCGCCGCTGGGCCCCGCCAGGAGACCAAGAGCCAAGAGCAGCGACAGCGTGCCCAGACTGGCCATCAGCAGGTAGATATAGCCTGCCTTCGCAGTGTCAGGCTGCCGATGGTGAGCCATAACCAGCGCCCATGACGTGAGAGACATGAACTCCCAGGTGAGCAGGAAGGTGAACGCGTCATCCGCGAGGACAACCAGATTCATGCCCGCCAGAAAAGCTGGGTAGAACGGAAGCACGCGGTTTGGCGCCTCTTCATGCTGCCCGTAGCCCAGGCCGTAGAGACTCGCCATGGCGCTACCGAGATTGGTAATGACGAGAAAGAGCGCGCTCAGGGTGTCCAAGCGAAAATGCGCGCCGAGCCAGGGTAGACCGATCGGCAGCTGGACGCTCTCAGGTGCAACTCCTGCAGTGAGGAGTCCCGAGCAAGCGGCTGCTAAGGCAACGGTGGTGGTGACCAACGCGACCGCATAGACAAGAAAGGTCGGTGCGTGCCTGCGTGCACCAGCCAGAGCGGCTACGCTTGTCGCGAGCAATACCCCACAGCACGACAGCAGGACTGTCACAGCCATGGTGTCGTTGCACTCATCTGTGGCCTGGGGGCGAGGTCGAGGGGATGCCGCGGTTCAGCGCGCCTTGAGTCGCACGCCTCGTCCGCTCTTGTCGCTGATGGCTCCCTCGTTGATGAGCTCTACGCCTGCGGTCTCGAGCGCGGCAATTAGCTTCGTCAGCGAGTCCACATTGCCTCGGATCACCCCTTCGCTCCCTTCCATTCTCTGGATCGTCGGAAGGGACAGTCCCGAAGCCTCCGCAAGCGCCCGCTGGTCCAGTCCAACCAAGGCTCGGGCAGCCCGAAGTTGTGCGGCGGTAATCATGTCTGATACATCACATGTGATGCTTCAGATATGGAAACTCAAATATTAGAACAGCCAATCCCTTTCCGCAAGTCCGGTCGCTGGCGCGAGAAGGGGGTCTGCAATCGACTGTCTGGGCTGGTCCCGAAACATTTTCACGCTCGGTGCTGCGCGGCGATCATCCAGACGCACTGCGCCGATCCGCGGAACACCCCCGAAATGCTGCGGAGGCCATCGATCTGCCTGCGTGGCAGTGGCCTTCCCGGTAGAGTATCGGCAGGACGACGCTGCACCGTCCGGGGAGCAAGCGCCGGCCGCTGATGGCGCAGGCGAGGCGGACGAATCGAAGCCGCGGTTCTGGAGGTTTGCATGAAAGACATCCCGATGTATCACGACGGCTCGCGGAACCTGCAAGACCGGTTCGCCAGCCGCAGGCTCGCCGACCGGCTGGTCGAAGTTCTGGTGCGCGATGCGTTCACCGATGACGATCGTGCGTTCATCCAAAGCCGCCCTCTTTTCTTCCTCGCCACGGCGGATGCCGAGGGGCGTCCCGACTGTTCGTACAAGGGCGGCCTGCCCGGATTCGTGCGCGTAGTCGATCCGCAGACGCTCGCGTTTCCGAGCTACGACGGGAACGGCATGTTCAAGAGCCTGGGCAACGTTCTCGTCAATCCTCACGTCGGGATTCTGTTCATCGATTTCGAGAGCCCCAAGCGGTTGCGCGTGAACGGCCGGGCGAGCGTGCACGAGCAGGACCCTCTGATCTCCGAGTTCACCGGCGCCCAGCTGGTCGTGCGCGTGCGCGCGGACGCGATCTTCCCCAACTGTCCGCGCTACATCCACAAAATGCAGATGACCGAGCAGTCGGCCTACGTCCCGTGCGAGGGCCACACGCCGCCGGTGCCGAAGTGGAAGCAGTTCCCCGAGTTTCGAGATGTACTGCCGCCCGGTGATCCCGCCGCACCCTCCAAAAGTTAGCGAACAGCCGGCACGCCCGAACAGCCCGGCACAATGCTACATCGGGCCGACGCGGCTCGGGCGCCAACCGGCTACTTCTTTCCCTTCTCCGCTTTCGCCTCCACGGACTTGGCGGTCATCGAGTACTCGACGGTCACCTTGGCACCGACCTTCAGATCGCCGGTGACCTTCGTTTCCGGCGTGCGGGCGATCTCCCATTTCTCCTTGCCCTTTTGCACGACGATCTTGGTGTCTGTCACTTCGAGCACGGGTCCGGTCACCTGGTAAGCCCAGGCCGAGCTTGCGACTGCGAGGGCGACGATTACGACGAGGCTGTGCACGGCATTCATGGTTTGATCTCTCCTTGTGTTGGACTGCGGTCACCACCGAGTGGGCTCGACACTAGTATAACCGTCACGAGGAGATCAACCTTCCTGCTCCCTTTTGAGCGCAGCAGGGGCGAGAGCTACCCCCCCCGTCCTTGCGCTAGACTTGCAGTCCTAGCCCGGTAGCACCACCACACTGAAAGGAAGCACCCATGAAGCTCTACTACTCGCCTGGTGCCTGCTCCATGGCGCCGCACATCGTCGCCCGCGAGGCGGGTCATGCGTTCGACCTCGTGAAGGTAGACATCCCCAACAAGAAGACCGCGAGCGGCGACGACTACTGGACAAGTAACGCGAGCCGCGTTGTCACGCACCGCGGACGCTTCCCTACAGACTCTCAGGGCTTCACCGCCCTGTAGAGGAACGGCAGGCTCGTGTCCATCCGGTAGTCGACGTCGGAGTGGTCGTCGTCGAATTCCTCGTAGGTGTGGCGGATACCGGCTGCCGCGAGGCGCTTGGCGAGGATGCGTGTGCCATATTGGATGTGATACTGGTCGCGCCAGCCGCAATCGATGTAGATGCCGCGCAGCGACTTGAGGTTGTCCCGGTACTGCGCAACGAGATTGATCGGGTCGTGCTCGCGCCACCTGCTCCAGCGGCGCTCGATGACCTCGCCCGATTCGAGGTTGAACGGAACGCGAAAGCCGAGTGGCGTCCTCGGGTCCGGATCGTAGGTCGCCGCCATGCAAAGATTCATGATGCAGTGGCCTTCCGCACCCGTCAGCTTCTCCTTCTTCCACACCCGCGCGAGGAAGCGCTTGATGCGCCCGTCGTCGAGCCCTTCGGCGAGGCCTTTGCGATTCGATTCTCCGCGCGCGTCGTATGGGCCGGGCTTGCGCTTGGGCACACGATGCTTGGCGAGCTCGTTCAGCGTGTTCGGCCAGTCGGCCCAGTAGACGAAATCGAAATACGCGTCGCCGGAATGATTGGCGATGCCACCCCAGTACTTCGTGTACTTCATGCCGTGGATGATCGAACCGTAGCCGCCGGATGACTTGCCGAAGCAGGCGCGATGCTCGCGGTCCGCCAGCGTGCGGAATTCGCGGTCGACGAAGGGGATGATCTCGCGCGTGAGATAGTCCGCGTAGTTGCCGATCGCGGACGAGTTCACGTACTGGTTGCCGCCCAGCGCCGTGAAGCAGTCCGGAAAGACGAAGATCGCCGGCCCCATTTTCTGCTCGCGAATGAGCCGCGCGGCGCGTTCCGGGACGTTGTCTCCGAACGGCTTCCAGTTGGTGTGCGCGAGACCGGAGCCGGTGAAGCCGACCA
>JBGPMS010000037.1:0-23831 GCA_041487115.1 Gammaproteobacteria bacterium
GAAGTCGAGGAGGTGCTCTATCAGCACCCGGCCATTGCCGAGGTGGCGGTCTTCGGCACGCCGCATCCGCAGTGGATTGAAGCGGTGACGGCAGCGGCGGTGCTGCGTGCAGGTCAGACGGTGGACGCCGACCAGCTGATCGCGTTCTGCCGCGAGCGGCTCGCCGGGTTCAAGGTCCCGAAGCGCATGGTCTTCGTGGAAGAGCTCCCGAAGAACGCGAGCGGCAAGATTCTGAAACGGGAACTGCGCCTGAGCATCGGGCAGCCCTGAGGGCCCGCGTTGCTCGCCGCTACACGCGCCCGCGGCGCTTCTGCGCCACGTCGAGCGGGGCGGCGCCGTCGATCTCAGTGCAGCTGATCTTCTCACGCTCGGTGATCTTCTCCGCTACCAACAGGAGTCATTGCAGGCGCGAGAATTCAACCCACCGGCTACCCGGCTGGGCGGCGCGCTTGACATGGCTGGTGACTGCCCCCTTGTAGATACTCCAGGGTCCTTTGCAAGCGCCGCATCTCCTGGGCCAAGCGCTTGCGGCTCTCTTCCTCCGCCGCGCGCTCGGCCCGCGGCAGGTGATAGAGGAAGTTGACCGCACTCAGCGTCGCGGCAAAGCCCAGCAAGCTAAGCGGGACCGTGAGCTTGAGCGACGCTGGGACTCGGAGGGTCACGGCGGTCGGCTCGCTAGCGATCCGTGCAAGCACTTCTTCCATCTTGAGCCCGGCCCGTAGCCGCGTTGCTTCCAGCGCCCAATAGGCCGCCCGGCCTCTCTCGACGCCTAGAGGTCCCCTCGAAACCGGGTCAGAACGTGCCGAGCGGCTGAAACAAACGAAACAAAAGAGGCCTCACGGTGAAATTCTCCTAACGCGCCTGCTCACTAGACTGCAGAGCAATCCCTGCTTCACGGGGATCTACCCCGAGCAGCAATGCCATGACACCCGAACACATTCGTACCGTCCAATCTACTTGGGATGCGGCATGACTACCGTTCACCCAAGACGCGAGCTAGCTGGAATCATCAGCCGCACGGGCGTCGTCCGCCTCGTTACCGTGCTTGGGCTCGCCGCCGCACTCGGGCCGAGCGTCATGCCGACGGTCGGCGCTGTACGACCGAGTAGGTCGCCGATCGCTGCCGCACCGCGTGCGACCTTGGATCCATCTCGATTCATTCTCAACGCATCCAGCCCCGGAGTGTGGAGGGCTCGCGTCTTCGATTCGAATCAAGCGGTCCCTTCCGAAGCGCACGGCGATCGGCTTCCCGAGCTTGTGGGCCGGCCGGTACCGAATGCCATCGCGTCCTTCAACCAGCAGGATCTGAGTCGAGAGCGCAACGATGTCGATTCTCCAAATCTCCGGCAGCCGCGTCGAATACCTCGAACTGGGCAGCGGCGAGCCGGTCGTGCTTCTGCATAGTTCCGGCAGCTCGGGTGCCCAATGGCGCACGCTCGCCGAACGGCTGGGCGAGCGATACCGGGTCATCGCGCCGGATCTTTATGGCTATGGCGGCACGGCGCACTGGCCAGGACGGAGGCCGTTCCACCTTGAATGCGAAGCCGAGATCGTTCTCGCTCTGCTCGGGCGCGTTAATGAGCGAGCGCACCTCGTCGGACACTCCTACGGCGGCGCCGTCGCCCTGCATGTCGCAGGTTTGCGCGGCGAGCTGCTGCGCAGCCTCACATTGATCGAGCCCGTTGCATTTCATCTGTTGCGAGGAAACGATGCCCGGGCACTCGCTGAGATTACGGAAGTCGCCGACAGCGTGGCGCGCGCAACCGCCTGCGGCGAGTACCTCGTTGGCTTCGGACGTTTCGTCGACTATTGGAACGGTCCGGAAGCGTGGGCGGAGGTTCCCGCGGATAAGCGTCACGCAATGGCCGCGCGCCTCCCCAAGGTCGTGCTCGACTTCCATGCGACGCTCAACGAGCCGACCCGGCTCGAGGACTTCCGCTTGATGGCCGTGCCGACCCTGCTCTTGCACGGGACGAGCTCGCCATTGCCGACGCGGCGCATCTGCGAGCTACTCGCGCGCATTCTTCCCGAAGCGCAGCTGAAGACCATCGGCGGTGCGGGCCACATGGCGCCTGTGACGCATCGCGACCAGGTCAATGCAATGGTCATCGCGCAACTCGATTCGCATTCGGGACAGTCGTCCCGCTGCTCCGCAGTTGCAGAAACCCTATCCGGGACGAACGCCGCGAGCGCAGCTCGCACCGTCGCATAACGGTGTGACCGGGTTCATTCCATGACGCCTGGTGAGTCAGATAAGGCCATACCTACGCCAACATCTTCGGCCTGGTCGAGCGCTTCATCGCCGCCAAGGTGCCCAAGGTGAGCCGTGACAACTGGCTGGGCGATCAGATCGCGCTCGAAGCGCTGGTGCGCTTCGGCGACGAGGAGCTCAAGCACCAGAAAATGTTCCGACGCACGCTTCATCACTCCTGTGCAGCACGAGCGCATCGGCAAGGCGTCGCCCCCATCTTGAGCTGACCAACGCCGCAACGGAGTGCCGTGACTCACACTTCCCGCACAGCGCAGCCCGACCTGATTGCGGGCGACGGACCTGCTGCACGGATCGTAAGGCTGAGAGACGGCCGCCCGGTCGCGCTGCGCGTTGCACGCTCCGAAGACGGCTCAGCCGTGCAGCAGTTCGTGCGCGGTCTCTCAGACCGGTCGCGCCGAAGCCGCTTCTTTGCCCCGGTGCGCGAGCTCTCGCCCGATCAGCTCGACCGCGTCACGCGTTCGCGTCCTCCAGGCGAGCTCGCCCTGGTGGGCGAGGCAACAGAGGGCGCGGGATCGCGCATCGTCGCCATGGCACAGTACGCGGTTTGCGAGCCGCTCGATGCCGAGTTTGCGGTAGTGGTCGACGACGCTTGGCAGCGGCAAGGCCTGGGCATTCAGCTGCTCGGCGTGCTGGCCGAGCAGGCGGCGCGCGCAGGACTCGCAGCGTTCGCCGGCTTCGTCCTCGCCGACAACTGGCCGATGCTCGCGCTCCTCGCCCGTCTCGACTGCGAGCTCGTAGCCGATCGCGATCCGTACGTGATCCGCGTCGTCAAGCGCCTCGACGCGCACGAGCTCGCGGTTTGACAGTGCTCGCTCGCATCGAGCTGTGCCTTTGCGTTACGCAGATCCGACCCTGTCTAGACAGCAGCCGTTCAACGATTGACTGAGCGGAAGATGCTGGCTCGCCGGTGGTTGTCCCCCGGACGGTAACAGTTTGACCAACCTCCGCCGTCGAGGAGAGCAGCCTGAGAAACGGGTTGGTTATTGCTCCTTAAGGTGTCGTTGGCGGTTCTTGTCGCGCAGAAACTCGACGATCTTCCAGATTTCGTCCGGCGTTAGCTGATCGCCAAACGGCGCCATGACGGTTCCGGGGCGACCCTTGGCGATGGTGTTGAAGATCATCGAATCGGTCGGCTTGTAAATCCACTCATCATCGGTGAGGTCGGGGCCAACCGCGCCTTCGGCTTCGTGACCGTGACAGGCATAGCATCCCGTTTTCAGGAACAGCCGTTTGCCCTCGACCGCGGCGGCGGGATCCCCGGCGTACGGATTCTCGAGTTCGTCCCCGGCACGCGCAGGGCCCAGCAGCAGCAATGCCAGCACGAGCGCACCGGCGTGGTGAAACGAGTTAAAGGAGCTCCGCATAATTGTTTTTCTCACGCCCAAAAAAGAAGCGGCGAATCTCTCGCCGCTTCTCACATCAACCATTGCTATTCGTCGAACAGGGCAAACACCGTCACGTAACCGCCCTTGCGGCTGTCTTTGAGTTGAGGCGCGCCGCCGCCGCCGATCGTGGCCCAGCCGGTCCATCCGCCGAAGCCCGATGGCACCGCAACATACTGCTTGCCGTCAATGGAGTACGTTACCGGGCTGCCCACGATGCCCGAGCCAGTCTGATACGACCAGAGCTCCTTGCCGGTGTCCTGATCGTAGGCTTTGAACTCACCCTCAGGCGTTCCGGCGAATACCAGGCCGCCGCCGGTAGTCAGCACCCCGCTCATGAAGGGCGAGGGGGTATCCACGGTCCATTTCTTGTTCCCGCTCTTGGCGTCGAACGCGACCAATTGGCCATGTCCCTTGTTCCACTTGATACTGCCGATGCCCCAATGCGGCTTGCCTTCGGTGCGGTCGTCTTTCGCGCTCTTGATGTCCGTGCAGATTTCGCGGCTGGGCACGAACACCATCTGCTTGGCGGGACTGTAGCTCATCGGATTCCACCACTTTCCGCCTTCCGACGCGGGGCAGATGTCCTTCGCCTCGTAGGTATAGCTTGGCACCTTCTCCGGATTGACGATGGGCCGGCCCTCGGGCGTAAACCCGGTGGCCCAGTTGACCTTGGAGATTTCCTTGCCGTAGACGAACTTGCCGTTGGTCCGATCAATGCTGTAGAGGAAGCCGTTGCGATCGCCGTGCAGCCAGACTTTCTGCCCGCCGAGATCGGCGAGGATGTGTTCGTTCACCCCGTCAAAATCCCACACGTCGTGCGGCGTGTACTGAAAGTGGAACTTGATCGCGCCGGTGTCGGGGTCCAATGCTAGGGTGGAATTGGAGTAGAGGTTATCCCCTTCGCGACCGACGCCATCCCAGTCGGGATTCGGGTTGCCGGTGCCCCAGTAGACAAGGTTGAGCGCCGGATCGTATGAACCCGTGATCCAGGCCGACGCACCACCGAACTTGAGATTGTCCGGATCGGAGCCCCACGTTTCGGATCCGGGTTCGCCCGGCGCAGGAATCGTGTAGCGGCGCCAGACTTGCTGGCCCGTGTTCGCATCGAGCGCTTCGATGAACAGCCGCGTCGGGTATTCGGCTCCCGAGAGACCGACGATGACCTTGCCCTTCGCGACCAGCGGCGCCACGGTCATCGAGTAAGCGTTCTTATAGTCGCCGAGGGTTACGTCCCACACAGGCTTACCGGTCTTCATGTCGAGCGCGACGACGTGGGCATCGGGCGTGGACACGAAGACCTTGTCTCCGTAGAGCGCAGCGCCGCGATTGCCGATGTCGCAGCACATGTTTTTGCCGGCGTCTTCAGGCAGTTGATGGTTGTATTGCCAGATCATCGAACCGGTCCTGGCGTTTACCGCGAAAGTGCGGCCGTGAGACGCGGTGACATACATCACGCCGTTATGGATGAGCGGGGTGGTGTTTTGTGCGTCGAGCACGCCGAACGAAAACGTCCACTTCGGAACCAGGCGCTTGACGGTCTTTGTGTTGACCTGGTTCAACGGACTGAAGCGCGTGCTCATGTAATCGCGTCCGACCATGCGCCAGTTGTCGGTTTCCTTGTGCGCGTTGAGCAGCATGTTGTCGGTCACGCCCTGCGCGAGCCCCTGATTCGCGGCCAGCGCGAGCGGAAGTACTAACAGAGCTCCGGAAGCACGACGGAAAAGATCGCGCGCTATTCTGACCTTCATGATTTCTCCCCCCAATTTATTGTTCGGATCCAAAGAAAGAGACTGCTTTGTGCAGCTCCGGCGTGACCCCCGATAGCGCAAGGCGTGAGAAACTCGAATACTTCACGTAGCTTGAAATGATACCGTGCTCGAGGGTCAATCGGCGCGAGTATGGTACACCTGGCAGTGTAGCCTGCAGCAGGATCGACTCCGGGATGGTCGGCCCGACGGCCTGGGCAGTCTTGAGATTGTCACGATCGATCCAAAGCGGCCAGTCGGAGATCGCATCGGGCTTGGAGACGTGTGCGCGGTGCTCGATCGAGCGCCACTCGCCAACCCCGGCTTATGCTGTCGCCAATGGATAATTCGACGGGAACAACGCGCGCCGCGCCGATTCGTCCATCTCCTGCTTGAAGACGAGGCCGGTGCCCACGGCGCGCGCTCGCGCCACGGCAGGCCGCGCGTTGATCGCGGTGAACCAGCGTTTCAGGTTCGGGTAGGCCGCGATCGGGTCGGCCTCACCAGGCAGTACGATGGGCGCGCGGTCGACCCAGCCCCAGGCCGACATATCGACGATCGAGTAATCGTTGCCGACGATGTAGGTGCGTCCCTCGAGGTGGCTGTCGAGCACGCGATAGTGCCGATCTGCCTCACGCCGGTAGCGGTTGATCGCGTAGGGCAGCGGCTCGGGCGCCGCCCGCTGAAAATGCACGGCCTGCCCCGAATAAGGCCCGATGCCCGTGGCTACGAACATGAGCCAGGAGAGCAGTTCTCCGCGGTCGGCTGCGCCGCCGACAAACCGGCCGCTCTTGTCGCCGAGATAGAGCAGGATCGCGTTGGAATCGAACACCGTTACCTTGGTGCCGGCGGGCCCGTCGGTATCCACGATCGCCGGCAATTTGCCGTTCGGGTTGACGGCCCGGAAGCCCGGCGTGTGCTGCTCGCCCTTGCGCGTGTCCACCGCAACGACTTCGTAGGCAAGGCCGGCCTCCTCCAGGAAGAGCGCGACCTTCATCGGATTCGGCGCGGGGTTATAGTAGAAATGGATCATGGCAATCTCCTTGGTGTCATGGGCTGATGCCCGTCAAGTTCGCTCATGGCGCCGCGTGCCATACGCGCCTGCCGCCCGTCGACCGTAATGCAAGTACCCGCGTTGCTCGCGCACTAGATGCCGCATGGAAAATCCGCGTCATTCTATACCGGCGATTATTCTGGCGCCGAGCGCTGTGCGGCGGGCAGTGGACGGTGAGACCGCCTTTCCACGCGGTCGCTATTGGATTAGATTGGCGAGCAGCCGAGCAACCGAGACACTGATGCGACCATGAAGATCACCGATGTAACGCTCTCACTGTTCGCCTGGGACAACATCCCGCCCACCACCTATGGGGCCCACTCCGGGCAATTCGCCGGCAGCAGCGCGCTCGGCCTCCTGCGATTGATGACCGATCAGGGGCTCGAGGGACACGCCTTCCTCGGCTCCGCCATGAATCCGGCGACCAGCGACGCTCAGGCCCTCATCACCCATTTGAAACCAGTGCTCCTGGGCAAGGATCCTCTCGATCGCGAGCGCCTCAATCAACAGATCTGGAATCGGCAGCGTTCGGCTGGAGTGCGCCCGATCGGCGCTGTCGATGTGGCACTGTGGGACATCGCCGGCAAAGCCTACGGACAGCCGATCCATCGCCTGCTCGGGACCTTCCGTGACCGCATCGGCGCCTACGCCTCGTCCGCGGTATTGAGCTCACCCGAGGCCTACGCTGAGGAAGCGCTGGCCTTCAAGGCCAACGGCTGGGCGGCCTATAAGATCCACCCGCCGACCCGGTGGCGCGAAGACATCAAGGTGTGCGAAGCGGTGCGCCGCGCGGTGGGCGACGACTATACGATCATGCTCGATTCGACCTGGAGCTACGATTTTCCCGCGGCTGTGCGAGTCGGCCGCGCAATCGAAGAAATGGGCTTTCATTGGTACGAAGATCCGCTCGCCGATCAGGACATCTACAACTACGTCAAGCTCAAGCAGAAGCTGCATATTCCAGTGATGGCGACCGAGTATCCGATCTCCGGATACGACAGCTACGCACCGTGGATCATGCTGCAGGCGACGGACTATCTGCGCGGCGATGTCGCGGTGAAAGGAGGCATCACCACGCTGGTGAAGACCGCTCATCTGGCCGAAGCTTTCCGCATGAACTATGAAGTGCATCACGGCGGCAACTCGCTCAACAACGTAGCCAACCTGCACGTGATCATGGCGATTCGAAATACGGAGTTGTTCGAAGTGCTGCTACCCGACGGCGCCCAGAAATACGGCCTGGTCGAAGATATCACCGTAGGTCGCGACGGTATGGTGCACGCTCCCAGCGCGCCGGGACTCGGCTATGAAATCGACTTCGCCCTGATCGAGCGCAAGAAGATCTCGGTGCTGAGATAACCGGCGAATACGGCTGCGGGCAAATGACCCCGCGGCGCAAGAGGCGCAAGAAAAGCCAGCGCGGCCCTTCGGGGCCGCGTCTTTTTTCGCGTGCGGGAGGAAAGCGGGTCGCCGGTGACCCACCCCGGGTCAATCGTTCGCATCGCCCGCTCGCCATTGCCATTCGCGCCTTGCGGCTTGTCGCGCGCGGGTCGCGCGCGCCCCGCCCCCCCACTGTTGCTGAGCGGACAACCGATTGCATATCAGTCACTTGCAATCGCGCAACGCCTGGCACGCATGATGCGAAGAGGGAGCTGGGCACTGCCCGGACGGGCATCTCTGGGGGAGCAGAGGATGGCTGCCAGCGAGGACGAGGTGAGGCAGCTCGCGCTCGAGATCCGCCGGTATCTGCAAGCCCATCCCTGCGCGGCGGACAGCGCGGAAGGGATTGCGGCGTGGTGGATCGCGGGAGCGCACCACGGCGGGCTCGCAGTTGTGGAATCCGCCCTCGAGCGATTGGTGGGCGAAGGCACGATGCGCAAGGAGGTGCTGCCCGATGGGAAGACCGTCTATTCCGGCGCCGCGGCGCGGCCGCCGGGCAGAGGCAATTGAGTCACGAACGTTTTTTCGGGTCCATTGAGGAGAGACGCACATGCCGCAAGTCAGCTACCCAGGCGTATACATCCAAGAGGTGCCGAGCGGGGTACACACCATCACCTCGGTAGCCACGTCCATCACCGGGTTCATCGACTTCTTCACCGAGGGGCCGATGAACGAGGCGGTCGAGATCTTCGGCATGACCGACTTCCAGCGCGTGTTCGGCGGGCTGGACGACCGCAGCGAAGGCAGCTATGCGATCTCGCAGTTCTTCCTGAACGGCGGCGGCACGGCGCTGGTGATCCGCGTCGCGGGCGCCGACGGCACCCACCCGCTGGCGAAGGCCGGCGTGATCCTGAAGGCCGACGCCTCGCTGGGCGGGGCGCAAGTGCTGGAAGTGAGCGCGGCGAGCGAAGGTATCTGGGGCAACAACCTGCGCGTCGACGTGGACTACAGCACTACCGCCCCCACGACGCTGTTCAACCTCGCAGTCACCCGCTACGACGGGCCGGGCGTGAGGGCGAAGCCGCTCGCGAGCGAGCGCTATCTCAATCTGACGATGGACTCCACCAAGCCGCGCTACGCGGTCAAGGTGATCAACGACGGCTCCAAGCTGATCACGGTGAAGGCGGGTGCCGGGGCGACTGCGACGACGCAACCCGCCGCGGGCGGCACGATCAGCGGCGATCTGTCGGGGCTCGTACTGGCCGACTTCGACGGCTTCAGCGGCAAGAAGATCAGCGTCCAGATCGGCGCGCTGGCGGCAGCCGACGCGACGCTCGACGTATGGCCCGCCGGCGTCGTCACGACGCTGGCGCAGCTGCGGCCGCTGCTCGAGAGCGCGATCCGTGCGGCCAATACCAACTCCGCTTCGTACACGGCCGCCAGCGTTGAAGTTGTCGGCACGCGGCTGCGTGTGTTGTCGGGCAAGGGCAGCGACACATTCAATCCGACCGAGACGGTCTTGATCGCGAATGCGACCGCGGATACCACCGCAACCACGCTCTCGCTGGTTGCGGCCAACAATACTAACGTGCAGCAGTATCCGCTCGGACTCGCCGCTGGCGTGGACATCGACGCGCTCAAGAAGTCCACGGTCGGCGGCGACGGCCTGGCTCCGGGCGCCACCGAGATCATCGGCACGCAAGCGGTGGAGCCGCACAGCGGCCTGTTCGCGCTGGACTACGCCGACCTGTTCAACATCCTGTGCATCCCGCGCGCGGCACAACTGGGCGACAGCGACATGATCGCGGTGGTCAGCAACGCGATCAAGTACTGCGACGACCGGCGCGCGTTCTTCCTCCTCGACATCCCAGACACCATCGACGAGGTCCAGGAGATGAAGGACTGGATGGATGCACACGACACGTTCCGCAACAACAACGCGGCGGTGTACTTTCCGCGCCCGCAGATCCCCGATCCGAAGAACGAGTTCAGGCTGCGCTCGGTCGGCGCGAGCGGCACCATGGCCGGCATCTATGCGCGCACCGACAGCGCGCGCGGCGTATGGAAGGCGCCCGCCGGCATCGAAGCGACGCTCAGCGGCGTCGCCGAGATGGATGCCAAACTCACCGATGCGCAAAACGGCACGCTCAATCCGCTCGGCATCAACTGCCTGCGCACCTTCCCGATCTACGGAAACATCGCCTGGGGCGCGCGCACGCTGGAAGGTGCGGACCAGATCGGCTCGGAGTGGAAGTACGTGCCGATCCGGCGCCTCGCGCTGATGCTCGAAGAGTCGCTGTTCCGCGGCACCAAGTGGGTCGTGTTCGAGCCGAACGACGAGCCGCTGTGGGCGAAGATCCGGCTCAACGTGGGCGCGTATATGACGTCTCTGTTCCGCCAGGGCGCGTTCCAGGGGACCAATCCCAAGGACGCGTTCTTCGTCAAATGCGACGCCGAGACCACCACGCAGGACGACCGCAACAAGGGCATCGTCAACATCCTGGTGGGCTTCGCGCCGCTCAAGCCGGCCGAGTTCGTGGTGATCAGCATCCAGCAGATCGCCGGTGATCTTTGATCCCATAGGTCTCGAGGAGAGCAGCGATGGCAAATACCGGTTTCACAGTCAACGCCCAGCGCGTCGATCCGTACAAGAACTTCAAGTTCCGCCTGGTCTGGGACGGCAAGGCGGTGCTGGGCATCAGCAAGTGCGGCGCGCTCAAGCGCACGACCGAGGTCGTGAAGCACCGCAGCGGCGGCGAGAACAGCTACGACCACAAGTCCCCGGGGCGCACCAGCTACGACGCGATCACGCTCGAGCGCGGCATCACGCACGATCTCGACTTCGAGAAGTGGGCCACCCAGGTGCACAACTGGGACGGCGATCCCACCATGGATCTCGCCGGCTACAAAAAGGACCTCACGCTCGAGGTCATGAACGAGAAGGGGCAGGTGGCGTTGCGCTACCACCTGTTCAACTGCTGGGTCAGCGAGTTCCAGGCGGTGCCCGATCTCGACGCGAACGCCAACGCGGTGGCGATCGAGCACATCAAGGTCGAGCTGGAGGGCTGGCAGCGCGACGCGGATACGACCGAGCCAGACGAGAAAGGCTAGGCCATGCAAGGACCATGAGGCGCGCGCCAGTGACAGAGCCCGCTGAGCGCCGGTCTGAGTTGCGGCCCATGACCCCGGCTGCGCGGCGCGCACGGCCGTTCGCGATAGCCACGCAGGATCTCGATGTCGACTTCGCGCGCACCGACCGGCCGCAGCTCATCGACGCGGTCCTGCGCTGCTGCCCGGAGCTCGGTGAGGAGACGCGGGGCGCAGCGACGCTCGATCGTCGACTCCGGGCACTGCTGCAGATTGTGCGCGAGACCCAGGGCGACCGGCTGACCTGGATGGCGGACTGCGCCAATCCGGACTGCGGACACGATATGGAGCTGGAGCTCAGCGTGTCGCAGTTGCTGAGCACGCCCGAGCCGGCCGAGCGCTTCGCCTGGTCCGCGGTGCCGGATTGCACGTTGGAGCTGCGGCTGCCCACCGGCCACGACCAGATCGAATGGCGTCTCGCCACAGCGACGGACGCTGATGTGGAAGGTGAGGGCCTGGCCCTGCGCCTCGCCACGGCGCTCGTGAGCAGCGTCAACGGACAACCGCCGCCGTCGGACTGGAGTCTGCCGGACGAATGGCTCCCGGCGTTGGACGCCGTGTTCCGCGAGCGCGATGCACTGGCATCGCTGGAACTGCAGGTCTCCTGCCCTTGGTGCGGAAACGAGAGCGCGCTGGAGCCCGACCTCGAAGCGCTCGCGCTGACGCGTCTGGCGGCGGAGCAGAAGCGTGTGCTCGAGGAGATTCATCAGCTCGCGAGCGCCTACCATTGGACCGAGGCCGACGTGCTGGCCCTGCCGCGCCGGCGGCGATCCTTCTATCTCGCGCGGACAGGCGGCGAGGCGATGCCATGAGCGGATACTTCCAACGCCTTGCGCAGCGCACGGGCCTGCAGGCGACGCCGTCGAACCGACCTGCTGCCCGGCGCCAGATGGCCTCGCCGACGAGCGCCGCCGGCCTCGAGCAGGAGCAGATCGTCGAGGCGCCACAGCCCAGCTCAGCAGCCGCACACGAGCATGTGCGCAACGAGGTGAACACGCCCGCTCGCGAGGCCGACCGCGCTATGCCGCCGCACGCAAACCACGCGCAAACGGCGCAGCCCCGGACCTCGTTGCGGGAGCCGCACTCCATGTCCATGGCGGTATCAGATGCGGTGCCGGTCACTCGCGAAGCCGCCATGCCGCTGCACGAGCACGTCGAGCCTGCGTCACCCGTCGAAGGGCGCGAGGCGCTTTCGACCGCGGCCATCGCGACGCCCCTAACGCCGCCCGGGCTCGATAGCGAGTCCATTGTGCCGGCTGCGGCGCAGCCGCAGCGTGCACCGGGCTCGCTCGAACATAGCGAGCGGGGGCTCGTGTCTCCGGCACCCATCGACACGGGTCCGGGGCCGGTCCGAGACCGCTCGCTGCAACTGCACGTAGAAGATTCTCCGCCGACGCGCGCGCAGCCCGCTGGCGAGTCGCTTGAACTAGAGGCGCGTACGCCGTCGCGCCCGCGGTTCGTGACCGAGTTGCTTGGCCGGCCGGTGGCCGGGCAGCCGCCGCCGCGTGCGCCTACGGCGATCGACGTTCGCATCGGTACCGTGGCGGTCGAGATCTACCAGGCGGCGCCGCAACCCGTTGCACCGCCCCCGACTCCGGTGCTGGCGCCAGCGTCGCGCCCCGCAGCGCCGCGCGAGCGCTTCTCGCCCAGCCGGCACTACATCCGCATGGACTGATCGGCCATGGCGCTCAGCGACAGCTTCGATGCGATCGGCGCCGTCAGCGAGCTGCTGCAGACCCAGTTGATGGCCGCTGCGAAGGTGACCGTGGACATCGGCCGCCCCGAGACGGCAGCCGGCGATTCGACGCGCAAGCTCAATCTGTTCCTGTACCGCGTCGGCTTCGACGCGAGCCTGCGCAACTACCCGCTCGACCCCGGGCAGGACGCGCCGCTATGGCTGGTGTTGTACTACTTGGTGACTGCGTTCGACGGGAAGGAGAGCGATAGCATCGCCGCGCACAAGCTGCTGGGCAAAGGCCTGGCGGCATTGCAGGGCCTCAACTTCATCCGTCCGGAGGCGACCGACATCGCGCTCGCGAAGAACCCCGAGTCGCTCAAGGTCACGTTCGACGAGGCCGACGTCGAGCTGCTGTCCAAGATCATGCAGGGCACGGACGAGAAGTACCGCGTGTCCGCCGCGTTCCAGGTGCGGCCGGTCATGATCGTGCCCGATGCGGTGCCGGCCTACGCGCCGCTGGTGAAGTCGGTGGGCCCGCTGAACCAGGGTCCCGAGGTCATGCCATCGCTCGGCGCGCGGCTCGAGACTGCGACCCCGGCGAGCTTCGAGTCCGGCGCGACGCTCATGTTCGCAGGGAGCGACCTCGCGGGCTACGATCAGGCCTTCGTCGGCTCGGAGACGTTCCCGATCGTCGTCACGCCCGACGGCGAGCTCACGACCGTCGTGCCGGCTGGGACCACGCTTTCCGCGGGCGCCTATCCGATCGCGGTGTCGCGCACGCTCGCGAGCGGCCACAGCCTTACCAGCAACGCGGTGCTCGGCCATCTGCTGCCCAAGATCACGAGCATCGTGGTCGGGCCGTTGACCGCGCTGCCGGGCGTTCCACCGCAGCCGCTGTCGGGCAGTTTCACCATCAACGGGCGGCAGCTCGGCGGTCCCGACGATTCCATCTTCGCTGCGCTGTTCCGCGACGGCGCGACGCGTCTGATGCTCGAGCTGACCGGTAGCGCGGCGCAGACCAGCCTGACCGCCACGGTCACCGACAAGCAGGCGCTGCCGCCGGGCGACTACTTCCTCGTGCTGCGCGTCAATGGCGAGCAGGCCATCGACTCGCCGCTGGTGAGCTGGGTTTGACGCCGATGTCCGCCCTGGCACGCTCCGTTCCGATGTTCAACCCCCGCATCCGCGTCCCGGACGCGCTGGCCGCCTGGTGGCTGCGCCAGGTCAGCCTGCGTCTGCGGCGCGAGCTCGCGTGGTCCTGGCATCAGCGCGGCGAGGCGCATGCGCCCGAGGACGGCCGCCTCCCGCCGCCCGCCGACGCCGTGCTGGACAGCCTCGATATGAGCCGCTACCAGGAGCAGAAGCAGCGCTTCTTCGACGAGGACGTCACGGCGCGCTATCTTGGCCAGCAGATCGCGCAAGAGCCGGTCGGCTCGACATCCGACAGCCGCTTCGCGCGCGCCGCGCAGGCGTTGCAGCTCACCGGCGCCGGCCAATTCCTGCTGGCGCTCGCGCTCGCAGCGCGCACGGACGCCGCGCTCGGGGCGGTGTGCGCAGCCTGCCAGAACGATCTCGCGCGGCCGTACCCGACGCTGGCGCTCGCGCAGCGGTTGTGGGACGACCCGCTCGAAGTCGTCGCCGCAGCCTCGCCGCACCATCCTCTGTTCGCGTGCGGACTGCTGGCGGTACCGGCCAGTCAGGGTGACGCGCTGGACTGGCATCAAGCGCTCGACATGCCGACGACGGTCGCCGAAGCGCTGCTGCATCCGGACGCAGCGCTGCCGCGGGCGTTTACGCTGGTGCGCCCGGGCCCCTCGGCACGCCTGGACGAGGACGACGTGACGGAGAACGCAGGCGCGCTGCAATGGCTGGCGGCGAATGCGCCGCGGCGGCTGCAGATCGTGCCGCTCGTCGGCGTCGCGGGTTCCGATTTCGGCGAAGCGGCGCTGGCCTGCTGCCAGAGTCAGGGCCGTGCGGTCGTGCAACTTGCCGACGACGCGGGATGCGAGCGCGGCGGTCTCGTTCCGCTCGCGGCCGCGGCGTGGCTGCAAGATCTCGATCTGCTGCTGCCCGAAGGCTGGGTGCAACATGCGCAGCAGCATCAGCACCGTCCGCACGAGCCGTGGCTCGCCGCGATCCAGTCGCTCCCGCTGCGCTGTTTTCTGCCGCTGACCGAGACGGCGCAGATGCAGGCTCTGCCCGCGCACACGCTGGCGCCGTCGCTGCGGCTGTCCCCGCTCACTCACGCCGAGCGCGTGGAGCTGCTGCGCTCCGCATTGGGGCTGCGCGGGGCCGGGCTCGACGGCGCGATCGCCGAGGCCGCGCGCCGCTTCCGACTGCAGAAGAAACCGCTGGAGCGCGTCGCCGCGTCTCTGTCCGTGCTGCCGAAGGTCACACAGGAGCAGTTGTTCGCGGCGTGCCGCAGCCAGGTCGCGCTGCAGATGGGCGCGATGGCGCAGCGTGTGGATGCGCGCTTCGCGCTGAACGAGATCGTTCTGCCCGCAGCGCAGAGCGCGCAACTCGGCGAGATCGTGCGGGCGATGCGCGCGCTGACGCGCGTGCACTACGAGTGGGGCGCGGCGCGCGCCTGGAGCGAGAGCGGGCTGTCGGTGCTGTTCTGCGGTGCGCCCGGCACCGGCAAGACCATGGCGGCCGAGGGCGTCAGCGCGGAGCTCGGGCTGCCGCTGTTCCGCGTGGACCTCTCGCAAGTGGTGAACAAGTACATCGGCGAGACCGAGAAGAACCTCAAGCAGATCTTCGACGCAGCCGAGGCGAGCGACGTGGTGCTGTTCTTCGACGAGGCGGACGCGCTGTTCGGCAAGCGCACCGAGGTCAAGGACGCGCACGACCGCTTCGCCAACATCGAGATCAGCTATTTGCTGGAGCGCATGGAGCGCTTCAAGGGCCTGGCGATCCTGGCGACCAACCGGCGCAAGGATCTCGACGAGGCGTTCACGCGGCGGCTGCGGTACTTGATCGAGTTTCCCATGCCGACGGAGGCCGAGCGCGCGCGCATCTGGCGCTTCGTCTTTCCGTCCGGCGCCGATACCAGCGCGCTGGACTTCGGCTATCTCGCCGACCAGTTCGAGCTGTCGGGCGGGCACATCCGCTCGATCGCGTTCAACGCGTGTCTGCAGAGCGCGGGGCGCGACTCGCCGGACGCGCAACGCCGTGTGGACATGCCTACCGTGCTGATCGCGATCCGGCGCGAGCTCGAGAAGATGGGACGGCCGGCGGGTGCCGGGTTGTTCGGCAGGCACGCTGCTCTCTTAGGAGAGAGTAGATGAGCGCCGTCCGCATTGACGTAGACCGGCTGCAGGTGGCCCTGCGCGGCGTCTCGGCCACGGTTGCCGAGGACTTCTCGACGCGGATCGGACGCGCGCTCGAGCAGCGCCTGAGCGGATTGCCCGCCGACGCGGTGACCGCAGCGCTCGACCTCGGCCTGCTCGAGCTCGGCCGCATCGATGTGAAGGACACCCCGGACACCGGCGTGCTGGCGGGCATTGTGGCCGATCGCCTGGTCGAGGTGCTGGCCATGCGTTGCGGCCGCGAGAAGAAAGAGAACGGTGGAGGCAACGGCTGATGGCCAAGTTCCTGCGCGGCGCGCTGGTGGAGTACGGCGGCAATCTGCTCGGCCCGATTCCCAATGTCGTGGTGTTCCAGTTCAACCCCGAGCAGCTCGCGCGCACGATCACGATCCCGACGCCGCCCGCGGCCACCGGCGGGACCGATCAGCGCCGCACGGTCGAGACCGGACAGACCGCGACGCCGCCGACCGAGACCCTGACGATTACCGCGAACTTCTCGGCCGCCGACGACCTCGGCAGGGGCGGTGCTCTGTCCGCGGTGCCACGGGTGTTCGGCATCGGCCCGCAGCTCGCGGCGCTCGAGAAGATGGTTTACCCGCCGTCGCAGGTCGGCGGTCTGATCGGCGCGGCGATCGATGCGATCGGCAGCGCGATCTCGGGCAGCGCCGGCTCTCCGCCCACGCGCACCGTGCCGCGTGAGCGTTTGCCGCGCGTGCTGTTCATCTGGGGACTGACCCGGATATTGCCCGTGCGGATCACGTCGATGACGCTGACCGAGCAGCAGTTCGATTTCCTGCTGAACCCGGTGCAGGCGCAGGTGCAGATCGGATTGGCGGTGGCCGGCACACCGCCGGCCGGCGACTTGGTCGCCAAGGGCGCGCTGACCTATTCGCAGGGCGTGAAGGATGCGCAGGCCATGCTCAACCTGGTCAAAACAATCGAACTGATGATGGACATGATTCCGTTCTAGGAGAGCACGCGTGTTCCTGAAGAACTCTCGCTACTACGGCCTGCCGACCGTGACGGTCGAGGACCGCAACGGTCGCGATGTCGCCGCGGTCAAGCTGCGCCGGCTGCCGGCAACGCCGGGCGACGATTACGCCGTGACGAGCTCGGACCGCGTCGACATCCTGGCCGACGCGCGCTACTCCGATGCCACGCGCTACTGGCACATCGCGGACGCGAACTCCGAGCTCGAAGCGGAAGAGCTCACGCAGCAGGTCGGCCGCGTGATCGAGGTCCCGTCCAGGTAAGCGACGCCATGCCCCAGCCCGAATATCGCGTCTATGCCGGCACCACGGCGCTGAGCGACGATCAGCTCGACTTGATCGGCGACATTCGCGTCGACCAGGCCATCGGCATGGCCACCGAAGCCGAAGTGACGTTGCCGGTGACGACCGACGACAACGGCCTGTGGTCGGTGCTCGAGGAGAGCTGGGTGCAGCCGTTCAAGCGGCTGCGCGTGGAGGTCAAGGTCGGCGAGGGCGACTTCGTGCCGTTGATCGACGGGCCGATCGTCGCGCAGAGGGTCGAGCTGCATGCGGGCCCGGGCGACAGCCAGATGGTGCTGGTGGTGCAGGACGACAGCGTGCTGCTGAACCGCGAGGAGAAGGTCGACGTGTTCGAGGACCGTGCCGACAGCGAGATCGCCTCGCAGCTGATCGCCGATCGCGGCCTCACGCCGCAGGTGGACGACGTGCCCGCGTCCGGGTCGGCGCTGCAGCGTATCGTGGTCCAGCGCGGCACCAACATGCAGCTGCTGCGCGAGCTCGCGCGGCGCCACGGCATGTTCGTCTACGTCAAGCCGGGTGCTGCGCCGGGACAGAGCATCGGTGTATTCCAGCGGCCGCAGTTGGCCCTCGGCGACCTGCCCGAGATTCTGCTGCTCGGCCCCGATCGCAACATCGGCAAGTTCAGCGCCGAGTTCGACGCGCTGAAGCCGATGACCGCGCAAGCCGGCAGCGTGACGCTGGCCGACGTGTCGCCTCAGACCAGCGATGCGGACAGCTCCAGCCTGGCTCCGCTGAACGGCGACGCGGTGCACGACGTGCTGAGCGAGCTCGCCGACACCATGCTGTTGCGCACGCGCGAGGAGGTCACCGATCTCGACGAGGCCACGCAGGCCGCGGTCAACGAGTCGGCCTGGGCGTACTCGGCTGCCGTGGAGCTCGACGCGGACAGCTACGACGGCGTTGTTACCCCGTATCAAGTGGTGCGCGTGGTCGGCGTCGGCGGCTATCTGAGCGGGGATTATCTTGTCAGCCGCGTCACGCACCTGATCACGGACGCGTCGTACAGGCAGCAGGTCGCTCTGCGCCGCAATGCTCGTTCGGCGGGCAGCGACGCGGCCGCACCGAGCGTGCCGGGCGGGGTGTTCTGATGGATCCCGGCCTCGAACGGCTGACCGTCGAGCTCGCGGCACAGGTCCGCCACGGGCTCTATGGCAAGTACCGCGGCATCGTGACGGACGTGAGCGATCCCGAAAGCCTCGGACGCATCAAGGCCCAGGTCAAGGATGTGCTGGCCGACTTCGACACGGCCTGGGCCACGCCGTGCCTGCCGTTCGCCGGAGACGGTGAAGGCCAGTTCACCATCCCGCCGGTCGGTGCGGGCGTGTGGATCGAGTTCGAGGCGGGCGATGCGGCGCGCCCGATCTGGACCGGGTGCTGGTGGGGCAAGAGCCAGCCGCCGAAGGACGAGACCGGCGCGGATGCCTCGCCCACGCTGAAGGTGCTGCGCACCACGCACGGCCTGCTGCTCGCGATGGACGACGACAACAAGACCATCGCGCTGTCCGACGACAGCGGCGCGAATTTTCTCAAGATCAAGGTGAACGAGGGCCAGATCACGGTGCAGGCCACGACCAAGGTGGTGGTCGAGGCCCCGCAGATCGAGCTGGTCGAGGGTGCCCCGCATCCGCTCGTATTCGGCGACGACCTGCTGCAGTACCTGAACAACCTGGTGAGCCTGTTCAACGCCCACCTGCATCCGGGCGAGACCGTGCTCGGCATCCCGGTGACGCCGGCACCGCCGGTCGCGCCGTTCCCGCCGGCCACGCCGGCGCTGTTGTCGATGAAAGTGAAGACGGGGTAGCGATGGCGCCGCTCAAAGCAGGCAGGTTCAACGAAATCGTGGGCAGCATGGCTCAGATGATGGAGGACGCCATGCAGAGCGAATGGGGCAACTATCACGGCAACCAGCCCCTACCGGCGCAGGGTGAGCAGGATCGCCTGATCATGTTCAAGGCCGTCGCGCGTGGCGTGCTCGGCTATCTCGAGCAGCACAAGGGCGACATCGGCACCACGCCGAGCGACGGCGGCCTGAACCATACCCACGAGCTCGACTTCGAGGTGAGCGACACATGAGCGGACGGCATCTCGCGTTTCCATTCCGCATCGGGCCCGACGGCCGCACGGCGACGCCGCAGTCGGTCGACGAGCACGTCAAGGGCGAGGTCATCCAGCTGCTGCTGACCTCGCCCGGCGAGCGGCTGTTCCTGCCGCCGTTCGGCGGCGGCTTGCGGCGGCTCGTGTTCGAGCGCAACGACGACGTGAGCGCGGGCCTGTCGCGCGCGATCATCAGCCAGGCGCTGTCGCGTTATCTCGGCGCCCGCATCACGGTGCAGACGCTCGACGTGACCGCGGACGAGTCGACCCTCGCGGTCGACCTGCGCTACCAGGTCATCGCCACCGGCGAGACCAAGCAAGTGCGATTCGAGCGCAAGACATGACACGCATACTCAACGACGAAGCCGTTGCCGAGCGCGCCCGCAACCTGGGCACGTTCAACGGCGTCAAGCTCGCCTTCGTGAGCCTCGCGCCCGCCGGCCTGCCGACCTTCGCGTCGCTCGACGTGGAGCTCTACAACGCGAACCACCTGAGCCCGTTGCCGGTGCCCGGCGACTTCGCGGTGGTCGGCGGCACGCGCGTGGTCGGTGGCAGCGGCGCGGGCCAGGTGAAAGTCACGCAGGTGCTCGCGGGCGCGAGCGCGACGAGCTTGCGCCTCAAGGTCGAGCCGATCGGCGACTACTCCACGTACACCTTGCGCGTGCCGGCCACCGGCTTCGATCCGCTGCTGCGCGAGCTGCCGTTCAAGTTCCGTCCGGGCTGCTTCAACCTCAACTGCGCGCCGGACTGGGCACCGGGCGAGGCGCGTCCGGCCGAGCCCGCGATCGACTACCTCGCGCGCGACTACGATTCCTTCCGCCACGTGCTGATGACCGCTCTCGCCGAGCGCGTGCCGGGCTGGGAGCCGACCAGCGAAGCGGACCTCGACCAGGTGCTGATCGACCTGATCGCGGCCGACGCGGACGAGCTGGCCGACTACCAGGATCGCGTGGGCAACGAAGCGTTCATCGCCACGGCACGCAAGCGTCTGTCGCTCGCGCGGCAGGCGCGCCTGATGGATTACCACATCCACCAGGGCAACCAGGGCAGCACGTGGCTTGCGGTGCAGGTGTCGGTGGACGCGACGCTGCCGCAGGACTTCGGCGTGTGGGCGGGTGAGCACTGGAAGGACGCGGACGCGGTGATCTTCGCGGGAGAGCGCGACGCGAAATGCTTCGCGCTGCTGAACGCGTTCGGTCTGTATTCCTGGGACGAGTCGGTGACCGCGCTCGAAGTCGGCAGTACCGAGGCCGACCTGAGCTTTCCCGGCATGACGCAGGCGCAGGCGATCCAGGTGCGCGACCTGCTGCTCGGGCCGAATGTGGACCGGATCCTGATCCAGCAGGAGTTGAATCCCGAGACCGGCAGCGTGAACGGCGTCGACGTGCACGCACGGCAGGTGCTGCGCTTGCTGCCGCGGGACAGCACCGTGGCGCGCGCCGAGGTGGTGGAAGATCCCGTGCACACCCCGAGCCGCTGGATGGTGCGCGTCCGCTGGCTGCCTGAAGACCGCCTGCTGCAGCGCTATTGCTTCATCACGCAGTGCCAGGGCGCGAAGATCGACAACGTATCGAGCTTCTACGGCAACCTCGCGTGGGTTACGCATGGCAGGCCCTGGCGGACCACGTTCAAGGCGCCGGGCTCGCGGCTCGGCGGCCTGGACACCAGCCAGTTCATCGCCACCGACGAGTCGGTATACGAGCTCACGCTGCCGGCCGACGGCAACCCGAAGTGGGGCGTGCTGTGCCCGCTCACGCAGGCGCCGCTCGCGTATCTCGAGACTACGCCGGGCGGCGAGAAGCCGACGCGCACGAGCTTGAGCGCCAGCGTTAGCGGCTTTGCCGCGCCGTGGGTCGAGCAGAGCGATCTGATCGAAAGCCTCGCGGGCGACGCGCACTTCATCGTCGAGACGGACGAGTACGGCCGCAGCGAAGTGCGGTTCGGCAACGGCGTGAACGGCCGCGCGCTGCCGGACGGCGCTCAGGTCATCTGCAGTTACCGCGTCGGTCAGGGCGTCGCGGGCAACGTCGGCTGCGACACGCTGACCCACTTCGATGCGGCTGCGCTGCCTGCGGTCACGGCGCTCTGGAATCCCCTGGACGTAGTCAACGGCCGCGAGCCCGAGCCGGTGGCGGAGATCCAGCGACGCGTGCCCGAAGCCTATCGCCAGCGCCAGTTGCGCGCGGTCACGCTGGAAGACTATGCCGCGCGCGCCGAGGAACTGCCCGAGGTGTCGCACGCACGCGCGACCTACGCCTGGACCGGAAGCTGGCGCACGGTGCGTGTGGCGATCGATCCGGTCGGGACCACGACGTTGTCGCGCAGCGTCGCGCGCAAGATCGAAGACTATCTCGACGCGGTACGGCTGATCGGCGAGGATCTCGAGATCCGGCCTGCGGTGTACGTGCCGCTCGACATCGAGCTGCGGCTATGCGCCGCACCCGCCTACTGGCCCGAGGACCTGCGCGCGGAGCTGGAGCAGGAATTCTCCGACGGCTACACGCCGGACGGGCGGCGCGGCTTCTTCCATCCCGACCTGTGGACCTTCGGCCAGCCGCTCTATGCGAGCCAGATCATCGGCCGCGCGCTCGCGGTACAGGGCGTCGATCGCGTGCTGCTGCTGAGCATGCGACGCTGGAACCCGGGCGCGGGCGGCGGCACCACCACGATCGTGATCAATCCCGACGAGCTGCCCAAAGCCGTGGTGAACAAGCTCGAGGTCGGGCCGTTCGAGATCATCCAGGTCGCCAACGATCCGAGCCGGCTCGAGACCGGGCGCATCACGTTCGACATTCTGGGCGGAAGACGATGAGCTGCGAGCACGATTGCAAGACCCCGCCGCCGTTCCCGAAGCGGATCTTCAACCGCCCGGGGCTGGACCGCATCGACCACCGCATCGGCGGCTACACCGAGATGCGCGCGCACATCTTCGCGCTGATCGATGCCGATCCGCGCCTGTCGGCGTGGACGCACCGCTTTGCGGACGACCCTGGCATCGCGCTGGTCGAGAGCTCCGCGATCGTCGGCGACATCCTCACGTTTTACCAGAGCCTGTACGCGAACGAGTTCTTCCTGCGCACCGCGCAGTGGCGCGAGAGCATCGCGGACCTCGTGCGGCTGCTGGGTTATCGGCTCGCGCCGGGGCTGGCCGGGGAGTCGACCTTCGCGCTGCTGGTCAAAGGCGATCAGCCGGTGGTGGTGCCCAAGGGCTTCGGCTTCAAGACGCAGATCGAGGGCCAGCCCAAACCCGTGGTGTTCGAGGCCAGCGCGGCGCTGACGGCCTATCCGTATCTCAGCACCTTCAACCTGTATCGCCCGCGCGTCACGCCGAGCATCTATCGCGGCACACGCAACTTCGGCGTGGTGTCCGCGCTGCCCGCCGGCATGCAGCTCAACCCCGGCGACCGGCTGATGCTCGGTGTCGCGAGCCCGGCCGGCACCAGCCCGAGCGAGCTCGAGTACTCGCAGATCGCCGTGGTGGACCGCACCTGGGAATCCTTCGGCACCACCTATGTAGCGATCAAGGGCGGCATCCAGACCTTGCGTGCGAAGACGCTCACGCAAATCGCCGCGCAGCCGCTGTTCGCGCTGACCCAGAGCGCCCTGTCGTCGAGCGCCTTGCAGATCGCGGCGCAGCCGCAGAGCCTGCAGCTCAACTTGGTCCAATCGGCCTTCACGCCGCTGCAGTTGCTGTCGGTGCTGGAGCTTGCGCCGACCTCTGTACCCGAGCTGTTCGCGTACAAGCTCGGCGCGTCGCATCGCCACTTCGGTCACAACGCGCCGGCCCAGCAGGTCACGATCGACGGCAACGGCCACGCGACGACCAGCAACGTGTCCTTCGCGCGTAACCTGAACACCACGACCGGAACGCCCGCGAGCCCGTCGCTCGCGGCGGCGACGTTGCCGCTGGATGCGCCGGTCGACGGCTTGTCCGCCGGTACCATGGTCGTCGTGGAAGCGCATGTCGGCACATCGACCGCGTCGCCATCCAGCCGCGCGGTGTGTCTCGTGCGCGGTGTCACCCGGGTCGAGAAGGGCGCTGCGGGTTGGGGCCCGCAGACCGGCCCGAGCACGGTGCTCGCGTTGGATGACGACCTCGCCGTCACTGCCGGCACGGTCGACTACGACGCCGCGGACATCCGCACCATCAACGTGCACGAGGTGACCGGAGCGGGGTTCCGGCTGCAGGCCGAGCCGCAGCCGCTGTCCGCCGCGAGCGGCAAGGAGCTGGACTTCTACGGCACCGGCGACGAGGTCATGTCGCTCGCGCAGCGCGCGCTGCTGCTGTCCGGGCCGGCGGGCGAGCTGATGCCGGCCAGCGTGATCGCCGTGGCTGCGGCCCAGAACCCCGATCTGCAACTGTTCCGCCGCATCACGCTCGATACGCCGGTGCAGTACGCCGAGTTCGCTCACGACGCGCCGCAGGTGACGGTGTACGGGAATCTGGTGGACGCCACGCAGGGCAAGACCGAGGAC
>JBGPMS010000038.1:0-23687 GCA_041487115.1 Gammaproteobacteria bacterium
CCACGCGGTCCAGGCGGCCGGCCGCGCGTTCGCCAGCTGGAGCCTGACTACTCCGCAGGAGCGCTCTGTCCTGTTGCTCAAGCTCGCCGACCGCATCGAGCGGGAGGGGAGGGCTTTTGCCGATCTCGAATCGTTGAATTGACTGCGTGGTGCTCAAACCCTCGGAGCAGACGCCGCTCACGTCGCTCAAGCTCGCCTCGACTCTCGCCGAGATTCTTTCCCGCGGGTGTGATAAACATCGTAACGGGGCGTGGGCCGAGCGTCGGCTCTGCGCTCATCAACCATACCGGCGTGCGCATGGTGTCCGTCACCGGCAGCGTCGCAACTGGCCAGAAAGTCCTCGAGGCCGCGACCAAGGATCTCAAGCGCACGCACTTGGAACTGGGCGGCAAGGCTCCGGTGATCGTGTTCGACGACGCCGACCTCGAGGCGGTGGTGGGTGGGCTGCGCATGGCGGCGTTCTACAACGCCGGCCAGGACTGCACCGCGGCCTGTCGCGTGTATGCCGGCGCGAAGATTTACGACAAGCTGGTGGCGGACCTCGGCCGCGCGGCCACCTCGCTCGTGTACGGCGCGCCTGATCGCGATGACACCGAGCTTGGCCCACTCATCACTGCGAGACACCGCGAGCGCGTCGCCGGCTTCGTCGAGCGGGCGGCGACCACCAGGCACATGGAAATTGTCGCTGGAGGCGGCGTGGTCGATGGCAAGGGTTTCTTTTTCCAGCCGACCGTGATCGCTGGCGCCCTGCAAAGCGACGAGATCGTGCGCAAGGAGGTCTTCGGGCCGGTGTTGTCGGTCACCCGCTTCTCGGACACCGAGGAAGCGATCCTGTGGGCCAACGATTCCGACTATGGGCTGTCATCGTCGATCTGGACCACCGACGTGAAGAAGGCGATGAAGGTGGCCAGCCGCCTGCAGTACGGTTGCACCTGGATCAATACACACTTCACTCTGGTCAACGAGATGCCGCACGGCGGGATGAAGATGTCCGGCTACGGCAAGGACATGTCGATCTACGGCCTGGAGGACTACACCGTCGTGCGGCACGTCATGGTCAACTTCGGGTGATGGTCCGAAGCGGCTCGCTCGTATCGCGTCGATGCTTGAAGTCCCGCGAATGAGTGCTATCGTGCGCGCATGACCGGTACTCAGCTCTATCTGCGGCTCCTGAAGTACGTCCGTCCCTACTGGCGGATCTTTGCGCTCTCGATCGTCGGCATGCTCATCGCCGCGGGCACGGAGGTGGCGCTTCCGGCCGCGGCGAAGCCGTTCTTGGATGGCACATTCGTGCATAAGGATCCGGTGCTCATGCGCTGGATTCCGTGGCTCATCGTTGCCCTGTTCGCGGTGCGCGGCGTAGGCTCGTTTCTGGGGCAGTACGCGAGCAGCTGGGTGGCCACGCGCGTCATCATGGACCTGAGGCAGCAGATGTTCTCCAAGCTGCTGGCGCTTCCGCTGGGCTACTTCGCCGATAATCTCAGCGGGAAGCTGATCTCGAAGTTCACCTTCGACGTGATCCAGATCGCCATCGCCGTGACCTACGTCGTCACCGTCCTGGTCCGCGACTCCTTCACCATCGTCGCGCTGCTCGCCTATCTGCTGTGGCTCAACTGGAAGCTGACCCTGATCACGTTCTTGATGATTCCGCCCATCGCCATCGTCGTGCGCCTATTCAACCGGCGTCTGCGCGGGTTGACGCGACAGACCCAGCAGGCCATGGGTGACGTGAACCACGTGCTGCAGGAAAGCATCGAGAGCCAGAAGGTAGTCAAGATCTTCGGTGGCCAGGCTTACGAAGAGTCGCGTTTCAGCGATGCGGTCGACCGCGTCCGCCGGCTGCTGGTGAAGGAGCAGACGGCGTCCGCCGCCAACGTACCGGTGGTCCAGCTGCTTGCCGCCATCGCCGTTGGCGTGGTCATCTATCAGGTCTCGCTTGAGGTCCAGGCAGACCGCACGACCGTGGGCAGCTTCGTGTCCTTCATCGCGGCCATGCTCCTGGTCACTGCCCCGCTGAAGCGCGTCACCGGCATCGCCGAGCACATCCAGCGCGGTTTGTCCGCTGCGGAGAGCGTGTTCGCGCTGGTGGACGAGAAGCCGGAGGACGATAACGGCACGGTGGAGCTGGGCCACTCCCGGGGTGAGATCCGGCTCGAGAGCCTGGTCTTCAGCTATCCGGGAGCCGAACGTCCAGCGCTCAAGAATTTGAGCCTCGAAATCCGGTCGGGAGAGACGGTCGCCCTGGTCGGTCAGTCAGGCAGCGGCAAGACGACGCTGGCCAACCTGGTGCCGCGGTTCTTCCATGCCACCGCCGGCGGGATCACCATCGATGGGCACGACATCGAGAGCATCCGCCTCGCCAGCCTGCGCGCGAATGTCGGGCTAGTGAGCCAGGATGTGACCTTGTTCAACGATACGGTTGCCGCCAACATCGCCTACGGTGGCAAGGCGGCAGCGAGCGAAGCTGAGATCATCGCCGCGGCCAAGGCGGCGCACGCCTGGGAGTTCATCCAGGAGTTGCCTGCGGGGCTCAGCACGATGGTGGGCGAGAACGGCGTAAAGCTCTCCGGCGGCCAGCGCCAGCGTCTCGCTATCGCGCGCACGCTGCTCAAGAACGCGCCAATCCTGATCCTGGACGAGGCCACCTCCGCGCTGGACTCCGAATCCGAGCGCCAGGTTCAGGCGGGACTGGAAGCATTGATGCAGGGCCGCACCACGCTGGTCATTGCGCACCGATTGTCCACCATCGAGAACGCCGACCGTATAGTGGTATTGGAGCAAGGCCAGATCGTGGAGCTGGGCACTCACCGCGAGCTGCTCGAGCGCGACGGCGTCTATGCCCGGCTACACCGTATCCAGTTCACTCTAGGTTCGGCCGTGGCGAGCCCAGTTGTCCAACCGACCTAGCGTGGCGGGCTAGTGCGCCTGGTCCCAGTTGGCACCAACGCCGAGGTCCACGACCAGCGGCACGTCCAATTTCGCTACACCGCTCATCAGGCCCGGCAGTTCACTCTTGACCAGATCCACTTCGCCGTCAGGGACCTCTAGCACCAGCTCGTCGTGCACCTGCATCACCAGCGCGGTGCCCAGCTTCTCCCGGGCCAGCCAGCCTTGCACGGCAATCATCGCGAGCTTGATCAGATCGGCCGCGGTTCCCTGCATCGGGGCATTGATTGCGGCGCGCTCCGCGCCTTGTCGCCGCTGGCCGTTCGACGCGTTGATGTCGACCATGAACAGGCGCCGGCCGAACACGGTCTCGACGTAACCTTTCTGCCGCGCCGATTCGCGCGTGCGCCGCATGTACTCGGCCACCCCCGGGTAGCGTGCGAAGTAGCGATCCATATACTGCTGAGCCGCGCTGCGCTCGACGCCGAGCGCCGCCGCCAGGCCGAAGGCGGACATGCCGTAGATGAGCCCGAAATTGATTACCTTGGCGTAGCGCCGCTGCTCGCTCGTCACCTGGTCGGACGCGACCGCGAAGATATCCGATGCCGTGCGGCGGTGCACGTCTTCGCCGTCGGCGAAGGCGGCCAGCAGTGTGGCGTCGTGGGACAGGTGCGCCATGATGCGCAGCTCGATCTGAGAATAGTCCGCGGACACGATGTGGTGCCCCGGCGGCGCGATGAAAGCTTCGCGGATGCGCCGGCCCTCGGCCGTGCGCACGGGAATGTTCTGCAGGTTGGGGTCGTTGCTGGACAAGCGGCCGGTCACGGCTACTGCCTGAGCGTAGTTCGTATGCACCCGCCCCGTGCGCGGGTTCACCATGCGCGGCAGCTTGTCCGTATAGGTGCTCTTGAGCTTGGAAACACTGCGGTAGTCGAGGATGAGCTTGGGCAGCGGATAGTCGAGAGCCAACTGCTGCAGGACGTCCTCGTCGGTGGAGGGCTGACCGCTGGGCGTCTTTTTCAACACTGGCAGCTTCTGCTTCTCGAACAACAGTTCATGAATCTGCTTGGGCGAACCGAGGTTGAACGGCTGGCCCGCCAGCTCCTGGGCTTGCTTCTCGATCTCCAGCATGCGCGTGCCGAGCTCGCGGCTCTGGGTCTCGAGCAAGCCGCTGTCGAGCAGCACGCCATGCCGCTCCATCTCCAGCAGCACGTGCATCACCGGCATCTCGATGCGGCCGTAGATAAACGCGAGTTTCTCGTCCTTCTCGATGTAGGGATGGAGCGTCCGGTGCAATTGCAGGGTGACATCCGCATCCTCAGCCGAATACTCCGTAGCGCGCTCGATCGACACCTGGTCGAAATCGATCTGCGCCGCACCTTTGCCGGCGACCTCCCGGTAGGTGATGGTCTTCACCCCCAGATGGCGCTGGGCCAGGCTGTCCATGTCGTGCGGCCGGTGGCTCTCCAGCACGTAGGACTCCAGCAGCGTGTCGTGTGCCAACCCGCGCACCCGAATGTCATGGTTGGCCAGCACGTGCATGTCGTACTTCGCGTTCTGCCCGACCTTGGGCCTGGCCGGGTCCTCGAACCAGGACTTGAGGCGCCCCAGCGTGCGGTCGAAAGGCAGTTGCTCGGGCACGCCGGCGTAGCGGTGAGCGAGCGGCAGATAGGCCGCCGCGCCGGCTTCGACCGAGAACGAGATGCCGACCAGCTTCGCGGTCAGCGGGTCGAGGCTGGTCGTCTCGGTATCCACCGCTGTCAGTTCGGCCTTGTCGAGGCGTGCCAGCCAGGCCGCAAGCTGATCCTCGGTGAGGATCGAGGTGTATTCTCGCTGCTGCGCGGTAGGCGTGGGCGGAGTCGAGCTCGACGCGGCTACCTCACCCAGCTCCCGCCGCCAATTGCGGAACTCGAAGCGCTCGAACAACTCCGCCAGCTTGGCCTTGTCGGGCGGCTCATCGATAAGCCGCTCGACGTTCACGGGAAGCTGAACGTCGCACTTGACCGTCACCAGTTGTTTGGCCCGCGGCAGCCAGTCGCGCGCCTTGCGCAGATTCTCGCCCACTGCGCCCGTGATCTCGTCGGCGTGCGCCAGAAGATTGTCGAGCGTACCGTACTGCTGCAGCCACTTAGCCGCTGTCTTGGGGCCGACCTTGTCCACGCCGGGGATGTTGTCCACGCTATCGCCCACCAGCGTGAGATAGTCGGTGATCTGCTCCGGTTTCACGCCGAACTTGGCCACCACACCGGCCTCGTCGAAGGTCTCGTTGGACATGGTGTTGACCATGGTCACGAGCGGCTTCACGAGCTGCGTGAGATCCTTGTCGCCCGAGGAGATCACGGTGCGGATGCCCTGCATCTGGGCCTCGGAGGCGAGAGTGCCGATCACGTCATCGGCTTCCACGCCCCCCACTTCGAGCACCGGCCAGCCCAGCGCGCGTATGCACTCGTGCAGCGGCGCGATCTGCGCACCCAGGTCTTCGGGCATGGGAGCACGGGTGGCCTTGTACTGGGGATACCAGTCATCGCGGAAGGTCTTGCCTTTTGCGTCGAATACACAGGCGTTATAATCGGCCGGCACGTCCTTGTGCAGGCGGTGGAGCATGTTGAGCACGCCGTAGATGGCGCCGGTGGGCTCTCCGGCCTTGGTCCGCAGGTCGGGCAGCGCGTGAAACGCCCGATATAGGTAGGACGAAGCATCAACCAGCAGAAGCGTTTTCATTTGAGCGAAGTTCTCCGCAGCGCCCGCTCAAGCGCGGACGCGAGATCCCGCCCCGCAAGGGATTCTCCGTTTACACCGCTGCCGCTTCCGGCGCAGGCAGGCGCGCGGCCCAAGGCAACCGACGACGATGAACAGTGCAGACAAGATTCCGAGACCCCTGGCGCCCGAGCTGATCGAGAAGTCCTGGTCGGGGAGAGAGGCGTGGCGCGTGTTCGAGATTATCGCAGAATTCGCCGAGGCGACCGAACGCCTGATCGGCATCCGCCCGGCCGTCAGCATCTTCGGCAGCGCCCGCGTCGCGCCCGGGCATCGCTACTACGAGCTGACCGAAGAGATCGCGCGTCAGCTCTCGGATGCGGGGTTCGCGGTCATCTCGGGAGGCGGACCCGGATTGATGGAAGCGGCCAACAAGGGAGCCTTTCACGGCCGCTCGCCGTCGGTGGGCCTCAACATTCAGCTGCCGCACGAGCAGCAGACCAACCCGTACCAGGACATCAGCCAGTCGTTCCGCCATTTCTTCGCGCGCAAGGTGATGTTCGCCAAGTTCGCCTCCGCTTATGTGGTGGTGCCGGGTGGCTTCGGCACGCTGGATGAGCTGATGGAAGCGCTGACCTTGGTGCAGACGCGCAAGATCCGGCGCATGCCGGTCATTTTGGTGCACGAGCCGTTCTGGCGCGGAATCCTCGGCTGGATCCGCGGCACCCTGGTCGATGAAAGGATGATCGACCCGGAGGACGTGAACCTGATCCAGGTGATCGACGAGCCGGCCGCCGTGGTGAAAGCCATCTTCGACCACTACGACAAGCGCGGTTTCGAGCCCTCCGCCAGCGAGCGCGAGGCGCAGCTCAATCTCTAGGTAGCGCCTGCCCGGTTTCCCATGTCCGTCTTCACTACCGTCACTGCCGAGGAGCTGTCGGCCTGGCTGCGCAACTACTCGATCGGCCCGCTGCTCGACCTGCAGGGAATTTTGTCCGGCATCGAGAACACCAACTATTTTGTCACCACCACTCACGGCCGCTTCGTGCTGACCCTGTTCGAGAAGCTCAAGCCACAAGAGCTGCCGTTCTACCTGGACCTTATGGCGCATCTGTCCAGCCATGGGATCCCGTGTCCCAAGCCGATCGCCAACCTGCGCAACAGCCTGCTGGGAGAGTTGAACGGCAAGCCGGCTACCATCGTGACCTGCCTCGAGGGGCGTCCGGTCATGGATCCCAGCCCCGAGCATTGCGCTCGCGTGGGTGAGGTGCTGGCGGAGATGCATATGGCCGGGCAGACCTACAACGGGCATCTGGACAACCTGCGAGGCCCGAGGTGGTGGAGCGGCGTGGCGCCCGAGATCTATCCGTTCCTCGGCGCGGAGAACGCCGAGTTGTTGAAAGCCGAAATCCGGTTTCAGGTCGGCCACCGCCAAGACGAGCTGCCGCGCGGGGTGATCCACGCGGACCTGTTCCGCGACAACGTGCTGTTTCACGACAGCCTGCCGCACCACGTACCCCGCGTCGGCGGCTTCATCGATTTCTACTTCGCCTGTGTCGACGTGCTGGTCTACGACGTGGCCATCACCGTGAACGATTGGTGTATGAATCCCGACTGCACCCTGAATCTCGCGCGCGCGACTACTTTGCTGGAGGCCTACAAAGACGTGCGGCCGTTCACCGACGCGGAGCGCGAAGCGTGGCCGGTGATGCTGCGCGCGGGGGCTCTGCGCTTCTGGGTCTCGCGCCTGTACGATTTCCACTTGCCGCGGCCGGGGGCGCTGACCCATGCGCATGACCCCGAGCGCTTCCAGCGCATCCTGCAACGCCACATCCAGGATGCCGCTCCGCCTCTGCGTTGAACGGTGAATCCGAACATGGAACCCAGGCACCTCGGTGCCAGCAGGGGATGGTCGTGGATTGTGGACGCGTTGCGGATCTTCCGCCGCCGTCCTCTGGTCTGGCTCATGCTCAACACGCTGTTGCTGTTCATCGGGTCGGTGTTGATGCTCGCCCCGGTGATCGGGCCCCTGGTCTTTGCCCTGCTGACGCCGGTGTTCATGGCCGGGTTGATGCTGGGATGCCGTGACGTGGAGCGCGGGGGCAGAGTCGAGATCGCGCACCTGGTGCTGGGATTCAAATACCACGGCACCCAGCTCGTCACGGTGGGCGGAGTTTATCTGGCAGGACAGGTGGTGGTCGCGGGCGTCATGTTTTACGTCGGCGGCGAGGATCTCCGGAGCGTCGCGACGGGGGTGATACAAGGCGGTGCCCAGCCCCAGGCGGTACCCGCATCGACCGATAGATTGTCCTTCGCGTTGCTGGTGGGCGCGGCCTTGTTTACGCCGCTCGCCATGGCGGTCTGGTTTGCTCCGCCTCTGGTGGCGCTGGAGGGAATGCGCGCATTTGCCGCCCTGAAGACGAGCATCCGTGCTTGCCTGGCGAATCTGCTGCCGATGCTGGTCTACGGTGCCGGGCTGACCGGACTGCTCGTGCTGAGCCTGCTCGTCGTGCGCGGGGTGTTGTCGGTACTGCCGGCGGGCATCGGATTTCTGCGCGGGTTGACGGCGGTCGCCGGATTCATGCTGTGGGTAACGCTGACGCTGATATCGGTCTACACCAGCTATCGAGACGTTTTTGCCCGCGAGCAACGGGCGACCGGCGATGGGGAGTGACCCAGTCTCATGCCGGAATCAAGCTGCCGTCAGCTTGGCATATTCCAATGCAAGCTCCTTCATTCCCGACTGGCGGAAGTTGACCATCACGCGCGCATCGGAGCCGCGTCCCAGCACGCTCACGATCACGCCCGGACCGAACTTCGGGTGGAGGACATCCTGCCCTACCCGCCAGGGCGACGAGGCCGGCGCTCCCACGCCGTAGGCAGTCACGGTATGGATCGCGTTGCCGGACGATCTACGTGACCATCCGGCGGCCTTCGGTGCATTGATCCGACGCACCAGCTGCTCCGGGATCTCGCTCAAGAACCGCGAGGCGATGTTGTAGCGCGTCTGCCCATGCAGCATGCGTGTCTGTGCATGACTCAGATACAGTCTGCGACGGGCGCGTGTCAGCGCCACGTACATCAACCGCCGCTCCTCTTCCACGCCGTCGGCCTGGTTCAGGCTGTTCTCGTGCGGAAACAGCCCTTCCTCGAGCCCGCTGATAAAAACGGCGTCGAACTCCAGGCCCTTGGCCGAGTGGACCGTCATCAACTGCAGTGCATGCGTGCCGTCGGGCGCCTGATGATCGCCCGCCTCGAGCGCGGCATGGGCCAGGAATGCGTTCAACAGCGCGAGTCGGGGGTCGCCGGCGGCTGCTGTTTCCTGCTGTGCCCCGACCGCTGCCGAATCCTCGGCGGCAAGCAGCGCCCCCCCTTCAGCGTCGAACCCGGCGGCCGCGTTGACCAGCTCGTCCAGGTTCGCGATCCGGTCCTGGCCGTCGCGGTCGGCTTCGTAGTAGCGCTTCAGCCCGCTCCGCTCGATCACCAGCTCTACGATCTCGGGCAGCGACAGGCCAAGGCAGTCCTGCCGCAGCCCTGCGATGAGCTGGCTGAACGCGGCTATTCCCAGGCCCGCCTTCCCGGCTGGCGGGTTGGCATGGGCGGCCTGCCACAAACTGACGCCCTGCTGCCGAGAGATGTCTTGCAGTTGCTCCAGGCTGCGGCCGCCCACACCACGCGCCGGCAGGTTGACTACGCGCAGGAATGCGCCGTCATCTTCGGGGTTGGCGACCAGCCTGAGGTAGGCGAGGGCGTGCTTCACTTCCTGGCGCTCGAAGAAGCGCAAGCCGCCATACACGCGATAGGCCAGCCCGGCATTGAACAGGGCGTGCTCCAGCACGCGCGACTGCGCATTGGACCGATACAGCAGCGCCATCTCGGACAGCGGCATGCCCTCGCTGCGCAGGCTCTTGACCTCCTGAACGATGAACGCTCCCTCGTCGACATCGCTCGGCGCCTCGAACCAGCGCAGCGGCTCGCCCGCGCCGGCGTCGGTCCACAGCTCCTTGCCCAGGCGACTCTGGTTGTGGTTGATCAGTGCGTTGGCGGCGTCCAGGATGTTGCCCTGGCTGCGGTAGTTCTGCTCCAGCTTGATCACGCGGCCCTGAGCGAACTCGCGCTCGAACTCGAACATGTTCTGGGCCGAAGCGCCGCGGAAAGCATAGATGGACTGGTCGTCGTCCCCGACGGCGAAGATGGCGTTTTGCGCGCCAGCCAGCAGCTTCAGCCACAGGTACTGCAGGCGGTTGGTGTCCTGGAACTCGTCCACCAGGATATGGGAGAAGCGCCGACGGTAGTGCTCGCGCAGGATTTCATGGCGCGCCAGCAGTTCGAAACAGCGCAGCAGCAACTCGGCGAAATCAACCACACCCTCGCGGGCGCACTGCCGGTCGTACTCCGAATAGAGCTCGACTAGGCGCCTGGAGTGGTCGTCGTGCGCCTCCGTCGAGGAAGCGCGACGGCCGGCCTCCTTGTTGCCGTTGATGAAGTATTGCAGGTCGCGCGGCGGGTACTTCTCCTCGTCCACGCCGAGGCTTTTCAGCAGCCGTTTGATCAGCGCCAGCTGGTCCTGGGTGTCGAGGATCTGGAAGGTCTGGGGCAACCCCGCGTCGCGGTGATGTGCGCGTAGCATGCGGTTGCACAAGCCGTGGAAGGTGCCCACCCACATGCCGCGCGTGTTGATCGGCAACATGGCGGAGATGCGGGTGAGCATCTCGCGCGACGCCTTGTTGGTGAAGGTGACCGCCAGGATGCCATGAGGGCTCACCTGGCCGGTCTGGATCAGCCAGGCGATGCGGGTGGTCAGTACGCGCGTCTTGCCGCTGCCGGCTCCGGCCAGGATCAGGGCGGACCGGTGTGGCAGCGTCACGGCCTCGAGCTGCTGCGGGTTGAGGCCGGCGAGGATGTTGCTGGAGATCACTTGGCTGGAGGGTGCACGGTTGCGCGATTATACCGGCGCCACGAGCGGTGCGATTGAAAATCGATGGGCGGTTGCCGGCCAGCGGGCTCATCAGGCCTTCGCGTGCTTCCCTTCCATCATGGCGCGGATGCGCGGCGTCAAGATCAGATCCATCGCTTGTGCCATCGAAGTGCCCGGAACAACCAGGGTGTCCGGCCGGGAGGTGAAAGCGTCGTCGATGGTGCGCAGTAGCTGTGGAAGATCTGCTTCCCCGAGACGCGCGAAGCGAATGACCACCAGGCTTTCCTCCGGTGCAGGGATGCCCTCGGTGGCAAACGGATTGGAGGTGTCGACGGTGGGCACGCGCTGGAAGTTGATGTGGGTGCGCGAGAACTGCGGCGTGATGTAGTGCACGTAGTCGTACATCCGTCGCAGGATCGTCTGCGTCACGGCGTCGACCGAGTAGCCGCGCACTTGCATGTCGCGGTGGATCTTCTGGATCCACTCCAGGTTCACGATCGGCGCCACGCCGATCAGCAGGTCGACGTGGCGCGCCACGTCCACCCTCTCGGACACGAAACCGCCGTGCAGACCTTCGTAGAACAGCAGCTGCGTGTCCGGCGCGATGGGCGCCCACTGAGTGAACGTACCTGGCGGCTGGCGGTGCTGCGTGGCGCGTTCGTCAGTGTGCAGGTAAAGCCGCGCGCGCCCGGTCCCGCGCTGGCCGTATTCCTGGAACAGGGCCTGGAGCAGATCGAGATGATTGGACTCTGGACCGAAGTGGCTGATGGGGCGCCCGCCGTCGCGCTCTAGAGCCTCGATCGCGCAGTGCATCTCGTCGCGCGTGTAACGGTGGAAGCTGTCGCCCTCGACGAACGCCGCGTGAATTCCTTCGCGCCGGAACAGGTCCTCGAAGATTTTCCCGACCACGGTCGTCCCGGCGCCCGAAGACCCGGTGACGGCGATGATAGGGTGGCGTTTGGACATGGGACACCGCAGATACGACCGTGCCGGGCGTGACACCCTTAGGCAGTCGAGATGGTACCCCAAAGCAGGGCCGGTCTCCCGGCGCGGCTTACTGCGCGGATATGCTGGTCTGGGTGATGGGCACAGGTATAATTTTGCACTTTCTAAACCAGGTCGTTGATCATGATGCAGCCGCAGTACCGTCCAGCCGAACTGGAAAAGCAGGCACAGATGGAGTGGGAACAGGCGAAGGCCGCGCGGGCGATCGAGAGCAGGGATCGTCCGAAGTACTACTGCTTGTCCATGTTCCCGTATCCGTCGGGCAAGCTGCATATGGGGCACGTACGCAACTACACGATCGGTGACGTACTCTCGCGCTATCACCGGATGAAGGGCTACAACGTGCTCCAGCCCATGGGCTGGGATGCCTTCGGGTTGCCGGCGGAGAACGCCGCCATGGCCAACGGCGTGCCGCCGGCCAAGTGGACCTACGACAATATCGCCTACATGAAGAAGCAGCTCCGGTCGCTGGGCTTTGCTATCGACTGGGAACGCGAGTTGGCCACCTGCCGTCCCGAGTACTACCGCTGGAACCAGTGGCTGTTCCTGCGCATGCTGGAGCAGGGGTTGGTGTACAAGACGACCGGGCTGGTGAACTGGGACCCGGTGGACCAGACAGTGCTCGCCAACGAGCAGGTGATCGACGGGCGTGGGTGGCGCACCGGCGCGCTGGTGGAAAAGCGCGAGATCCCGATGTTCTACATGCGCATCACCGCCTACGCCGACGAGCTGCTGGCGGGGCTCGACGGCCTGCCCGGCTGGCCCGAGCGGGTGAAGCTGATGCAGGCCAACTGGATCGGCCGGAGCGAAGGTGTGGACGTAGGGTTCCCCTATGCGGACGACAGCGGCGTGCTGACGGTCTTCACCACCCGGGCGGACACGCTGATAGGCGCGACCTACTGTGCCGTGGCGGCGGAACATCCACTTGCAACGCGGGCGGCAGCCGGAAACCCAAAGCTCGCGGCTTTCATCGAGGAGTGCAAGCGCGGTGCGATGATGGAGGCTGACCTGGCCACCCAACCGAAGAAAGGTATGCCCACCGGCCTCCATGTTCTCCATCCGTTGACCGGCGAGAAGCTGGCGGTCTGGGTCGCCAACTACGTCTTGATGAGCTACGGCGAAGGTGCCGTGATGGCGGTGCCGGCGCACGACCAGCGCGACTTCGAGTTCGCTACGCAGTACGGCCTGCCGATCAAGTGCGTGATCCAATCCAAGACCGGGGCCTATGTCGACACGACGCCACCTTGGAGGGATGCTTACGCCGAGCACGGCATCACGGTGAGCTCGTGGCCCTTCGACGGGCTGGAGTTCCAGCCGGCGGTGGACGCCATCGCCGATGCATTGGAGAACAAGGACCTCGGGCGCAAGCGCGTCCAGTACCGTCTACGCGACTGGGGTATTTCGCGCCAGCGCTACTGGGGCACGCCGATCCCGCTCATCTACTGTGAGAAGTGCGGCGACGTGCCGGTGCCCGACGATCAGTTGCCGGTCAGGCTGCCCGAAGACCTGGTGCCCGACGGGACCGGCAACCCGCTGGCCAAGACGCCGGCGTTCCGCGATTGCCGCTGCCCGAAGTGTGGCGGCAAGGCGCGGCGTGAGACCGACACCATGGACACCTTCGTAGACTCGTCCTGGTACTACCTGCGCTATGCCTGCCCCGACAACGATCGCGCGATGGTGGACGAGCGCGTGCCCTACTGGCTATCGGTGGATCAATACATCGGCGGCATCGAGCACGCCATCTTGCACCTGCTCTATTCGCGTTTCTGGACCAAGGTCATGCGCGACCTCGGCTTGGTCGCACTCGATGAGCCGTTCACCAACCTCCTCACGCAGGGCATGGTCCTGAACGAGATTTTTTTCCGCAAGTCGGACACCGGACGCATCGTCTACTACAACCCGGCCGACGTGGATCTGGTGTTCGACGAGCGCGGCCAGCGCATCGGCGCCAGGCTCAAGGCCGACGGGCAGTCGGTCGAGTCCGGCGGCGTGGGCACCATGTCCAAGTCCAAGAACAACGGGATCGACCCGCAGGCGCTCATCGATCAGTACGGTGCGGACACCGCGCGGCTGTTCATGATGTTCGCGTCGCCGCCGGAGCAGACCCTGGAGTGGTCGGATGCCGGCGTGGAAGGGGCGTTCCGGTTCTTGAAGCGGCTGTGGCATTTCTGCGTTCAGTTCGCGCAGGCCGGGACGGGGAAGGCAGGCGAGGTCGATGGCGTTGCGCTGGGGCCAGAGCAGGCGGGTCTGCGGCGCGAGGTGCACGCGATCTTGAAGCAGGCCAACTACGACTTCCAGAAGTTCCAGTTCAATACCGTCGTCTCGGCGGCGATGAAGATCCTCAACGCCCTGGAACGGGCGAACCGCGGTGCGTCGGGCGGTAGTGCCGAGCTGATGTTCGCGGTCGCCAGCCTCCCGGTGACGCGCGAGGCGCTCTCCATCCTGCTGCGTCTGCTCGCGCCCATTACCCCGCACGCGGCGTGGCACCTGTGGCGCGATCTGGGCTTTCGGGCCGATATCTTCGATGCCGGATGGCCCGAACCGGACGAGGCTGCGCTGAAGCAAGCGGAGGTAGAGCTGGTGCTGCAGGTCAACGGCAAGATGCGCGGCAGCATCCGCGCGCCGAGCGAAGCGTCGCGTGCGGAGATCGAGACGCTGACGCTGAACAGCCCGATCGTACAGAAGTATATTGCCGGAAAGGTGGTGAAAAAGGTTGTAGTGGTGCCGGGGCGGCTGGTCAATGTGGTGGTGTGAGCCAGGGTGGATCAGGCCCTTCGGCGGGCTTAGGACCGGCGCGCCGGGGCGCGCCGGGGTTGCGCTCGCTGTCGCGATGACCGCCGTGCTGGCGTCCTGCGGTTTTCGCCCGAGCGGTCCGCCCAAGCTCCCGTTCGAAAGCCTGTACATTTCGGCGCCGGCCTATTCTTCCTTCGCGGCAGAGCTCAAGCGCTATATCGCCAGCGGCAGCCAGGGCAAGCTTGCCGCTCAACCCAAGGAAGCGGAGGTGGTGCTGGACATTTTGGGTGAGGCGCAGGAGGCGCAGATCCTGTCTTTGACTGTGGCCGGGCGGGTGGCGGAATTCCAGCTGCGCTATCGCGTGTCCTATCGTCTGCACGACAACGCCAACAAGGACTGGATCCCGTCCAGCGAGATCCTGTTGCGCCGCGACTACACTTACGACGATCAGGCAGTCCTCGCCAAGGAGAACGAGCAGAACCTTCTGTTCCAGGCGATGAAAGAGGACGCGGTGAAGCAGATGATGCGCAGGCTGTCCCACGCCCGGGCGCCGGCCCCTTCCTCGCCTCAATGACGACGGAACTTATGCACGCCCCGGGCGCGATCGGCGTTGTCGTCCCGCAGAAGGCCGAGTTCGATCGCTCGGTCCGGCTGCGCAGTGGCGCAGTCATCGAGCGCTACGAGCTCGCCTACGAGACCTACGGCCAGCTCAACGCGGCATCCGACAATGCCATCCTGGTGTGTCACGCGCTCAATGCCTCCCACCACGTGGCGGGCACCTACGGCGACGATCCCAAGAACCTGGGCTGGTGGGACAACCTGGTCGGCCCGGGCAAGCCAGTGGACACCAACCGGTTCTTCGTCATCGGCGTCAACAACCTGGGCGGTTGCCATGGGTCCACCGGGCCGGCCAGCATCAATCCCGACACCGGCCGGCCTTGGGGCGCGGACTTCCCCATGGTCACGGTCGAGGACTGGGTGGAGGTGCAGGCGCGGCTCGCGGACCGCCTGGGTATCGAGCGCTTCGCAGTGGTCATGGGCGGCAGCCTCGGCGCCATGCAGGCGCTGCAGTGGGCGCTCAGCTACCCGAACCGCATCCGCCATGCATTGGTGATTGCAGGGGCACCCAAGCTCTCGGCGCAGAACATCGCTTTCAACGAAGTGGCGCGCCAGGCCATCATGACCGATCCGGATTTTCACGGCGGCAATTTCTACGCGCACCACGTCGTGCCGCGGCGCGGACTGCGCCTGGCGCGAATGATCGGGCACATTACTTATTTGTCGGACGATGCCATGGCGGAGAAGTTCGGCCGCGTGCTTCGCAACGGCGCGCTCAAGTTCAATTTCGACGTGGAGTTCGAGATCGAATCCTACTTGCGCCATCAGGGAGACAAGTTCTCGGACTACTTCGACGCCAACACCTATCTGCGTATCACCAAGGCGCTGGATTACTTCGATCCGGCCCTCGAGTTTGGTGGCGACCTCACTCGGGCGCTGGCGCGTGCCAAGGCGGCGTTTCTGGTGGTGTCGTTCACCTCGGACTGGCGGTTCTCGCCGGCGCGCTCGCGCGAGATCGTCAAGGCACTCGTGGATAACCGGCTTACCGTCTCCTACGCCGAGATCGATGCCCCGCATGGCCATGATGCGTTCCTCATGGATGACCTGCGGTACCACCGTCTCATTCGAGCCTACCTGGACAATATCGACATCGAATGACGCGGCCAAAGGCTCCACTATCCGGCCAGGCGGGAACAGTCCTGTCGGGCCGGCCCGAGTTCGATACCATCGCCGGCTGGATCCAGCCCGGAGCGCAGGTATTGGATCTGGGTTGCGGCGACGGCTCGCTCCTTCGATTCCTGACGCAAGTGCGCGGAGCTTTCGGTTACGGCATCGAGATCGACGATGCCAATATCCTGGCGAGCGTCCGCAACCGCGTGAACGTGCTGCAAAGCGACCTCGAGTCGGGGCTCGCAGGCTTCGAGTCCGGCTCCTTCGACTATGTAATCCTGTCGCAAACTCTGCAGGCGGTGCGCCATACCGAGCAGATCATCGGCGAGATGCTGCGGGTCGGGCGGCAGGCCATCGTGACCTTCCCCAATTTCGGCTACTGGGGCCACCGATTCCAGGTGCTGCGGGGCCACATGCCAGTGTCGCCAACCCTGCCCTACGAGTGGTACGACACACCCAACGTGCACTTGTTTACCATTGGCGACTTCGAGAACTTCTGCGCCGACCAGGGCATCCGCATCCTCGAGCGCGTAGTGATGGACCGCGGGCGGGTCGTGTCGGTGCTGCCCCGCCTGCTGGGCTCGCTGGCGGTCTATCGCTTCGACCGGGGTGCGCAGTCATAGCCAATCAACCCGCGGCCGGCCAGCCCAGCGCGCGTGGTGTGCAGCCACACCAGGGCGCGCACGCCACCGGCGCGCCGTCCCTGCGCGAGGTCCTTTTGACCCGGCGCATGCTGATCTGCGTGTTCACCGGGTTCAGCTCGGGCTTGCCGCTGTATGTGCTCCTCACGCTGGTACCAGGCTGGTTACGGTCCGAGCATGTGGACCTCAAGGCGATCGGACTGTTCACGCTGGTCCAGTTTCCCTACACCTGGAAATTTGTCTGGGCGCCGCTACTCGACCGGTTTGCTTTTCCCTGGCTCGGGCGCCGGCGCGGCTGGATGCTGCTGACGCAGTCCGCCCTGCTGCTCACCATCAGTCTAGTCGGGGGGCTGGTGCCAGGGACCGACCTGCGCGCGATCGCAGGCCTCGCTGCGCTCACCGCGTTTCTGAGCGCGAGCCAGGACATCGTGCTGGACGCTTACCGGCGCGAGATCTTGAGCGACGCCGAGCTCGGGCTCGGCACCGCCGTACACGTCAACGCCTACAAGATCGCAGGGTTGATCCCAGGCTCCCTGTCGCTGGTGCTGTCGGATTTCTTGCCTTGGCCGACCGTGTTTCTGGTCACTGCGTTGTTCATGTTGCCGGGAATGGCCATGACGTTGCTGGTGCACGAGCCAGCGGTACCGGCTGGTACACCGCGCACCTTACGTGCCGCGGTGGTCGAGCCATTCGCGGAGTTTCTCGGCCGCGCCGGCTGGCGCGGAGCGGCGCTGGTGCTGGGCTTCATCTTCCTCTACAAGCTCGGGGACAGCATGGCTACGGCACTGGCTACTCCCTTCTATCTCGACATGGGGTTCACCAAGTCCCAGATCGGCCTCATCGCCAAGAATGCTGGGCTCTGGCCTAGCGTGTTCGGCGGTCTGCTCGGCGGCCTGTGGATGGTCAAGCTGGGAATAAACCGCGCGCTGTGGGTGTTCGGTGTAGCGCAGGCATTGTCGATCTTCGGTTTCGCGGCCTTGTCCGAGCTGCCGGGCAGTCGCGCGGCCCTGGCCTGCGCGATCGGCTTCGAAGCGCTCGGAGTGGGGTTGGGGACCGCAGCGTTCACGGCCTTCATCGCGCGTACGACCAACCCGCGCTACACCGCCACGCAGTTCGCTCTGTTCACCAGCCTGGCGGCGGTGCCGCGCACGCTGATCAACGCCACCACCGGGTGGATCGTCGAGCGCGTCGGCTGGTTCGATTTTTACCTGGTCTGCACGCTGCTGGCACTGCCCGGAATGGTGCTTCTGTACTGGGTCGCGCCGTGGAACGAGCGAACCGCGCATGAATGATCAGCGGATCTCGTAGTCGTAGTCGATGATGAGCGGCGCGTGATCCGAAAAGCGCTTCGCCTTGTAGATCGACACCTTCACCGCTTTGGCCGCGATTCCCGCGGTGGCGATCTGGTAGTCGATGCGCCAACCTATGTTCTTGGCCCAGGCCTGACCCCGGTTCGACCACCAGGTGTATTGCTCCGGCCGGGAATCCAGCCGGCGGAACACATCGACATAGCCGAGCTGGTCGAACACACCCGAGAGCCAGGCACGTTCCTCGGGGAGAAAGCCGGCGTTCTTCTGGTTGGAGCGCCAGTTCTTGAGGTCGATTTGCCGGTGTGCGATGTTCCAGTCGCCGCAAATGATCACGTCGCGTCCGCTGATCGCCAACTCGTGGAGCCGGGGGATGACGCGTTCGAGGAAGCTGAATTTCACCGCCAGCCTCTGGTCCGAACTGGAACCCGACGGGAGGTAGAAGGACACCACGCTCAGCTGCCCGAACCAGGCTTCGAGGTAGCGTCCCTCGGCGTCGATGTCGGCGATCCCCAAGCCCGCGATAAGCCGGTCCGGTTCGCGCCTGCAGTACAGGCCAACCCCGCTGTATCCCTTCTTTTCCGCGAAGTGGAAGTGGCCCCGCAGCCGTCCCGGATTGCACACTGCCTCCGGGATATCCGCAGCCTGTGCCTTCAGCTCTTGAACACAAACGACGTCGGCCTTCTGGCCCGGCAACCAGTGCAGCAGGCCTTTGTTGACCGCCGACCGTATGCCGTTTAGATTGAGACTGACAACGCGCACAAGGAGCTGGATCTGAGTTTTCGAACCGACTTTATCGCCTTCGCCCTGGAGCGGCAGGTTCTCCGTTTCGGAGAGTTCACCACCAAGGCGGGGCGGCTTTCGCCCTATTTTTTCAACGCCGGGCTGTTCAACGATGGCGAATCGCTCAGGCGACTGGGGGAATTCTACGCCAATGCCATGCTCGATTCGGCGATCGCGTTCGACCAGTTATTCGGTCCGGCATACAAGGGTATTCCGCTGGTCACGGCGGCTGCGGTAGCCCTTGCCGAAAAAGGTCGAAATGTGCCGATCTCCTTCAATCGCAAGGAAGTGAAGGACCACGGCGAAGGTGGTGCAATCATCGGGGCACCGCTGGCCGGACGTGTCCTGGTCGTGGACGACGTGATTTCTGCCGGAACCTCGGTACGCGAGTCGGTCGACTTGATCCGGGCCAGCGGGGCGGTTGCTTGCGGGGTGGTCGTCGCGCTCGACCGGATGGAGCGCGGCCAGGGATCACTGTCGGCGGTGCAGGAAGTGCAACAGAGCCTGCATCTCCCGGTGGCCAGCATAGCCAACCTGGACGATCTGCTGGGGTACCTGCGCGGGCGCGGGGAAATGGCACGCGAGTTGCAGATGGTCATGCGTTATCGCAGCAAGTATGGAGTGTAGACGCATGTACGTTGACCGGGTGATCTTCATGGTGAGCTTGGCGCTCGCCGTAGCTCTGGCGGATGCCGCCGCGGCCGCGAAGATCTACAAATGGACGGACGAAAAGGGGGTCACCCACTACGGCGAGTCCATCCCCCCCGAGTACAAGGACCACGCGGCCACGGAGATGAGCACGCAGGGCCTAACTGTGCGCAAGTTGGACCCGGCCAACACGGCGGAGCAGCGCAAGGCGACCGATGAAAAGGCAGCCCATGAGCGGGCGGAAAAGCAACGGGCGTTCGAGCAGCGGCGGCGCGACATGGCTCTGGTCAATACCTACACCAGCCCCAAGGAGATCGACGACGCGCGGGATCGGACGCTGCAGCTTCCGATGCAGGTCATCCGCACGCTCGAGCCCCGGCTGAAGAGGGCACAGGACAAACTCAGCAACCTGCAGCAACAGGCCGCTTCCCTCATCAACGCCGGCAAGTCAGTACCTGACGGCCTGGGGCAGGACATCGTCGATCAGAGGGCCGAGGTGGACAGCCTCAAGGCCGAGGTCGAGCGTCATCAGGCTCAAGTTCAGGCGGTCAAGACGAAGTACGAGGAAGATAAGAAGCGTTACCTCGAGTTGACCCAGCGCTGAAGCGGGGTTGCCCTCGCGCAGGGCCTTCCGCCCGGCGCCCTTCACATCAACAGCTTCCTGCGCAGGATTTCGTTGACCTGGGCCGGGTTTGCCTTGCCCTTGGTCGCTTTCATCGCCTGCCCGACGAGAAAGTTGAAGGCCTTCTCCTTTCCGGCACGAAACTCGGCAACCTGTGTAGCGCTGACGGCGATGATCGCGTCCACGATCGCCTCTATTTCGTCGGCGTTCGAGATCTGACTAAGGCCAAGCTCTTGAATCGTAAGGTCAGCCAGATTTTCTATGGTTCGCTGGGCTGGCTGCTCGCAATAGCGCCACATTTCCGCGAACACGTCTTTTGCCATCTTCCCTGAGACTGTGTGGTCGAGGATGCGCAGCAGCAATCTGCCGAGCTGGGCACTCGATATTCGGGATTCGGCGATATCGAGACCCGCCTTGTTCAGGGTCCCGGCGAGCTCGCCCGTTACCCAGTTGACGGCAAGCTTGGGCTCCTTTCCTCCCAGTGCCTTTACAACCTCCTCGAAGTAGGTCGCCGTCTCGCGACTGGCAGTGAGCAACGCCGCGTCGTAGGCGGTCAGGCCGAACTCGCGCTGGAACCGGTCGCGCTTGTCAGCGGGCAGCTCGGGCAACGCGCTGCGGACCCGTTCGATCCACGCCGGGAGCACTTCCAGCGGCAACAGGTCGGGATCGGGGAAGTAACGGTAGTCGTGTGCGTCTTCCTTGGTGCGCATGGTACGCGTCTCGTCCCGCTCCGCGTCGTACAGCCGCGTCTCCTGCACGACCTTCCCGCCATCCTCCAGGAGCTCGATCTGGCGCCGTACCTCGAATTCGATGGCACGCTCCAGGAAGCGGAACGAGTTGAGATTCTTGATCTCACAGCGCGTCCCCAGCGTCGCGGTGCCGGTCGGGCGCACTGAGACATTGGCGTCACAGCGAAACGAGCCCTCCTGCATGTTACCGTCGCAAATGTCGATCCAGCGCACCAGCGCGTGCAGCGTCTTCGCGTAGGCCACTGCCTCCTCCGCGCTGCGCATGTCGGGCTCCGAGACGATCTCCAGTAGTGGTGTGCCGGCGCGGTTGAGGTCGATGCCGCTCATGCCGTGGAAATCCTCGTGCAGCGACTTGCCGGCGTCCTCCTCCAAGTGGGCGCGGGTGAGGCGCACGGTCTTCTCGGCGTCGCCGACGCGGATCGCTATGCTGCCCCCCTGGACGATGGGCAACTCATACTGGCTGATCTGGTAACCCTTGGGAAGGTCGGGATAGAAGTAGTTCTTGCGCGCGAACACCGAGCGGCGGCGGATCGCTCCGCCCACCGCCAGCCCAAACCGGATGGCCCGCTCTACCGCGCCAGCGTTGGCCACCGGCAGCACGCCGGGCAGCGCGATATCCACCGCGCTGGCCTGCGTATTCGGCGGTGCGCCGAACGCCGTCGACGCACCTGAAAACATCTTCGATGCGGTCGAGAGTTGAGCGTGAGTTTCCAGCCCGATTACGATTTCCCAGTTCATGCGGCGTCACCGAGTCGAAGGTGAGGAGAAAACGGCGCCGGGCAAAGCCTTAGCGATGGCGCCAGGCGCACCCAGACAGATATTTCTGCCTTCACGCTTCGCTTCCCGGAGGCATGCGCTGGTGCCAATCGGTCACTCGCTGGTACTGATGCGCGATGTTGAGCAGACGAGCTTCCGTAAAATAGTTGCCCATGATCTGCAAGCCCACAGGAAGATCGCCGTCGCCGAACCCGCAGGGGATGGAAAGCCCAGGGATCCCGGCGAGTGGGGCTGGAATGGTATAGATGTCGTTCAGGTACATCTGCACCGGATCGGCGGTCTTCGCCCCGAGCTTGAACGCGGTGGTCGGTGAGGTCGGGCCCATGATCACGTCACAGCGCTGGAAGGCCTCGGTAAAGTCCTGCGCAATCAGGCGCCGCACCTTCTGCGCCTGCAGGTAGTAAGCATCGTAGTACCCATGCGACAGCACATAAGTCCCGATCAGGATGCGGCGCTTGACTTCCGCCCCGAAACCTTGCGCCCGAGTTTTCCTGTACATGTCTGTCAGATCGCTGTATTCGGGCGCGCGGAAGCCGTAGCGCACGCCGTCGAAGCGCGCCAGATTGCTGGAGGCCTCGGCCGGCGCCAGGACGTAGTAGGCCGGAACCGCCAGCCCGCTGCGCGGCAGGCTCACCTCCACCACCTGACAGCCTAGCCGCGCGAATTCGGCCAGGGCAGCTTCTATCGCGCGCGCGACATCCGGGGCCAGGCCCCCTGAGAAGAATTCCTTGGGCAGTCCGATGCGCAAGCCGGCGATTGGCCGCTCCAGGTCGCGCGCGTAGTCCTCGGTCTGGCGGTCGAGGCTGGTAGAGTCGCGCGCATCGAATCCGGCAACGACGTTGAGCAGCAACGCAAGATCGGCGGCGGATTTGGCCATAGGTCCGCACTGGTCGAGGCTGGAGGCGAACGCGACTATGCCGAAGCGGGAGACGACGCCGTAGGTGGGCTTCAAGCCCGAGATGCCGCACAGCGCTGCTGGCTGCCGAATCGAGCCGCCGGTGTCGGTACCCAGAGCGGCGGGGGCGAGCCGCGCCGCCACCGCTACCGCCGATCCGCCCGAGCTGCCGCCAGGGACCGTGGTAGGGTCCCACGGGTTCTTCACCGGGCCGAAATGAGAAGTCTCGCTGGACGAGCCCATGGCGAACTCGTCCATGTTGGTCTTGCCCAGGTTCACCGCGCCAATCGCGCCGAGCTTCTCGACGACATGAGCGTCGTAGGGCGCGGTAAAGTTGTACAGGATCTTCGATCCACAGGTGGTCAACCAGCCCTTGGTGCAGAAGATATCCTTGAGAGCGACCGGGATGCCGGTCAGCGGCTGCGCCTGCCCTCTGGCGATGCGCTGGTCCGCAGCCTGCGCCTGCGCCAGGCTGGCCTCTGGGTCCAGGGTAATGAAAGCGTTGAGCGCAGGGTTTAAGCGCTGCGCCCGGTCGATAAAAAGCCGGGTCAGCTCCTGGCTGGAGATCTCCTTCCGGACGAGCGCGGCGGACAGTTCGGTGAGGCTGGCGTTGATCATCGTGCGGTGTGGAGCGTGATTCGAAGCGATGGGCCGAGGCGGTGGGGCGTTGCCCATCCTCGCCCACCGTTCGCCCTTCACTCGATTACTTTGGGTACCAGGTAGAGTCCCGCTTCCACCTGCGGCGCGATGCTTTGAAACAGGTCGCGCTGGTCGCGCTCCGTCACCTGGTCCTCGCGCAGCCGCAACGTCACCTCCTGACCATGGGACATGGGTTCGATGCCGCGCGTGTCCACCGACTGCAGCTCCTCGATCAACGCGAAGATGGCCTGCAACTGGGAAAGGACCTGCTCGGCTTCAGCTTGCGTGACCTCGACGCGGGCGAGCTGCGCAATGCGGCTGACGTCGTTCAGTGAGAGGCTCATTGGGGAATTTGAATTTGAGGCAGACGGCTCGTCGAGGCAGGGTGAGATGCGCCGGGCGCTTCCAACGCATTCTTCAAGTAGAGTATTATAACTTTTTCCCTCTGCACTATCTTTCACAAGCGGGAGCTTCATGTTTGGATTCCTTGGCGGTTACTTCTCCAACGACCTCGCCATCGACCTCGGTACAGCCAATACGCTCATCTTCGTGAGCGGCAAGGGCATCGTCCTCAACGAGCCCTCCGTCGTCGCGATCACCATCGTCAACGGCAGGAAACAGGTCCTGGCCGTGGGCGAGGACGCCAAGATGATGCTGGG